>CAYOLR010000010.1:0-25973 GCA_964404815.1 uncultured Halobacteriales archaeon
CGTCCTTGTTCTGGATGACCATCCCGATGGGCGTCCCCGTCGTGTAGCCGTCCTGGAGGCCGCTCTTGATCGAAACCGAGTCCGGTTCGTCGCGGCTGGTCGTGATCATGGACTGGCCGGGCCGTCGCCGGTCGAGCTCCCGCTGGATGTCATCCTCGGCCAGTTCGAGGCCCGCCGGACACCCGGAGACCACACACCCCATAGCCTCGCCGTGGCTCTCCCCGAATGTCGTCACCTGGAAGAGCCGGCCGAAACGATTCCCATTCATGGTATTCCCTGAAGGGACGGGCCATTAAGACTTTATTAGCCTCGTTCAGTCGGTGAGCCGCGAGAGTTGGGCGGTGGCCAACGGGATCAGCATCTCGTCGGGATGTAAGCCACCGTGATGGCTCACGAACGTCCGTTCCCGTTCCCGATGCCAGAGGGCTCGATCCCAGTGGCTCACGATCAGGTCGCCACAGCGCCGCTCGAAGGCCGAGCCGTATCCCGGGGGTCCGAACAGCTCCCGGTCGATCGCCTCGGTCTTCCTCATGACAACGGCATCCAACGACGACAGGCGTTCGGCGACCGGATCGATCCCGTCGCTGTCGAGATGCAGGTGGAGGTTCCTGGCGCTCCCGAACGGCGGGATCGGCCGTCCGTCCGGGTCGCGACGGAGGTGCTCCCAGAGCCCCTCAATGTCGTTGAGGTCGATATTGGACTCGGGGATGGTGTCGACGAGTCCGTGATCCGCCATGATGACGGCCAGTGTCCGTTTCGCGACCGAGTCGTCGATTCCGCTGACGGCGGATTCGACCGTGGAAACGACCGAATCCAGGGTGTCGTGGAACCGATCGTCACGGGTTCCGACCTGATGGCCCGCTGCGTCGATCTGTGGCAGATAGGCGAAGACGTACGCCGGGTCGTCGATGTGGTTGACGGTGTCCCCGATAATTCCCGGTAGCTCTGTCAAGGAGCCGTATCCTACCGATTCGGCCCCGGTCGTCACCAACCTAGAATAGCCCGAGGTGACGACGTCGCTCGGTTGGACGACGGCGGAGTTCACCTCGACGGCCCGATCATAGAGTGCCACCCCATCGAACAGCATCGAGGGATCGGCAGCCGGTTTCCGGTCCGCTGCCGGCGTCCCATCGGCAGTGAGGAACGGCAGGCTGGCCACCGTCAAGTCGACCTCGTCCAGGTACTGAAACCAGCCCAACAGGCGGTGCTCCGAGGGGAACAACCCGGTATGGATCGTCGTCATCGCGGCGGCTGTTTCGGACGGATACACCGAGGTCAACGGCGTGACGGACCCCCGGTCGTCGAAGGCGGCCAACAGCGGGTACTCCGACTCGAAGCGGCGCCATAACCGGTAGCCGAACCCGTCGATCAGGAAGACGAGCACAATGTCGGCGCCATCCGCCATCTCGGGCATGGCGTCGCCCGGGAGCCGATCGGCCGTTTCCGCCCCCAACCGCGACAACAGGCTTCCCGGGACGTTTGCGACACAGTACCCGTCGTAATCAGGGTACAGGTACCCGTCGTCGCCGTGAACATCGATCAACTTCCGCTCGACCGCGTCCCGGTTCACGGTGTCAGGTCGGCACTCGACCCGATAAAACGCTCGACGGTTCAGGTGACCACGTTCGCCCCGAGCTCATAGAGGATGTCGAAAAATCCCGGGAAGGAGACGTCCACGTGTTCCGCCCCCTGGATGGTGGTTTCGCCGTCGGCCACCAGGCCGGCGATCGCCATCGCCATGATGATCCGGTGGTCACCCCGCCCATCAACCGTCGTGCCGGCGAGGCCCGATGGGTCGCCATGGATCGTCAGGGAATCCGTCTCCTCCGTCACCGAGACGCCCATCCCCTCGAGCGCGTCGGCCATCACGGCCACTCGATCGGTTTCCTTGTACCTGACGTGTTCGCAGTTGGTGATCCTGGTCGTCCCCTCGGCGGCGGCCCCGAGCACGGCGATGGTCGGGAGTAGATCGGGGGTGTCACCGACGTTGACGGTTGTCCCCTCGAGCGGCGATCGACTGGCGGTGATCAACCCGTTCGTTCGGTCCCACTCGATATCGCCACCCATCCTCCCGACGATATCGACGATCGCGGTGTCGCCCTGGGCCCCGGGATAGGCCCGCTGTATCGTCAAGCCGGACTCGCTGGCGAGCACCCCGGCGGCGACGAGGTACGAAATCGAGGAGAAGTCACCGGGCACGCTGTACTCGCCGTCGGGCGGTTCGTAATACTGGCCGCCATCGACCGAGAATCCGGCCGCGTGCTCGTCGGTATCGATGCCGAACGCCGTCAGTACTTCCCGGGTAATATCGACGTAGGGGGCCGATTTGAGCTCCGTTTCGAGTTCGATGTCGATCCCCTCGTTCGTGACGGCACCGGCCATGAGGAGCGCAGTGATGAACTGAGAAGAAACGTCACCGGGGATCGAGACCGAGCCGCCGTGGATCGGGCCATCGATGACGAGGGGCGCCCGGCCGTCACCACGGGTCCCCCGGGCGGTTCCGCCGAGCTGGCCGATGGCGTCAAGGAGCGGGCCCTGAGGGCGTGACCGGAGGGATTCGTCGCCAGTCAGGACGGTGGTGCCATCGGCGAGCGCGGCCGTCGCGGTCACCAGCCGCATCGTCGTCCCGCTATTGCCACAATCTATCACGTCCGGGGGGACCACCGGCCGACCGCCGAATCCCTCGACGACGACACCACCCGCGCTCTCCCTGACGTCGCCGCCGTAGGCGTCGACGGCCCGCATCGTCGCTCGCGTGTCGGCACTGATGAGCGGCCCGTTCAACAGGGCACCGTCCCCATACCCGGCTGCCAATACCGCTCGATGGGTGTAGCTCTTCGACGCCGGCGCCCGGGCTTCGCCCGCTACCGTCGAGCGCCTGATCGTCACGTCCATGCCATCTCTGCTCACGGGATCGCTATCAGGATACCGTTCCCGACACGTTCTCATCCTCCGGGAATCGGCAGCACGGTATTTCGGCCTCTGGGCTGTAGGTACGACCGGTGGGAATCAAATGACCATTCACGCGCTCGCCAGAACCGATGTCGTGACCGTCGACCCTGAAGCGACCATTCTCGAAGTGGCGACAGCCATGGCCGATAACTCGGTCGGGAGCGTCGTCGTCACTGAGGGAGAGACACCGCTCGGTATCGTCACGGACCGCGACCTCGCGATCGACGTCCTCGGGGTGGACGCCGACCCGGCAGAGATGACCGCTCGGGAGATAATGACGGGGGATCTGTTCACTGTCGATGTCGACGATGGGCTCTTCGACGTGATCACGTGGATGCGTGAGGAGAACGTCCGTCGGGTACCGGTCATGGACGGCGACGTCCTGGCGGGTATCGTCACTCTCGATGACTTCATCGTGCTTCTCGCGAACGAACTCGGCGGCCTCGCCGACGTCATCCAGTCGGAATCGCCACCGTACGCGGAACCGTCTGCTTGAAAAGGCGACGGGTTCCGCTCAAGGTTTTTGCAGTTTCGGACCTATCCGACACCATGACCTATCGGCTCGGCTTCACCGGCGATGTCATGCTGGGCCGGCAGGTCGACCGCCACCAACGACGCCGGCCCGATTCGGCGGTTTGGGGCAACCTGCTCGATCGGCTGCGATCGCTCGATGGCCTGTTCATCAACCTCGAGTGTTGCCTCTCGACCCGGGGAACGCGTTGGGAGCGGACCTACCGCCCGTTCCATTTCCGGGCGGATCCCGGCTGGGCGGTCTCCGCACTTGAGGAAGCAACGGTGGATTTCGCCGCATTGGCGAACAACCACCTCATGGACTTCGGCGAGGTTGCCCTTCTCGATACCATCGATGCCCTGGACGGGGCCAATATCGACCACGCCGGTGCTGGCGCCGATATCGATGCGGCATGGAAACCCGCGTTCGTTCGAGTCGGCGAACTCGACATCGGCGTCGTCGCCGCCACGGACAACACCCCCGAGTACGGTGCGGACGAGGAGTCACCCGGTGTCGCCTACGCTGATATCTCACCGAACGACGATGAAGTGAAAGCGACGTTCGAAGAGATCATCGGCATTTTGATCGACGGCGACCCGGACATCCTCGTGGCATCGCTCCATTGGGGACCGAACATGGTCGAACGGCCACCGGACGAATTCAGGGAGTTCGCCCACTGGCTGGTCGATCGGGGCGTCGACGTCATCCATGGCCACAGTGCCCACATTTTCCAGGGTATCGAAACCTACGCCGGTTCGCTGATCATGTACGACACCGGGGACTTCATCGACGATTACGCCGTCGACGACGAGTTACGAAACGATAGGGGATTTCTCTACGAGCTCGATGTTTCAGACGGGGGCGAATTGGAGTCGCTTCGATTATTCCCGACGGAGATTGACGACTATGCCGTCCACGAGGCCGACCCAGCGGGGGCCGATTGGAGTCGGCAACGAGTGCGAGATTTATCGGCAGAATTTGGAACCGAGTTCGAACGCGAGGATAACACGCTCGTGCTTCCGATCGCTGATTAGTGAGATATGGCCCAAAATATAGGTTAGATTACTATAGATCATGAATGTCTGGGCCCCCGTGAATATATAGCGAAATACAGTTTATGAGTTCGGCACAAAACATTGACCGATAGATATGTCGTAACCCAAATAGATATTAACTACCTATTACTGCAATCTCGCGGGAGTCTGGAATTTCCAGTTGGCTCATTCTACCATCCGAGGTGCCGTTGAGATTTCTACCCTTGTGACAGGACGGTTTCAAAACTTCGTGAGGGCTCACCGACTAACTACACTGAATCGAGCTCCGACGGCAATCAAACCACCGGGAGTTGATGACATTCGAGCTTTTGCGAATCTCCTGATGGGAAGTGTAGTCCGTTTCGATTCGTTCGAAGCGACGAATCGTTCCGATATAATCCCAACCCCCTGCAGAATTCATCTTACTCCGTATTCGGATATTCCACCCTTTCTCTCCGACGGCCTCACGAACGTCGAAAACGTACTCCCGGGGCAAGAGGATCGACGCTTGGCGATTAAGGAGTCCACCTCCAGCCCTTGATCGGAAATCCAATCGAGACCGGTTTTCGGCATCCTACCCCTGGGGTTTGCGTTGGGAAACCTGGGTTGTAACTTCCCGAGGTTTGGAATATTTTATATTGATTAACAGGTGGCAATCTTAAAAAGAACCCTGTAAATCAATATATAATCCTCTAACACCAGAAAATAGGTTGACTTGATTCAATCTAAAAAATATTATATGGAATGTGGAGTACTTTTATGGTGTTTGAGTGTGACAGGCCTGATATGTCGACTGATACACAACAGGAGGACCAACAATCGGCTATACGTGTCTACGTTTCCGAGGAGCAAAAGCGAGAGTGGGGGGCTGACGCCAACGACCTCGGGATGAACCAGAGCGAATTCGTCCGACAAATGGTCCAGGCTGGCCGTCGTGATTTGTTATCGACCGACCAAGCGGTCGACACCAGCGACGGATCGAAAACTGCCGGAGCGGACCTCGAGCGTCAGGTGTTGGAAACCCTGTCCGAAGCTGACTACACCGATTGGGATGAACTTATCCAGGTCCTAACGGGGAACATAGAAGAACGGCTTGAGGACACTCTCGATCGCCTCCAAAGAGACGACAAAGTCCGGTATAGCGGGCGCAACGGCGGGTATACCCTGGCCTCGAACGATGAGTAGCGGAACATCCACGGCAGAATCGGGACCGATCGAGTACTTCCTAAAGGACATGGCCACCCATGGTCGATCCGATCGGACCATCGAGGCGTATGAACGTGTTCTCCGGCAATTTCAGGAGTTTATCCGGGCTGAGGATACCGGGCCTAACGGAACTGTAACGAGTCTCAATGAGGCCACGTACCGAGATTGCATGAGTTGGATCCACGTGATCCGGCGTAATTCGGCTGAAAGCACTGTGGCCTCCTACGCGTCCTACCTCAATCGGTTTTATTCATACATGGGACAGGTCGGTGAGTTCGAACAGAACCCCATGGCGTTAGTCATGGAGGAAATGAGCGAGTCCATCTCGACGGATCCCACCAGGCGTGACCTCTCCGTCGATGAAATGGGGGCGTTCATCTCGTCGATCAAGCATCCCCTCGAACGCGTCGTCATCCTGACGCTGCTAAAGACGGGAATTCGGGTTGGCGAACTCTGTAACCTCGACGTCCGAGACGTGTATTTGGCCGAACTCGAGGAGGTAGACGAATATAACGACGTCCGGGCGGAGCTCCATGGGCGACCGAACTCGATATTCGTTTCCTCAAAACCGCAACAAGGCGCGGTGATCAATGGCGAAGAACGGACCGCCTCGAACAAACGAATGCGGAACACAGTGATCCCGATCGACGACGAGTTGGAGACCGAATTGGTCCGGTGGCTTGCCGTGAGACCCGATCCCGCTGGTTCGGGCACCGGGGTGTTTCTGAACACGAAAAAGCGATGGGGTCGCCGACTCACCCCGAACATGGTCCATCACATGGTTGAGAAGCATGCCCGTGAGTTCGGCTGGTATCGGTCGGGCGGTGGCGTTTCTGAGAACGTCACCCCTCACTATTTCAGACACTTTTTCACGACACATTTGCGGGACAGAACCGGGGACAGAGGCATCGTCAAGTACCTCAGAGGGGATGTCGCCGACGACATCATCGACACCTATACTCACAATTGGGGGGATCGTGTACGGGAGGTCTACGAGGAAAATATCTATCGGCTGTTAGTAAATTAGTGATTATGTCGGAAGGAATGGGACCGTATCCTGTTTGGTTTCGAGCATATAAACCGCATTTCGCTATATCTTCAGGCCACCCCGATACACCCACTAAGGTACCAATACAATGATACGAATACGAGGGGGTTGACCTGAATGGTACCGCAATCGAGTCACCGGGAGTATACCTTCGATGACGTCGCGGTCGTGATGGGAACCTACAACGAGGAAGCGGCTATCGGGGCCGTCCTCGACGACATTTCGGCGGTGACTGACGGTCGGGCCGAGGTGATCTGCGTCGATGGATCCCACGACCGGACCCCCGAAATCGCCCGAGAACGCGGGGCTACGGTCATCGATCAGACGCCCCAGGGCTACGGGATCGCTCTTCACCGTGCCTTGATGGAGGCGGAACGGCCGGTTATCGTGACGACCGACTGTGATGACACCTATCCGATGGAGGCACTTCCGGAGTTCCTCGAATTGATCAACGATGGCTACGACGTGGTGAGCGGGGATCGACTTTCTGAGAACCCGACGACGATGCCGTTCCTTAACCGGGCCGGAAACCGGCTGTTCGCGATCGTTTCGTCCGTCTTCCTCGGCCGCCGGGTTAAGGACACGACAACGGGGATGCGGGCGTATCACCGGCAAGTTATCGAGTCGATCAACTGGTCGGAGAACACCGGCCTTTCTGCAGAACTCCTGCTTCGGCCGATCGCCCGTGGCTATCGGGTTATCGAGGTTCCGATCCAGTACGACGAACGGCTAGGTGAAACGACGTTGGATCCCTTTTCCGGCGGAATCGCCATAGCGAAATCGATCATCAAGGTCTCGCTGGAAGAGCGGGTCCGACAGTTACGTTCCTGAAAACGTCGTTTCGATCCAGACGTCTTCCCGGTGAGTTCCCGGGACGTAGGCCGCTTCGCCATCGCACAGTCGTGGTTCACGGCACACCTGGAGCGATGGCGTCATGGCCTCCACTTGTGATCCTGTCGACCGTATCGGGACAGCGAGTTCATAGCTGAACCCGCTGGCACCGGTGGTGAGGAAGATCTCGATATCGATCGTCCGCGTTCCCGAGACCGGCAATGGATCACCGGAAATCACCCGCAGATCGGATCCGGAGAGGCTCGCGTTTCCAGGATCGAGCTGGAGACGAAATCCGGTGGATTTCGTGGGACTCCCAAGGGAGTAATAAGCCACCGCATCGCCGTTAGAGACCCTCGCCGACACCCGATCTACCTCGTCAGGAACACCGAACCTGATCGCGAGGGCCAAACCATCGCCGCTGGCGATGTCTGTCCATTGGAGGACCGGCGTGACCGATCCATCGAGCGGAAACCAGTTCCCCTGGTAGCCGTACCGGTAGAACGATCGGTCCGGGTACCGATCGACGAGATCCCAAGTCGACTGTCCACGGATCGCGAATACCACGTCTCCGGAAAAGCTTGGATCGTTTCGGAGGACCTGGAATGGATGGTTGAGCCAGTCGCCATATGGTGTGGGGAGCAACACGACGGCGTCGTCGAATTCTCGATCGATCACGGGCTCGTATGCGGCACCGTAAGCGTCCGTTACTCGGGCATTCCGTCCCACGGCTGGGGCCGCGATGCCGGCGGTGATAACCACCGTCGCACTTGCGACGAGGACGATGGTGCCGATGGTTACAGCCGATCCGTGCTCCGGAAATCGATCTTTGACCCCACTCCGGAACCGATCCCAAATATAGAGCCCTCCAAGGGCGATGAACATCGCGGTGGGCAGCAGGAGGTCGAAGTGATAATACGGCCCGAGGCTAGCGATCAGTCCGTCCCCACCCACGGCGAGATCTCCCAGGACGTTCACCGTTCCCCAGAAGTAGGCCTCGCCGATCACGACTGCCGGGATGATGCCAGCGATGACCAGCGGGAACGGGTTCGGATCACATTCGAGTTTCGTCCATAGCCTGAGGTCTCGAAGTCTGTAGAGCCCGACAACCCCGATCACGAACCCGAACGGTCCAGCGGCGATCCATCGCCCGATATAGACGCTCAGGTTTTCCAGCGTCGCCCTGACAGCAAGCGTTGGGGTATAGACCCGCTCATAGCCCAGAATGGCCCGCCGGCCAAACCCGATTCCGTCCCTGGGGGCGAAGGCCTCGTACGGGAACCGCAGGGGATTGCCCGTGAGGAGGGCATTGTAGGCCAACGTCAGGGCCACGAAACCCAGACCGATGATGGCCGTTGGCCCGATCGCCCCGGCCAGTGTCCATCGATCTGAACCCTTGCCGAGGTGCCAGCCGGCGTGGACGATGAACGGGAGCGCGAAGAGCACTGCCGTGTATGGTCTAGCGAAGAAGGCCAACCCGATGGCGCCACCGGCGACGGCCCCGTACGCAGGCCGGCCGGTTCGAACGGCACGCACATACGCCAGCGCAAAGCCGAGTTCGAGCGCGAAGGTCACGGCGTACGGGAGAAACACCGACGAATCGATCAGGAACAGCGGCGAGGTCGCGAGGACGGCTGCGGCGACGAGCCCGTGTCTGGGGTCGAGAACGGTCTCCACGAGCCCATACGTCATCAGTATCGAGAGGATGGCAACGCCCACAAGTGCCATCCGAGGAGTTCCGAGTACCATCTGACTAATTGCGAATACGCCGGCCGGAACGGGGGAATACTTCGGATATAAGGTTGACCCATCACTAACGAAAAACCACGGTCGCATGGCGTCAGGGACCGGAGGCCGGAGCCGAAGGTGGCCGTTGATAAGCATCTCGGCCTGTTGGAGGTAGACGGCCTCGTCGTGATTCAGCGAGTGGTAGGGGAACAGTTCGAACGCCGTGATCGCGACCACCGTCCCGGCGAGCAGCGCGAGGCCGACCGCGCCGACCCGGTAGCGATCCATCTATCTGGTCGGATACCAGGCGAGGGAATGATCGGCGTCCAGATCGACCCGGACCGGCTGGCCGATCTCCATCTCGTCGACGTGATTGTGTTGACAGTGAACGATATCGCCATTACCGAGTTCGACCCGGTAGATGAAGTTCGGTCCTGTGTACTGTCGATGGACGATCCGGCCGTTGATCTCGTTAGGATCGGCTGGGGCCGCCGAGAGGTCATCGGGTCTGACGAGGACGTCGATATCGGCCCCGTCGTATTCGTCCGAAATCCCCTTTAACTGATCCGACGAGAAGGAGCCGATGGACGTGAGGACGGTCGTTCCGTCGAGCCGTCCGGACAGAAAGCTCGCCTGGCCGAGGAACGCCGCAACGAACCGCGATTCGGGGTGTTGGAACACCGACTCCGGCTGTCCGGTCTGTTCGATCCGGCCATCGTTCATCACGGCGACGCGGTCCGAGATGGAGAGCGCTTCCTCTTGGTCGTGCGTGACCGAGACGGCCGTAACGCCGGCGGCCTTTAAAATCCGTCGCACCTCCTCGCGCATTTCGACCCTAAGGCGGACATCGAGATTCGAGAAGGGTTCGTCGAGCAGGAGGATGGCCGGTTCGGGTGCTAAGGATCGGGCGAGAGCGACCCGTTGACGCTCGCCACCGGACAGCTGGTCGGGCATTCTATCCCCGTAATCCTCCAGACCGACAAGTTCGAGCATTTCCTGGACGCGATTATTCCGCTCGGCTTTTGGGCGATCGGATAGCCCGAACCCGACGTTCTCATGGACCGTCAGGTGAGGAAAGAGTGCAAAATCTTGAAACACGACGCCCACCCCCCGTGCCTCGGGTTCGACGAACTCGCCGTCACCGGCGACCGGATTGTCGTGGAGGCGGATGGTGCCGCTCGTCGGTCGTTCGAGGCCAGCCATCAGCCGGAGAGTAGTCGTCTTGCCACACCCCGAGGGGCCGAGCAGGGTAAGCAGTTCTCCCTCGTGGACGGTGATCGAGAGGTCGGAGACGGCGGTTTGCGGGCCGTAGGCTTTGGATACGTCGACTAGTTTGAGCACCGGCTCGCCGCTCCGTGGTGGTTCCACCCCCGCGGTCGGGCCCTCAGTTCCTACGAGCTCACTCGCCATTTTCGTCCCCCGTGATCGAGCCGGAATCCTCCACCGACACAGTGGCCCCATATCCTTCGCGGGCGAGGATCACCAGCATCGAAATACCGGAGATGACGACGAGCGCGAGCGCCGGGATCGCGGCTTCGCCGTAATAGCCCGCGGCCTGTACACGCCAAATATACGTAACGAAGGTATCAAAGCCTGTCGGACGAAGGAGGAGCGTCGCAGGCAGTTCCTTCATCGTGGTGAGAAACACGAGCGACGCGCCTGCGACGATCCCGGGTAGGATGAGCGGGAGCGTAACCGATCGGAACGCGGAGAGGTTCGACCGGCCGAGGGTGCGTGCTGCTTCCGGGAGCTTGGGGTCGACTTGGAGGACGGACGACCTGACTGACCCAACGGCCTGTGGGAGAAAGCGAACGACGTAGGCAAATATCAGGAGGGGAATGGTCTGATAGAGGAACGGCGCATAGGTGGCACCGAAATACACGAGCGCCAGCCCGAGGACGATGCCCGGGACGGCGTACCCGACGTAGGTGGCCCGGTCGATCGCCGTCGTTACTACCGACCGATACCGGGCGGAGAGATACGCGACCGGCAGGGCCAGGATCGTCGCCGCACCGGCCGCCAAGATCGCCGCCATGAATGAGTTCCACCCGAACACCCACGAGAACTCGAAACCGCCGGCCGAGTATCCGGGCGGGTTCCGGGTCAACCACATGAGCAGGATGCCGATGGGAATCACCAGACACAGGGCAACCACCAGCGACACGAAGCCCACGGAAAGCACGATCCAGCCCTTGAGTCTGACAATGGCCGCCCGCTTGGAGCCCCGACTCCCATAGGCCCCACGGTCGCCGCCGCTGAGCCTGGATTCGATCGAGAGGATCACGAGCGTAACGGCCAACAACTGAAGCGAGAGCAGCGCGGCGAAATCACGCCCGAAGGCGTTGTATTCGACGAAGATCACCCGAGTAAAGACGTCGTAGTGCATGATGGCCGGCGTTCCGAAATCGGAGAGCGCATACAGCGCCACGAGTAGCGCCCCGGCAGTGATACCGGGGGTGATCTGCGGGAGCGTCACGCGCTTGAACGCCTCCCACCGCGACTGGTTGAGCGTCCGGGCAGCCTCTACCATTGTCGCGTCGAACGAGAGCAGCGCGGCCCTCGTCGTGAGGAAGACATATGGATAGGTGAACAGCGTGAGCACGAGCGCGGCCCCCTGAAGCCCATAGATCGGAGGCAGCGACTCGATACCCAACGGGCTGAGGAACCCGGCGAGGGCACCCCGGGGACCGAACGCTGAGACGAACGCGAAGGCTCCGATGTAGCTCGGAATGACTAACGGGAGTGAAACGAGGACCGTGACGAGCCGGCGACCGGGCAAATCGGTTTGAACCGTGAGATACGCCAGTGGCACCCCGATGACGACGGAACCGACAGTGACGATCGTAACGAGCAGGACGCTATTTACCAGGACTTCCAGAGTGGTCGGCTGGGCTAATAATTCGACGATCCGATCGACGCCGATGCCGACGGCCCTCAGTACCAACCACGTGATCGGGAATAACACGGCGGCGGCGATCGCCCCGCCGATCAACGTGAGGCCGACGGGGAGGCCGGTCGACTCGTCGGCACCGCCTATCTGTTCGCCGATCCGATCGAGTTCCTCCGCGCCCAATCACAGCACCCCCGCTTCCCGCATCAACTCCAGCGTCCCTCGGATATCGGCGAGTTCGGTCAGATCGATGGACGGAGGATCCAGTTCGTCGATCGTCGGGAGCCCGCCAACCGGTTGGACCTCGGGTATCATCGGATAGGCGAAGGTCCGCGTGGCGAAGAACTCCTGGGCTTCGGCCGAGAGGAGATGCCGGATGAAGTTCTGGGCCAGGTCGGCGTTAGCCGTATCCTGGATGATCTCCGCCCCGGAAACGTTGACGAGAGCTCCAGCGTCATTCGACGTAAACGCAAGGTCGATCGGGGCCCGCGGCCGAGCGGATTGGACGCGGATCGCGTAATAGTGGTTAGCAAACCCGGCACTGACTTCGCCGTCGGCCACGGCGTTACTGACGAGGAACTCATCGGGATAATCTGTAACCCCGAGGTCTAGCATCCCTTCCATCCATTCGACCGTCCGCTGGTCGCCTTCCAGGAGGCGCATGGCGGTCACGAACGACTGAAATGCCCCGTACGTTGGGGCCCACCCAATGGAGCTTCTGAAGGGTTCTTGCTCGGGGAATGACATCACGTCGTCCGGAATGTCGGAATCCTCCAATTGATCGGTGTTGTAGGGAATGCTCCGGGCCCGACCAGAGACGCTCACCCAGGCGTCGGTTCGGAACTCCGACGGGACTAGTTCGAGGATGTCGTCCGATAGCGCTTCGGTTCCGCCCTCCTCGGCGACGATCCCGAGCGCTCCGGCATCGACCGCCCAGAACATGTCGGCGGGGCTCCCGCTTCCGTTGAGTTCTTCGATCAGGGTATTGGCCAGCTGGGACGAGGAGGCCGTCCGGTGACTGATGGTGAAGTCGGAATAGTGTTGTTCGAACAGGTCGATCAGATCGAGATACAGTCCGCCCTCCCCCCCGCCGAGGTACACCGTGAGCGACCCGGATAAGTCCGGTAACTCGGAGATCGACGTCCCGCCAGGGTCAGATCGTTGTTCGACTAACGGGCCGGAACCCCTGAACGACTCGAGTCCGACGGGACCGGACGGGGTGCGGTCCGAGCCGCCGATACAGCCCGATAGCCCCCCTGCCCCGATCAAGGCTCCCGTCTTCAACAGCGTCCGCCGGGTCGCCAGGGGACGTTCCATATATAAGATTAGGTCGCCCTAAAACGCTTATAGGTACCGGTTTCTAATCGTCAGACGCCGGGATGGACTTGGCCGTCAGGGCGTTGAGGCAATCGAGCCAGTCATGGAGATATTCGCCAGCGTGGTTAAAGAACTCACCATTGCGATACGATGACCAGTCCCCGTCGGCGAGTCGTGACGCGATCGCCCTCGAAACTGCAGAATACGACGCACCAGACCCGCCGATGTCGTCGACGATCCGCCAGAGGTGTTCGTTGAGTTCCAGTCCAGCGGCTTCGGCCGCGAGATCGTCGAACGTCGATCGCGGGACCTTTTCGTGCCGACACAAAGGATATCCCGAAAGAATCGTCGTATCGAGGACGTCGCAGGCTCGTTTCAGCACCACACCGCTCCAGATGTCGTCGAATCGACCAACTCCCCAGGGATTGTCGTCCATCGGGAACTGGTAAAAGGCTGGGATTACCTGCCGGTGAAACGCGAGATTCATCGAGCAGACCGTGAGATAATTCCCGTCGCCGACGGTGAAAGACCGATCGTAATCCCCCGCGGTGAGTCGCGTTTGCGATCGGCCGTTGAGGTCGCCGTCCATCAGGATCCGCACGGCATCCAGGTCGGGGACATCAGTCCACAGCCCTTGGCTGACGACGACATCGGTTACGTCTCGTCGCACGGATTCCGTCGATTCACCCATCGCGCCGTACGGGAACCCCCGCGGATAGAGGCCGGTTCCCGTCTGGTCTAAGACGTTCACCCATCGGGTGTCGGATCGTATGCAGTCGAGAGAGTGCGACTCGGTGAGGTTTCGGAGGTGACGGCCGAAGAAATCATTCTCGGGGTGTGGGAGCGTGTCGTCATCGATGAAGACACCGTACTCGAAATCATTCGCCCATAGATAGAGCAATCCGAAACTCGTCTGGGCATGGCTTCGGGCGGGAACGAGGTGGGAAAAATGGGAGACGTCGTTCGTATTGAACCACTTTTCCCGGTCGGATCCGGCGAACACCTCGCCGGCGACACCGAGCTCGTCGAGGAGGTCGGCCATGGCCTGGGTGTCACAGTGGTCCTCGGTGACCAGGCAGAAGAACAACCGATCGGTTGGAAACCCATGGGAACGGGCGTTCTCGACGTAGTCCCGGAGACAGGTGTGATCGCGAACGGTCGGGATGATCGTGCACACGTCCGGGCTCATCACCCCGATAGTTTTTAGGAGGACCTAAAATACCTGTTGTTCCGCGTTCGCCTGGGTCTAACCGGTCTGGATCCCCAGGAGGTTCGACCCGGCATCGGTGGGTGATCGGACGAATCGGCCGCTCGCGCGGTGGCCGCATCCGACGAAACGGTGGGTTCCCGGTCCGTCGGATTCGATACCGATGATCGGGGTGCCGCATTCGTGACAGCGATGGTCGCGGTCGCCGCGGCCCAGTTCAGGAATCTCGGTCGGTGGATTGACCGTCTGCTGCATACTAGTGAGGAGCACCGGTTCGGCGTTATAGCCCAGGCTAGCACACTGAAAGTGAAATTGATGGACGGCGGCTACCCGAATCCGAACCGTCGTCGGCGTGTCCGAACGACTAAGACGGCCTCCGGACATCCACCTTTCATGGACAGGGTAGCGATCATTGGCGCCTCGATGACCCAGTTCGGCCAACGGGACGCCTGGATCACCGACCTGCTCGCCGAGGCGGGATCGGCCTGCCTTGAGGATGCCGGTATCGGCTCGGACGCCGTTGACCATCTGTACGTGTCGAACATGGCGAGCGGCGAGTTCGAGGGACAGACGGGCATCATGAATGCCGTGGCCAATGACCTCGGCGCAATGCCGGCCTATACCCAACGCATCGATCAAACGTCGGCCTCGGGAGGTGCCGGGGCGTTCGCGGCCTGGCAGTCGATCGCAAGCGGTGCCAGCGAAATGACGCTGCTCGTGGGTGGCGAGAAGATGACCCATCGATCAACGGCCGAAGCGACGGACGTTATCGCCTCGATCACCCACCCCGTCGAGTACAAACACGGCCTGACGCTGCCGTCGTTCGCCGGCCTGACCGCACGGCTCTACCTCCACAAATACGATGCCCCCCGCGAAAGCCTCGCCAAAGTCGCGGTCAAGAACCACCGGAACGGATTGGACAACCCCCACGCCCAGTTCCGAAAGGAGGTCGACCTCCAGACCGTCATGGACTCGCCCATCGTAGCCGACCCGCTTCGGCTCTACGATTTTTGTCCGATCACCGATGGGAGTGCCGCGCTGCTGTTCTGTCCCGAATCGGTGGCCGCCCAGGTGACCGACGACTACGTCGTGGTAAGCGGCATCGATGGGGCGACGGACACCCACGTGGTCCACGAACGCGACGATCCGACGATCATGGGGGGCGTGGTGGATTCCAGCCGGGGGGCCTACGACATGGCCGACCGATCCCCCGAGGATATCGACGTGGCCGAACTCCACGACATGTTCACCATTCTCGAATTCCTCCAGTCGGAGGATCTCGGGTTCTTCGAGAAAGGCCACGGCTGGGAAGCCGTGGAGGATGGCGTCACCGATCGTGGAGGAGAGCTCCCGATCAACACGTCCGGCGGACTGAAATCGAAGGGCCACCCGCTCGGGGCCAGCGGCGTCGCCCAGCTCTACGAGATCTACAAGCAACTGATTGGCGATGCCGGCCCCCGCCAGGTCGACGCCGACGTGGGGCTCGCATGTAACGTCGGCGGGTTCGGCAACTGTGTGACCACGACGATCATGGAGGTGGCGGGATGACACTCGATGCGAGTCGCTGTTCGAACGGTCACATCAATTACCCCGTTCACCCCAGCTGTCCGAAGTGCGGGGAGCCGATCGAAGAGCGGATCGATCTGAGCGGTGAGGTGGGCGAGGTCGTGACCTGGACGGTCAGCACGTCGACGCCGCCAGGCGTCCGGACGCCGAACGCTCTCGCCATCGTCGAGTTCTCGATCGACGGGAAAGCTGTTCGAGCCATCGGACAGCTCACGGATGACGCCATCGAGATCGGCGATACGGTCCGCCCGGTCCACGTCGATACCCTGCGAGACCCCGATGCGGATATTCTCCGCGAGCCCGCGAGCCAGCCCTGGGACGGCTACCGGTTCAGCCCGACCGAGGGAACGGGAGGGTGATCATCGACTGACGGTACGCTCAGGAGCCGGAGGTGGATTGGTCCGATAGACCGATGTCGCCCGCATCACGGAGGACGGCCCGCATATCGTCCTGATCAAGCTCGCCCAGTGAGGCATCGACCTGATCCCGAAGCGTCTCGATCTCGTCCAGCAGTCGCCGGTATTCCTCGTTCTGTTCGAGGTCCTGATTTCGTTTTTCGACCTCGAGGGTCGCCTTTTTGGAGACCAGTGCGAAGTACCGCTGGAGCCCGTTGTCGTACGTCAGCCGTCTTTCCATCCGTTGGACGGCGCCAACAAGATCGGCCTTCGTCACGGGTTTGACGAGGTAATCGTCGAATCCCAGGGCGATCACGTCGAAGTCCGGTTCGACAGCAGAGACCATGACGACTCGACAGCCGAGTTGTTGTTCCCGAATCCGATCGAGGACTTGGTCGCCGGAAATACCCGGCATTCGCCGGTCGAGAAGGACTACCTCGAACTCCCCGGATAGCTTGTCCATCGCGGACTCGCCAGTATACGCGGTTTCGACGGGATAGTCGGGGTTTAACCACTGGGCGTAGAGGTCTGCCAATCCCCGTTCGTCTTCGACGATGAGAACGCTGGGGGGGTGTCGATCCTGACATCTGGAGAATGCCTAGAGTAAGGGACCTGTAACGGAGACATAAGCGTGATGGCTCTCGGTAGCGGGCGGGTGGCCAGCCGCCAGCCGATGGCGGACCTATTCCTCGTCGGGGATGTCGTCGATGAGGACCATGGCCTCCCCATCAACCACGATGTCGCCGTCCTCGTTGGTGACCGTCGTCGATAACCGGTACCGGCCATCGCCGAGATCTTCGATGATCTCGCAATCGGCGGTGACGACGTCACCGATTTCCACCGGTTGGCGGAAGGTAAGATCCTGCGAAAGGTAGACGGTCATGAGGGGGAGCCTGGCCAGTGCTGCACTGATAAGCCCGGCGACGAGCGTTCCATGGACGATCCGACCGCCGAACCGGGTCTCTCGGGCGAATTCCTCGTCCAAGTGGAGCCGGTTGGTGTCGCCGCTCGCACGGGCGAACGACTGGACATCGTCGTCGGTTACCTCCTTGGAGAAGCTCACGATCGACCCCACCGCCAGATCCTCCACCGACTCCGCTGACCCCTCGAACTCCCAATCTGGGACTCGATAAGCCATGCCGTCGACAGAAGTGTCCAGCGTGGGGGCGGGGGCGTCGCCGGCCGTTGAGCCGCTATCCGAAAGCGATGACATGCCGAAGGCAGCGGCCGCCGCACGGTTTGCCTCGAAAAAGTTCTTCGTCATCTGCTCCGACATCCGGGTCCACATCTCCGCGAAGGGAATCCACGGATTCATCACAGATGTCGCTTGCTCACGTGGCATGTAATACCGGACCAAAGTCTCGGTATAAAAATAAAACTCCCGGTTCGATAGATTGCGGTGGGATGACACCCGGCACACGTTCTTAAGTCCCGTGGACGCGTCATGGTATATACCCTTCAGGCTCTCGCCGCCGAACCGGGAAGCGTATTGGCCTCGCCGGCGGCGGGTTTCACATGACCCCAGAGGAACTTCGGGCGGACCTCCCGGTGGCCGAGTCGGCTGCGTACTTCAACACCGGAGCGAGCGGACCCAGCCCGCGGCGCGTCGTGGACGCGGTCTGCGAATTCCAACGATATCACGAGTTCGAAGCGCCCGTCGGCGAGGGTATGTATACGGCCGGATGGGGAGCCTACGAGGATGCTCGGGAGTCGGTCGCCTCGTTCGTGGACGTCGATCCCTCCGAAATCGCCCTTACCCAGAGTACCGCTGACGGCATCAACATTATCGCCGGATCGATCGACTGGTCCCCCGGCGATGTCGTCGTCAGAACTGACATCGAACACCCCGCGGGGACCCTGCCGTGGGATCGACTCGCCGATACCCACGGTATCGAGGTCGAAGTGGTCGAGGGCGACAACGGGCAGTTTACTGCTGACGATTTCGTTGACGTCCTCGACGATGCGAGAATGGTCTGTCTGAGTTCGACGGCGTGGAACTTCGGGACGACGATTCCCATCGCCGAAATCGCCGACGTGGCCCACGACGCTGGGACGCTGGTCCTGGTCGATGCTGTCCAATCGTTCGGTCAGCTTCCCGTGCATCCCCACGAATGGGGCGTCGATTTCGTCGCGGGGTCGGCCCACAAGTGGCCGCTCGGCCCCTGGGGTTCGGGCTGGCTCTTCGTCGACGAGGCGGCTCGCCGGCAGCTTCGGCCCACGCGAATCGGGGGTCACGGTGTGAAGGCGCCGACCGAACCCGGCTATGAATACCGCGAGAGCGCGGCGATGTTCGACCTGACAACGATGCCGGTCTCGATCTACCGGGGAATGCAGGAGGCCGTCGAGATGATCGACGACATCGGGCTCTCCACCGTCCAGTCACGGATCGAACGGCTGACGGATCGACTGAAGGCCGGCATCCCCGACGATCGCCTGCACAGTCCCGCGGAGTATCAGTCCGGCCTGGTTTCGTTCGCCGTAGACGACCCGGAACGGTTCGTCGAGACGGTCGCGGAGGACGACATCGTGCTTCGGACGATCCCCTCAACGGAGTGTGTTCGCGCGTCGGTCCACGCCTTCAATACGTCCGAAGAGGTGGACGCCCTCCTGGAACACGTCTGACGGCTACCGATCGGCCCAGTGCCGAGATTCGCTAGCGTATCTCCATTCTACAGGGATAGGAACGGCCGAGAAACGACAACGGTTAAACACGCCGAACCGGGAGTAAGCGTATGAGTCGTTCAACCGCTGAGGCACGGCATTGCGTGTCCTGCGGGATCGCGATTTCCGGGACGAACGCGGCTACGTTCCAGTGTCCCGATTGCGGTCACGCTATCTCCCGTTGTGCCAAGTGTCGAAAACAGAGCAACCTCTACGAGTGTCCTGAGTGCGGGTTTCGGGGGCCCTGAACATGGGCAAGGTCGCAACGAAACTGAAAGTCATGCCGCAGAACCCCGAATTGGACCTCGACGAGCTCGAGGAACGCCTGACCGCGTCGCTCCCTGAAGGCGCTAAGATCCGTGGCTTCCAGCGCGAGGACATCGCCTTCGGCCTCGTGGCACTGCTGCCGACTGTTATCGTTCCCGACGAGGCCGGCGGGACCGAGGCGGTCGAGGAGGCCTTCATGGGGGTCGAAGGCGTCGAAAGCGTCGCCGTCGAGGAAGTCGGCCGAATCTAACGCAATCGCATTCGTTTTCCCGCATCGGGTCGAGCGTTTCTGCAATGCTCGTCATGGGCCGCTCCGCGTACGACGGGATCATCGATCACGCGGCTGACGGCAGACCCGAGGAGGTTTGTGGCGTGCTCGGGGGCGAATACGGCGAGGACAGGAGTCGAGTCCGGCGCACTCATCCGGCGACCAACGTCTCGGAGCGGCCCCGAACGGAGTACTATATGGATCCCGAGGAACAGCTCCAGCTGATCGACGGGATCGAGGAGGCCGGAAATGACGTCGTCGGGTTTTACCATTCCCATCCTGCGGGGCCGACGGTCCCGAGTACCACGGATGCCGCCCGGGCGACGTGGCCGGGTTATTCCTATGTAATCGTCGCCCTGGACGGTCACCCGTTCGTCGGCTCCTGGCGGTGGTCGGAGGATGAGTTCCGACAGGAGACCGTTCGGGTCGATGGCCTTTAACGCACGGCGGAGTAACGGTGAGTGACGATGGTCGATGAGATCACGCCGACGGAGCTGCACGAACGGCTCCAGAACGGCGAGGACATCCAGGTCATCGACATTCGGAACGAACAGCAGTTCCGCCGGGGCCATATCCCGGGCTCTGAGAACATCCCGTTCGTCCGGTTCACTCGGGAGGTCGCCGAGTACGAATGGGCCGACAAGATCGTCATCGCCTGTCCCCGGGGCGAGAGCTCGCTCCAGGCCGCCAGACTGCTCGAGTCGTTCGAAGGGATCGATGACGATGCATGGATCGCGAACCTGGCCCATGGGATCAAAGAATGGGACTACGAGCTCGAATCCGATACGTGAGGCGATCGAACCTCAACTCGACTGCGGACTGACATGTTGAAACCGGGCGACAGCGTCGACATTGATCCGCACTCAGAAAGCTTATATGGAATGTGTAGAATCTTTCGCTGAAGGCATGCCTACCTGCCAAAACTGCGGATCATCCGTGACAGAGGCGTATGTTCGAGTCTTCGCGCCCGACGGGATGGACAACCCTCGGGTCTGCCCGTTCTGCGAGGACAAGGTACGGGACGGCGCCGAAGTCCGCGAGGCACGGTCGGTCAGACACTAACCCTTTTCTCTCACCCGCGGTTCGTTCCCGGCGAACCGGCTCGTCTTCCCAACAGTTTAGGTCGATTCCCCGCCCATAATGGTCCGATGAACGTGCGGCAGGTCCTCCCACCGGACGCGATCCCCAGCGTGGACGACCCGGCTTTCGGGCCTGACTATTTCGGCGAACCGGATGACGACGTCATCGTGGTCGAGTTCGGTTCCCACAGCCGGGCCTATCCAATCAGAATCCTCCACTATCACGAAATCGTCAACGACCGTGTCGATGGCCGCCCGATCGCGGTCACCTGGTGTCCGTTATGCGGGAGTGCCGTCGTCTACTCCCGATCGGTCGATGGCCGGACGCTAACCTTCGGCGTCTCGGGGAAACTCGCCGATGACGACCTCGTCATGTACGACCGGGAGACCGAATCGGACTGGAAACAGTCGCTCGGCCGATGTATCGCCGGGCCGCTTGAGGGAACGACTCTAGAGGTGCTGCCCGCCGCGATCACGAGTTGGTCGGCGTTTCGCCAAGCCCATCCGGACGGGGTCGTCCTCCAACCGCCGGGCGGCAAGAGCGAGGCGGCGAGCGACGACGATACCCCTGCACGCGTCGAATACGACGTCAGTCCATACGAGGCCTACTTCGAATCCGAGGGGATCGGTCTCGACGCCCATCGGGGAGCCGGTGGACGGGCGTGGGATCGGTCGGATATCGACGCCAAAGCGGTCGTCATCGGTATCGAGGCGGGTGACGACGCCGTCGGCGTGCCGTTCGAGGTTATCGACCGCAACGGTGGCGTCGTCACCTTATCGGTGGGACCTCGTGACATTGTCGTCTTCGCAACCGACGACGGGATCCACGCCTTCGACCACCCGGGGTTTTCGTTCGACCCCGGGGAGGAGGGGACGTTTCGGGCCGACGGGACGGGCTGGAACGGCGCGACCGGCCGATCCGCCGATGGCCGCCGGCTCGATCGCGTTCCCGCTCGACGCCTGTTCGCCTTCGCCTGGCAAGACGATCACGGCCCCGATGCCTTCTACGGCCTCTGACCCCCGCCGGGGAGTTAAGGGTCGCACCCGCATGCATCGGATATGCGGTTTCAAACGGTGTCGGCCGGCGATGTCGAACGGCTCGCCGAACGACTGCGGCTCGACTTGACCGACGGGGAAGTCGACTCTATCGCCACCCGCGTGAACGCCCTCGAGGACGTATACCGGGACCTCGGCTCCGCTCGCCGTCCCCCAGCGAGTGGGCGGGTCGAACGGTTCTCCACGGTGCCGACGGTGCCCGACGATGACCCATACAACGCGTGGCTCTCGCGGTTCGACCTCCGGCGGCCGGAACCGGATGGCCCCCTCGACGGCCTGACCATTGGCATCAAGGACAACACGGCGGTTCGTGGCGTTCCGCTCACCAGCGGCTCGAGAGCCTTTGCCGACGTGGTTCCCCGAAGTAATGCCACCGTCGTCGACCGGGTGTTGGATGCGGGCGGCCGGATCGTCGGGAAGACGAACATGGACGAGTTGGCCTTCGGCCCCACGTCGGAAACCAGCGCCTTCGGACCGACGGAGAACCCGGTCGCCCCGGGCCACGTCGCGGGCGGGTCCTCGGCGGGGAGCGCGGCCGCCGTGGCTGCCGGGGAGGTCGATGTCGCCCTCGGTTCGGACACCGGCGGTAGCATCCGTATCCCGGCGAGTTACTGTGGCATCGTGGGGGTCAAGCCCACCTTCGGGCTGGTTCCGACGCACGGGGTCGTTCCCATGGCACCGTCGATGGATACCGTCGGCCCGCTTGCGGGGACGGTCGAACACGCGGCCCGGGCCGTTGACGTCTTCGCCGATACCGTATCGCGTGGACCGTCGTTCACGGCGGCGCTCGATCCTGAGCCCACAGATCTCGCCGTGGGCGTGGCCGAACCGTTCTTCGACGAGTACGTAACGGATGGGGTCGCCGACGCCGTCCGGGCCGCCATCGACGATCTGACCGACCGTGGGGCGACGGCCGAGTCCGTGTCGATCCCGGCGCTCGACCGGTCGCGGGAGGCCTGGTGGGGGATCGCCCCCGTCGAGTTCGCGGCCGTTTTCATGACCGACGGGTGTGGCCTGTTCGACCGCGCGGTGACCGAACCGTCGGTGGCGGCGGGAATCCGGCACGTCAGGCGGGCAGCCAACAACGAGCTCGGGCGGAACGTCAAGGCGATGCTCGTCCTCGGTGCTTCGCTCATCGAGACCCACGGCGGTGCCCCGTACGTCAGGGCGAAACAGCTTCGCGAGGAGCTCCGAACCGATTTCGACGCCGCCCTCGGCGACGTCGATGTCCTCGTCGCGCCCTCCACGCCGACGACGGCCCTGGAGATCGGCGGGTTCGAGCGGGGGGTTACCCCGCCGGTCAACTGGGATACCCACCCGACCAACCTCACCGGCCATCCCAGCGTAAGCGTCCCCTGTGGGACCCACGACGGCCTCCCCGTCGGGCTCCAGGTCATGGCGGCCTGGCACGACGACCAGTCGGCGATAAACGCCGCCGCGGCAGTCGAGGCCGGCTAAAAGGTCTCGAGGAGGTCGATCGCCCGGTCGATGAGGGTGGGGGCATCGGGCGCCACGAGCCGGGTTATCGCCTCCTTGCCGACATCCCCCCGGTCGTACACGACATGGGGGGTCTGACCGTCCGTTTCGAACGCCCGACGGGCAGCCCACTGCATCGTACTCCGTTCGACGTCCGGATCCGGTTCCTGGCTTCGGTCGATCTCAGCGACGGGCCAATCGAGGGTCCCGAGCACCCGCTCGATGTCATCGTCGAAGCGGAGGTTGGCGGCGAACCGAAGGGAAGGGTCGAACTCCCGGGCCGTCAGGAGGAACCGGGCGACGTGGCTCGACGCCCCGAACCTGACCCCGCGATTCGGTTTGATCCCGGAGAGGGTCCGGGTGATCCGGCCCTCCACTGCCGCGGTATCGCCGACGGCTTCGGCGTACGGTGACGCACCGACGATGTTCATCCCGACCTCGGGGACCAGGGGGCCTGCGCCGGCATCCACGAGCGAGCGCACCACCGTTTCGACGGCCTCCTGAACGGGTTGGCGTGAGGCTTGATCCCGGAGGTCGACGAGGTGATGCACCGATCCCGGGCCGTGTCCGACCGATATCGGATAGCGGACGGCGCGTTCCATGAAGGCGACGGCGGATTCCACGGCGTCCTCGAGCGGTGTTCCGGCCGCCAGAGCGGCGACGATCGCGCTCGAGATCGTGCACCCAGACCCGTGCGTGGCGTCGGAGTCGATCCGTGGGTGGACGAACGAATACTCCCGATCCGCGGTCACCAGCAGGTCCGTGACGGTTTCGCCCGGGATGTGGCCGCCCTTGATGAGCGCCGCGTTGGCGCCCATATCGACGAGCGCCTGGCCCGCCCGCCGGGCCGATTCCTCGTCCTCGGGAGTGACGTCCGTCAAGACGCCGGCCTCATCGGCGTTCGGGGTGACGAGCGTGGCCTCCCTGACGAGTGCCTCGTAGGCCGCCTCAGCCGCCGGCTCGAGGAGCCTGTCCCCCGCGGCGGCGACCATCACTGGATCGACCACCAACGGGGCATCTAACTCGCCGGCCAACCCGGTTACCGTCTCGACGATCTCCGCGGTCCCGAGCATCCCCGTCTTCGCCGCACCGATATCGAAATCTTCGGTAACCGCCCGGAACTGAGCGGTGATCTCCGGCGTAGGGACGAAGTGGGTCGACTCGACCCCGCGGGTGTTCTGGGCGGTAACGCTCGTGATCACGCTCGTGCCGAAGGCCCCGGCGGCCTCCATGGTCTTGAGGTCGGCCTGGATGCCGGCGCCGCCGCCTGAATCGCTCCCGGCGATCGTCAGTCCGATCGGTCGGGTTTCGGGCGCGGGTCGTCGTTCCATGCGGTGGGATCCGACCGCCCGGCAGAAAGGTTTGACCGTCGGGATGGTTACTCGGCTTCGGCCTCCATCACGTCGGTGAGCATCTTCACCTGGGCCTCATCCATCGCCGTGTAGTAGAGCCGGAGCTGGTACATTCGTCCCCTGAAGTGTTGAGAGCTCGCACCGACGGCGTCGGCCCCGATATACAGCGCACCCATCTCGATGGTATCCGAACGCTGTTTCGAGCCGATGTAGGTGCCGTCGATGTAGAGCCTGATCGTGTCCTCGTCGAACGTGCCGACGGCGACGTGTGTCGTCCCGCTCCCGTAGGTCCCCGAGGTCACCCCCTTGAGGTTGTTCCCGTCCGGCCAGACGGCGTATTCCACCTCGTAGGGCATGTTGCCCTGATCGGTCTCGAGGAACCATTCGAAGTTCGTCAAGTCGTTACGGTGTTCGACGAGCTGTTGGATGGAGCCGGTCGTCCCCTCGATGCGGAACTTGACGGCGACGGTGAACTCTTTGACGTTCGTGACGTTCTTGGCATTGAGCTGATCGACCTTGACGTAGTCGTCCGATCCGTCGAACTGGAGGGCGGTCCCCGAACTATCACGCACCCAGTTCGGCCCGTTGACGAGGGTCGCATCGTTGTCGTTGGACGATCGGTCCACGACGGTCGACCCCGACTGCCCTTCGAAGGTATAATACGCGATGAAATCGCCGGCTTCGCGCTCCCGGACCCGTTTCTGGACCAACATATCGTCCGGCCCCGAATCCCCGACAAAGCCGATCCGGTCGTCGGGGGCGACCGGCAGCAAAATCTCCTGGTTCAGGTTGTCATCCGAGATCGTCCTGACCGTCACCCCGTTGATCTTGAGTTCGACGTCGTCCGTCATGGATCGTGGTACGACGACGAGGCCGGCGTCCGCGTTCTCCCACTGGACCGCCATCTGTGGGTTCGATCGCGGGACGTCGTTGGTCAACCCGAGCGCCATGACCCCGACGGTGACCGAGAGCAGCACCACGATGATGATCAGGATCGCGACACCGATGACTGGCGAGATACCACGCTCGATGCGGTCCCGTGGCGGCCTCGGAGGCATGGGGATTGTGGCCCGGATGTTTATCGATCTCGATAATACCCGGACCTGTACTTCGCTTGATTACTTCATTA
>CAYOLR010000011.1:0-12356 GCA_964404815.1 uncultured Halobacteriales archaeon
CCTCCGAGACCACGAGGTCGGCGTACTCCTCGGCGGCCTCGACGACACCTTTGGCGAGCTGCGTCGGGCGGGGCGGGTTTTCCTCGATGTAGCCGCGGTCGTATAATTTATCAATAGTATTATGTCTAGTCGACTTCGTCCCGATCCCGAGGTCCTCCATGGTCTCGATGAGGCGTGACTGGCCGTACCGTCGCGGGGGTTGGGTCTGCTTCGCCTCGAGTCTCGAATCGACGAGCTTCAACGTCTCACCCTCCTCGACATCCGGAACGAAGTTTTCGTCCGTACTGAAGTAGGGATACACGGCGTGATAGCCGGGCTCGACCAGCCGCTTGCCGTTGGCCTTCAATGCGAGGCCATCCGCGTCGACCACGACTCGCAGGTGTTCCCAGGTTGCCGGATCGGCGACGGTCGCGAAGAACCGGCGCACGACCAGCTCGTAGACCCGCCATTCGGCGTCGCTGAGGTCACCCTTGTCCGGGATGTCCTCCGTCGGATGGATCGGCGGGTGATCGGTGGTCTCGGAATCGCCACGCGTCGGTGTCACGTCCCCGTCCAACAGTGATGCCGCGTCATCGCCAAACGTCCGAGTGCCGGCGAAGGTCCGGAGGAGCTCGCTGGGATCGAGGTCGTCGGGGTAGACGGTGTTGTCCGTCCGCGGGTAGGTGATATACCCCGCCGTGTAGAGGTCTTCGGCGATGGACATCGCCCGTTTGGCGGAGAACCCGACCGCGCCAGCCGCCCGGATAAACTGGGTCGTGTTGAAGGGGGCCGGCGGCCGATCGGTCCTCGTCCGACGGTCGACTTCGGTGACGGTGACCTGGACCGCCCCCTCGAGGGCGGCGAACACCGCGTCGGCGTCCTCCTCGGACCAGATGCGTTCGGCCTCGTTGTCGTCGGCATCGAGGTAGTAATACTGCGCCTCGAAGCCGTCGCCGTTTTTGGCGAGTTCGGCGAAGATCTCCCAGTAGTCCTCGGGGTCGAACGCTTCGATCTCGCGTTCCCGATCGACGATGAGCTTCAGCGTCGGCGATTGCACCCGGCCGACGGAGATGAAGTCGTCGCCGTACTGTTTGGCGGAGAGGGACAAAAACCGGGTGAGGGCGGCCCCCCAGATCAGGTCGATGACCTGCCGGGCCTCGCCGGCAGCCGCGAGGTCGAAGTCGAGTTCATCCGGGTCGTCGAACGCCGATCGGACCTCGTTCTCCGTGATCGATGAGAACCGAACCCGATCGATCTTGACGTCGGCGTTGACCTCACGGACCAGTTCGTAGGCCTCCTTGCCGATCAGTTCGCCCTCGCGGTCGTAGTCGGTCGCGATAACGACCCGGTCCGCGTCGCGGGCGAGCCGTTTGAGGGCGTTCACGATGCCCTCCTGTGTCGGCGTCTTGACGATCTCGGCGCCGATCAGCTCGGCCGGATCGACCTTGTTCCAGTCGGAGTACTCGTCGGGGAAATCCACCCCGACGACGTGTCCGGAAAGGCCGATACAGCGGGTATCACCCCAGGAATAGACGTTGACGTTGCCGACCTGTTCGGTGGTGGCCGCGCCATCGCTCAGGATCTCGGCGATCCGCCGGGCAGCGTTCTGCTTCTCCGAGATGATCAGCTCCATCGCGGCTCACCTCCGTTGGGGGTCGTCATTGCCCGCTGGTATGCCGCTCCCCTTGGTAAACCTTGCGTCACTCGAAATCGGCGGACTGCGATACGATACCCCGTGACACTGGCAATATTCGAGTCGAGCTCCGACCCCGCACTGGTGGCTTCCGCGTCCGATCATCCTTACCGCCCGAGATTCGGTCGGCCAAGCGGGAATGGACCCGGAGAACCACCGCCATCCACCGTTATCATCGGAGATATTCGGGGGCGGAATTATAAGCGGCAAGTAACCCCTACGCGTTCACAATGGAGAGTGAGCTGCCCCCAATCGACGATGACATGGGGGATGCCACGAACGTCTTCCTTCTGGCCCCGAGCCTCGGTGGTGGCGTATCGGAGGCCTGCATGAGCCTCGCGAGCGCGACGCCACCCACCGAGACCAACCTGCTGGCGGTGAGCTTCACCCGGCAGCTCGACGATTGGCTCGATGACTGGGACGAACTCGTCGGCGGGCCCCGACCGGCGCAGCTGGTCTTCCTGTCGATCGGGAATTCGATGCGGGGATCGGTTGATGAGAAGGGTAAGCTCGAACTCGATGGCGGTAATATCGCCGTCGAATCGGTCCAAGGGGGTGGCAACCTCACCCGGATCGGCGTTACCATCAGCCAGTATCTCTCCGATTGGCAGGACCAGGACCGATCCGTGGCGTTCTGTTTCGATTCGATCACGCCGATGCTCCACTACATGGAGGTCCAACAGGTCTACCGCTTCCTCCACCAGTTAACGGGGCAGCTCAAAGCGATGGACGCGGTCGGCCACTACCACATGGACCCCGATGCCCATGACGAGGTCGAAATCCCCCGGTTCAAGACGTTGTTCGACGCGGTCGTCAGTCGAACCGACGACGGTTGGGCGGTCAACACCGGCGATTAACGGGGTCGACCAGTAGCCCGTCATTCATCGGCGACGGGGGACGGAGGCCGGCCGTAACAAGGGGTTGGAGAAATCGATCCGGTTACCGGTAATCCAGCTCGCGGTGTCGCTCGAGGATTCGGCGGTAGTACGGTGTCATTACCCGGATAGCCTCCTCCCAACATTTGGTCGTGTGCTGATCGTGGAGTTCGACGGCGAGCAGGTATCGGGTCGGGAGTGGCCCGAACCCGGACAGTCCCTCCTTTGGTTTTCTCGGGTAGCCCGGATCCTGGAGGGCCGCCCTGACCTCGATGAGTTGGGCTTGGAAGAACTCCGTCCAGTATTGTCCCTTGGTCTTGTGCAGCTTCCAAGCCCGAGCAGTGTGATCGGCATAGGACTCGTCCATGCCGATGATCTCCGCCCGCCGGGTGAGTGGATCGCGGACCGCGTCGTAATCCGCCGACTTTATCTGATCCGGGTCGATCTGGTTTTCGACCTGATAGCTCTTCTCGACGTCGTCTTTCTGCCAGAGTGCTTCGACGAACGCCTCGCTCGATTCCTTCGCCTCCTCGTCGTCGATGTGGGCGAACTGGTGCCGGTCGACGGCGTAGAACGCCTCCGCACACTCGTCACGCTGGCGGCGATCGTGGAGCTGAAAGCCCGAGCAGATCCGTTCGGCGATGAAGCGGGCCTGGCGATCCAGGTCGTCCTCACGGGAGAAGAACCGACTGCTCGAGGCGCTCGTGACACCACCGTTCGCGTAAGTGTCCGAAGAAGTGTCTGTCTGCCGATCCCCCTTGTCGATCCCGAGATATTGTTTGATGCCTTTCATAATGATGTCCTCCTGTGCTGTGTTATGTCGCCCCGCTGTGAGTCCGCTGGACCCTGACGTACGGCGGATAATCGACGTGCTCGACGAGCTTCGACGAGCTGAGTTTCCCGATCGGTGACTTCTCCAGTTTGATGTACTGGAGCCCATTTGCATGGATCCAGGTCTTGATAACCTGCTGGGCGTCCAAGACGAAGAACTCCGAGAGGGTCTTGTCCATGACGTCAGGGTTCTGCACGAACAACACCGTGTCCTTCGGCACGAAGAGGTTCTTCTTCGCCCACTGATGGAGCTGCCTGACCTCATTCGGCGAGAACTCCTGAAGCATCGCCTCAGTATAGACGACCGCGAGGGCCGGTCGATCCCCTCGGCGCCTGTTCATCTGCTTGAAAATTCGCTTCATCTTCCACGAAACCAGCATATTCAGCCCGCCGAACATCTGCCGAAGCGACCGTTCGTAATCCCTGATGCCGAACACGTTGTAGGAGTAGTCGTCCCAGTTCCCGCTCAGGTCCAAGACGAACATCCGATCGTCGTTCAGGAGTTCACCGATCGAACCGACCCGTTCAGCGATCAGTTGGTTGAGGTGGTCGGTCTCGAGGCTCGACGGCGGGAGCAGGACGATCGCGTGATCGTCCCGAACGGATTCGATGATCGCGTTGGCGACGATCGTGTTCACGTTCGCCCGACCGTCGTGACCGAGGAGGCTGGTCCCTCCCGCGGGGAGGCAGCCACCACACAGGCGGTCAAGCCCACCGATCCCCGTGCTCAAGGTTCCGAACCGGTTCAGTCCCTTGGATTGTGACCGGTCCTCGGGAACGACGCTCACGCCCTGCGTGTCGAGTTCCATCTCGAACGCCTGGGTCGCGTGATCGATCCCGCGCATCTTCTCGACACGCGCGAACCGATGGAAGTCGCCGTCGATCTGTTCACGCCAGAGCCGGATGACCCCATGGGTGTTGAACTGGAGCTTCTCGGAGGGGCCGGCATTCGGGCTGTCCGGGCCGCTGATCTCCTCGGCCGTGAACAGGGTCGTTGCCCCGAACTCGTCGGTGAACAGTCGGATGAAATCCAGGATACACCGCCTGAACAGCTGGCTATCCCCGGTCATCGCCTCGAGGCCGGAGATGCTGTCGAACACGACACGGTCGCAGGGGCTGTAGGGACGGAGGACCTCCTGGATGTCGCCGCTGGTAAACGGGAGGGTGAACGGCCCGAAGTTCCGATTACGCATCCCCCCGTCATGAATGGCGTTCTGATCGTCGAGCGCGTCGAGGACCACCTGCTGACCGTCGGATTCGACGGTCGATCCAAGGGTGGCATGGATCGTTTCGACGGAAAGCCGGTCGTGGTCCAGCTCGAAATCGAACGGCTCGAACGAATCCTGGAGTTCGCCGGGCGTCTGTTCGGTACTGACGAAGAGGCATTCCTCATCCCGTTCCAACCCTTCCTGGAGGAACTGCATCGCCAACGTGCTCTTCCCGGTGCCCGGGCCTCCCATAACGAGAACTGACCGTTGTTCGGGGAGGCCGCCCCTGAGCATCGCATCCAACCCCGGAACCCCTGTCGATTTTCGCATGCCTATCTGCACTCGAATTGCCATATCAGCGTATTTAGTCATTAGGCGCAAAATTTCGTGTCTGATAACAGATGCAGCCAGGTTGCCTCGATATCAAAGGGAGAAGCCGCGACGGTCCTTCGAAATGGCTTACTAAGCCACCCCCAAACCTGGCCCGTGGCGAGTTCCCGAGATAGCCGGATCGACATGACCACCGGCGCGATCACGCCGAAGCTCTTCGATCTGGCGTGGCCGCTTGTCGTTGGGAACCTCCTGCAGACCGCATACAACCTCGCTGACATGTTCTGGGTGGGGCGGCTCAACGCCGAAGCCGTCGCCGCCGTTTCGCTGATGTTCCCCACCGCGTGGCTGTTCGTCTCCGTCGCCATGGGGATCACCGCGGCCGCCGTGGCTTTGGTCTCTCAACATATCGGGGCCGGGGAGGACCGGGCGGCGGAGAACGCCGTTGCGCAGACGGTTATCCTCACCGTGGCGGTCGCCATCGGCCTCGGCCTCGTCGGCTTTGCCATCCGTGAGCCACTGGTGTGGCTCATCGGGGCGCGGGGACTGGTCTATGACCTTTCGCTCGCGTACATCGAGGTGATCTTCGTGGCGATCCCGTTCACCTTCCTCTTCTTCGCCTTTCGGGCAGTGCTCCGGGCAGCCGGCGATACCAAGACCGCAATGTGGCTGGTCGCCTTCTCGGCCGGACTCAACATCGTGATCGACCCGCTGTTCATCCTGGATGGGGACCCCCTGTTCGGGCTCGATTACCTCTTCCTCGGGCTCGGGGTCGAGGGCGCCGCGATCGCCACCCTGATCGCCCGTGTGTTCGCTGCCCTGGTCGGCCTCTATATCCTCCTCGATGGGGGCTGGGGCATCAGACTCCGACCCCGGGACCTCCGGCCCGATCCACCCGTCCTCCGGAAGCTGGTCCGGGTCGGCTATCCCGGAACCGCCGATGGCTTGCTCCGGAGCCTGTCGGCGGTCGCCCTCGCGGCCCTCGTGGCGCGGTTCGGGCCGATCGTCACGGCCGCCTACGGGATCGGCCTCCGGATGATGTCGGTCTCCTGGACCGTCTCGGGTGCCGTCGGCCAGGCCGCCGCGACCGGGGTCGGCCAAAACCTCGGCGCCCGGACGCCCGATCGGGCCGAAACGGTCGCGTGGACGGCGACTGGGGGTGCCATGGCCGCCCTCTTCGCCTTCGGCGCGTTCGCCTTTGCGTTTCCAGAAGGGCTCATGCGAGTGTTCATCGCGGACGTCGGGGTCATCGACGAGGGCATCAAATTCCTCCGGATCGTCGCCTTCTCCTGGGCCTTCTTCGGCGGCCTGATGGTCGTTCAGGGGGCCTTCCGGGGCGCTGGGTTTACGAAACACGCGATGGTCCTGTCGTTCCTCTCGCGGTGGTTGTTCCGGATCCCGGTGATGTGGGTCCTGGCCTATGCCCTCGGGTGGGGCGCCATCGGGCTCTGGTGGGGGTACACGGTCACCAACGTTATCGCGTTCGTGATCGGTGCCCTGTGGTTCGCCAGGGGCACGTGGAAAGCCGGGATTTTAGACGGTGCAGCCCAGGAATCGATCCCGCCGGATGAGGAGTCGACGCCGGATTCGTCCGCTTAATTCCCGGCCGATCCCTCGAAGCCTTCGACGAGCAGGCGGTAGATGAGCCCGAGGCCGATCACCAGGAACGACATCGCGAAGAAGGTCCTAACACCCGTGCGAAGCAGCCCCATCGTCGTGGGGGAGTGCGGCAGGATCACCACCCCGACCCCGAGGACGACGCCCGTCAGAACGACCGGACCGGTGATCACCCACCGGAGTCGGGGGAGGCTGGCGGCCATGTCGCGCTCAGGACCCGAGCCGATCGCGGAGGAGCTGGTTCACCGAACCGGGATCGGCGCTGCCGCCGGTCTTCTGCATGACCTGCCCGACGAGGAAGTTGATCGCGTCCGTCTCTCCCGCTTCGACGTCGGCGACGGCCTCGGGGTTCTCCTCGATCGCCTCCTCGACGGCGCGTTCGACCGCATCCGACCCGGCCTTCTCGAGGTTCTCCTCCTCGACGATCGAATCGGGATCGACCCCATCGTCGAGCATCCTCCGCAGGACGATCTCCTCGGCGTTTTTCCGGGTGATAGTCTCGTCGTCGACAAGCTCGATGAGCCGTCTGAACTCGTCGAGCCGGTCGGAGACGTCCGTGATCTGCATGTCACGGTAGTTGAGCTCCCCAAGGAGGTTGTCCGCGACCCAGGTCGCTGCGAGGTCCGGATCGAACTCCTGGGCGACGGCTTCGAAGAAATCGGCGACCTGCTTTGTCGACGTAAGCTTCGAGGCAGACTCCCGGTCGAGACCGTACTCCTCGCGGAACCGATCACGCCGGACGGCGGGGAGTTCCGGGATCTCCAGACGATCACGCCAATCCGAGACCCGGAGGACGGGGAGGTCGGCTTCGCGGAAGTATCGGTAATCCTTCTCGGCTTCCTTCGCCCGCATCGACAGGGTAACGCCCCGGGATTCGTCCCAGTGGCGGGTCTCCTGTTCGACCGCTCGGCCACGCTCGATCGCGTTCTTCTGGCGGGTTACCTCGTAGGCGAGGGCCTTCTCAGCCCCCTTGTGACTGGAAATATTCTTTACCTCCGTCCGGTTGGCCGCCTCGAGGGCGTCCTCGCCAATGGCCCCAGTATCGGGAACCTGATCGGCGGGGATCAGCGAGATGTTAGCGTCGACCCGGAGCGAGCCGTCCCGTCCCGAATCAAACACCCCGAGATACTCGAGGACCTCCTCGAGTTTCTTCAGGAAGGCACGGACCTCCGAGGGGCTCCGCAGATCCGGCGCGGTGACGATCTCCATGAGCGGTGTTCCGGCCCGATTGTAGTCAACCAGCGTGTAATCCGCGGTATCGATCCCGCCGCCGACGTGTTGGAGGCTCCCGGGATCTTCCTCGAGGTGGGCACGTTCGATCCTGACGTCCTTCGGGTCGCCGTCGATGCGGATCTCCAGGGTGCCGTCCTGGCAGATCGGGGCGTCATACTGCGTGATCTGAAACCCCTTCGGCAGGTCTGGATAGAAGTAGTTCTTCCGGTGAAAGGCCGTCTCCGCTGGGATGTCCGCCTCGATCGCCTTGCCGATCCGAACTGCGGCCTCGACGGCAGCCTTGTTGAGGACTGGGAGCGACCCGGGGAGCCCCAGACAGACCGGACAGACGTTGGTGTTCGGTTCGTCGGCAGGTGTGGTCGTACAGCCACAGAAGATCTTCGTCTCGGTCTCGAGCTGCACGTGGACCTCGAGCCCGATAACGACGGCGAGGTCGGATTCGACGGCCTGGGCCATCGGAAAGGCGTTCGGTGGCGGTCCGCTAAAGCCTACCGTTCACTTGGCAGGAACGACCCCATGACCGTCCCGCCGTGAACGGTCGTCGGTCGGCAACTGAGCGGGGGGCTGATCGACCCGGTCAGATCAGTTTCACCTTCACTCCGCATGGGTGCTACCCAAATAGGGTCTTAACGAATCAAGGACGTGGCGACGAACGGCCGATCACCGTCGGGGTGGCGCCGGCCACAAGAGCTACACCGACCCGTGGATTCCGACCAGACGGAAGTTGAGTGGTGCGATCACGCCCCGAGGGCAAGGCGAATAGCTGACACATGTCTGACGCACGTTTATCACCCGCGACCCCGGTGAACTGAACAATGTCAGACGACCTCCGGCAACGGGTGGCCGAACTCGAAGCGACGGTCCGCGGCCTCACCCAGGAGCTTGTCGAAGCGAACGACCGCATCAATCAGCTCGAGTCACAGGCCGAGGAATCATCGGCCCCAGCCTCACCCCCACCCGAACCAACCGAGAACGAGACACCCGACGAAGAAGCTGAGGATTCCGACCTGGACGACATCATCGTCGCCTGAGTCGGTGGGCCTCCCTAGGCACCCATGCACATCAAGACGCTCGTATTAGATAACTTCAAAAGCTTCGGGCGCCGGACGGAGATCCCCTTTTACGAGGACTTCACCACGGTCAGCGGGCCGAACGGCTCCGGGAAATCAAACATAATCGATGCCGTCCTGTTCGCTCTGGGTCTTGCGAGGAGCCATGGCATCCGGGCCCAGAAACTCACCGACCTCATCTATAACCCGGGATACGACGACGCCGAAACCACGAGCCCCGGACAACGCGAGGCGAGCGTCGAAGTCGTCCTCGACAACACGGATGGGACCTTCACGCGCGAACAGGTCGTGACGGCCGCCGGCAGCGAGGATATCGGCGGCGTCGAGGAGATCCGGATCAAACGCCGGGTCAAGGAGACCGAGGATAACTACTATTCCTACTACTACCTGAACGGCCGCTCGGTCAACCTGTCCGATATCCGTGATCTGCTCGGCCAGGCCGGCGTCACGCCGGAGGGCTACAACGTCGTAATGCAGGGGGACGTCACGGAGATCATCACCATGTCAGCCGGCCAGCGGCGGGCCATCATCGACGAGATCGCCGGCGTGGCTGAGTTCGACGCCAAGAAGGCCGACGCCATGGACGAGCTCGAGGTCGTCAAAGACCGGATCGACGAAGCGGCCCTCCGCATCGAGGAGAAGAAGACGCGGCTGGATCAGCTGGCCGACGAACGGGAGACGGCGCTCGAATACCAGGGGCTCCGCGAGGAGAAACAGGAGTACGAGGACTTCCGAAAGGCGGCAGAACTCGAAGAGAAACGGGCCGACCTCGAGGGGACGAGAGCTGATATCGATAACCGCCGTGAGGAACTTGATGACCTTCAGGCCGAGCTCGACGAGAAGGCCGGTCGAGTGAGTCGGCTGGAGGAGGAACTCGACGAGCTCAACCGCGAGATCGAACGGAAAGGCGAGGATGAACAGCTGGCGCTTCAGCGAGAGATCGAGGAGATCAAGGGCGAGATCGCCCGGCTCGAGGACGCCATCGATGCCGCCGACGATCGCATCGAGGAAGCAGAGACCGACCGGCGAGAGGCGTTCGTCGAGCTCGATCGCAAACAGGAAGCCGTCGACGACCTCGAAGCCGATATCCGCGAGCGGAAACTCGAGAAGGCATCGGTGAAAGCCGATATCCAGTCGAAGGAGTCCGAACTGGCCGAAATCGAGGCCGAGATCAAGGAGATCGGGACGGAATACGAGGGCCTCAAGGCCGAGTTGGACGAGAACAAGGCCGCCCTCGAGACGGCTAAGGAGGAGAAAAACGACCTCCAACGGGAACAGGACCGGCTGCTCGATCAGGCCCGTCGTCGGTCCAACGAACAGGCCGAGATCCAGGAGGCGATCGAGAACGACCGTGAACGGCTCCCGGAACTCGCTGCCGAACGCGATGATCTCGAAGTCGAACTCGAAAAGGCGGAAGCCAACCTTTCGGAGATCAAGTCGGTTGTCTCGGACCTCCGTGCGGAGAAGTCCGAGCTCCAAGAGCACCTGACGGCCGTCGAGGACGAACTGCAGGCCAAACAGCAGGAATACGCCGAGCTCGAGGCCAACGCCCACGAAACCGGCGACAGCTCGTATCCGCGGTCGGTGACGACCGTGTTGAACGCCTCGAAGGACGGGGTCCATGGAACGGTCGGCCAGCTCGGGAGCGTCGACGAGCAATACGCAACCGCCTGTGAGACGGCGGCCGGCTCACGGTTGGCGAACGTGGTGGTCGACGACGATGCCGTCGGCCAGGAGTGCATCGAGTTCCTGAAGGCGAAGAACGCCGGCCGGGCTACCTTCCTCCCGTTGACGGAAATGGACAACCGGTCGCTACCTCGGCTCCCCGACCGTGAGGGCGTCATCGACTTCGCCTACAACCTGGTGGACTTCGACGAACGGTACGAGGGCATCTTCTCGTACGTCCTCGGCTCGACGCTGGTCGTCGACACCCTCGAAACCTCCCGAGCCCTCATGGGGGAGTACCGGCTCGTCACCCTCTCGGGCGATCTCGTCGAGCGATCCGGGGCGATGACCGGCGGGTCCTCGAAGGGGTCGCGCTATTCGTTCTCTGCCGCCGGGGGCGAACTGGAATCGGTCGCCACGCGGATCAGCGAGCTGGAGGACGAGCGGCGGTCGATCCGGGAATCGATCAACAGCGTCGAGGGGCGGCTCGATGACGCCCGGGACAAGAAATCCGATGCCGCCGACGAGGTTCGGAGCATCGAATCGAGCCTCGATGACATCGACGAGAAACGGCGGGCGATCGAGGAGCAGATCGAGGACCGGGAGGAGCGGCTCGAAGAGATCGAGGCAGAACGCGAGTCAGTCGACGAGGAGATGCAGGAGATCGAATCGTCGATCGCCGACAAGGACGACGAGATCGAGACGATCGAGGAGGCCATCTCGGAGATCGAGACAAAACTCTCTGACTCGCGGATCCCGGAACTCACCGCAGAGGCCGAGGCGGTGCAGGAGGAGATCGACGACCTCACCGACCGGCTGGACGAGATCGACGGTGACCTCAACGAGTTGAGCCTCGAACGGCAATACGCCGAGGAGGCGATCGACGAACTCCACGACCGGATTGAGGCGGCCCAGAACCGCAAGGCCGAACAGGAGGAAAAGATCGAGGAGCTGGAAGCCGAGATCGAGGAGAAGGAAGCCTCGCTCGAGGAGAAACGGGCCGCCATCGCCGACCTCGAGGACGAGTTGACCGATCTCAAGGCGGAACGGTCCGAACTCAAGGACGACCTCAGCGAGGCCAAGGCCGACCGCGACGAGCAGCGCGAGGCGGTCTCGGCGGTACGGAACCGGTTGGATAGCCTGGAAGCCGCCGCGAGTCGCCTCAAGGAGGAGATCGACGAGCTAGAGGCGGCGGTCGAGGACTACGACCCGGACGAGATCCCCGACCACGAGGAGGTCACCCAGAACATCGAGCGGCTCGAGCGGGCCATGGAGAAACTGGAGCCGGTGAACATGCTGGCCATCGAGGAGTACGACGAGGTCGAGGACGAGCTCGATGACCTCGAGGAACGCAAGGCCACCCTCGTCGAGGAGCGCGAGGGGATCCGCGAGCGGATCGAGTCCTACGAGCTTCAGAAGAAGGAGACGTTCATGGAGGCGTTCGACGGCATCGACGAGCAATTCCAGGACATCTTCGAGCGGCTGTCGGCCGGGACGGGCGAGCTCCACCTGGAGAACCCGGATGATCCCTTCGAGGGCGGCCTCACGATGAAGGCCGAGCCAGAGGACAAACCCATCCAACGGCTCGAATCCATGTCGGGCGGCGAGAAATCGCTAACCGCGCTGGCGTTCATCTTCGCGATCCAGCGGTACAACCCCGCCCCCTTCTATGCCCTCGACGAGATCGATGCCTTCCTCGACGCCGCCAACGCCGAGCGGGTGGGCGAGATGCTCGACGAACTCGCGGACACCGCACAGTTCATCGTGGTCTCCCACCGGTCCGCCATGCTCGAACGGTCCGAACGGGCTATCGGGGTGACGATGCAGGACAACAACATCAGTGCCGTCACCGGCA
>CAYOLR010000011.1:12366-25857 GCA_964404815.1 uncultured Halobacteriales archaeon
CGCTGGCCGATCTGCGTGTAGAACTGGTGAATCAGTGCCGTCACCGGCATCGCGATCGCCGACGGGGGCAGCGGCGACGGCGCCGACGAACGAGGTGAGGCCGATGACTGAGCTCCCGGATGGTGGCGTGCCGGCGATCGCCCCTTCCAGCGGCGGGCCCCTAGAAGATGACGGCGAGCCCATCGAACTGCTCGTCCAGCTCGCCGAGGAGGGCGAGATCGACCCCTGGAACATCGACATCGTCCGCGTCACGGACAAGTTCCTCTCCCGGCTGGATCGATCCGACCTCCGGAACTCCGGCCGGGCGCTGTTCTACGCGAGCGTGCTGCTCAGGATGAAGTCGGACGCGCTGATGGGGGCCGAGGAGCCCGAGGAACCGGAGCCCGACCCCTGGGACGATCCGTGGGGCGAACCGGGGATGGCCCCCGAGGACGACCCCGTCGACTCGCTCGAACACGAGCTGGACCGCCGGCTCGACCGCAAGCGCGTCCGGGGCACGCCCGATACCCTCGACGAACTGGTCCGCGAACTCCGCGAGGTCGAGCGTGACTCGTGGTGGAAGGACTCGCGCACGTACGACACCTCCGGCTCGCCTCGCGGGTTCCAACGCGGCACCCAGACCCTCGATTACCGGGCCAGCGACGACCACCGGATGGACCACGAACCGACCGAGTCCGAGGTCACGGGCACGGCCCACGCCGAGGACATCCAAGAGGTCATCGCCGACGTCCGGGCGGTCATCGATACCCACCATGAAGCCGGTCGATCGGAGGTCCTCTTCGCGGAAATCGATCAGGCCGGAGGCTCCCGCGTCGAAACCTACCTCGGCCTGCTGTTCCTTTCCCACCGGGGTGTTGTGACGCTCGAACAGGACGAGCTGTTCGGGGACCTCTGGATCATCCCCTGACCGGGCAGCACGGAACCGGCACCGATCGAAATTCGATCACTCGCCGGCAGGCCGCCACCCATTGTCGGGGGCCCGCTCGAACACTCCCCGGCGGTGGCCCTCCTGCAGGACCTCGGTGAGTCGGCCCGGCTGGGCGATCTCGAGGCCGATGCGTTCGATCTGATGGTAGTCTTTGAGGAGTGCCCGGAGTTCATCCTCGGAATACGGCGGCGTTCCGTCCTTCCCCATGACCCCATCGATCAGATCGATCATGTCCTCGATGAAGTTCCAGGGGTAGACGATCCACGCCCACTCGTCAAGGCGTTCGCCGACGAAGTCCGGTTCGAACTCGCTGGAGCCGAGGAGTTGGAGGGTCGCCGTCCGGATCTCGGTGGGTTCGCGGTCGAGGACGTACTCGTGGGCCCGGCTGATCGATCCGCCTGTATCCGCAATGTCGTCGATGACGAGGACGTTCTTGCCGGCGACGCTCCCCTCGGGCATGGGGTAGCGGACGACCGGTTCGCCGGCCTTCTCAGCCGTCCCGACGTAGTGCTCGATCTTGAGGCTGGCCAGGTCGTCGAGCCCGATGAAGTCACAGAGACACCGACCCGCGAACCAGCCGCCGCGGGCGAGGGCCACCACGACCTCCGGGTCGAACGCCGACGCCCGAACGTCGTCGGCGACGTCGCGACAGAGCCCGTAGATATACTCCCAGTTCGTAATGGTACACTTGAACTCCTCCGGGAGATCGCTCATGCGTCCATCCGCGTGGGCGCCGCTCTTAAATTGCGCCGACCGGACTCGACAATGACTATAGGGGTAACCGACGGAGCGCCGGTCGACCCGTGCTGTTCCCACTGCAAAGTCCGGCCGCGGCCGTCGTGACCGTCATCCGACTCGGCCTGCTCCTCCTGATGTGAGCTTACATGTATTCCAGCAGGGAGTCCGGATCGCTCAACGGTCGAGAGCGAGCCCTCGACCAGTGACTATTCGGGGGTCGGGGTGGAGGGTCACCTATGACCAACGAACGGCTGCGAGTCCTCCTGGTGGACGCGTTTACCGATGAACCGTTGACCGGCAACGTCGCCGGTCTCGTCCCAGAGGCTGACGGATTGAACGGGGAACAGATGCAGGCGATTGCTCGCGAGATCGGCGCGAGCGAAACGGCGTTTTTGCTTCCTAGCGGGCCGGCGGATCGGCGGATCAGGTACTTCACGCCGACGACGGAGGTGGATCTTTGTGGCCACGCCACGGTCGCCAGCCACGCGGCGCTGCAGGACGATGGAATCATCGAACCCGGGATGCATACCCTGGAGACCAACGTCGGCATGCTGGATATAGAAGTCGAGGCCGACGCCATGGTCTGGATGACGCAGGACCAACCGAGCGTGTCCAGGCTGGATCTCGGGAGCGATCGCGTGAGTGACGTGCTGGGCATCGATGAGGCGGCGATCGCCCCCGCCGACCTCCCGATCGCCCGGGCCTCGACAGGCCTCCCGTTCCTGATCGTCCCGGTCGATTTCCTGTCAGCGCTCGGAGATGCGGACCCCGATTACGACCGGATCGCCGAGCTATCGACGGAGACCGAGGTCGCCGGCGTCTACGCGTTCACCTTCGACACGCTTGCTGGCGAATCGACTCTCCACGCCAGGATGTGGGGCCCGGCCGTTGGTGTCGACGAAGACCCGGTAACGGGGACGGCGAGCGGCGCCGCCGGCGGGTACCTTCGTCATGTCGAAGCGTTCGAGACGATGCCTGACGAGATGGTGTTCGAGCAAGGACACTTCATCGATCGGCCCGGCAACGTCCATGTCTGCGTTGGCGAAACCATACGGGTCGGGGGTCAAGCCGTCGTGTCGGTCGACGGAACTCTGACGGTTCCCGAGGTCGGCGGTGACGAGATAATCGAGGCGTGATCACTTCCAGCGGAGCCACCGACGGATCAAGGAGGTGATTCCGAGGTTCCGTTTGGCCATGATCACGGTGTTTTTCGCCTGGGCCCCGACCGCCTCCGGGATCGCCCCGAACACGAGTTCCTGTAACAGTCCCTCGCGAGTCGCACCGATGATCGTCAGTTCGTGATCGCTGGATTCCTCGACGATGGCGTCGACGACGTCATCGGCCTCGATGAGCAGCGTCTCCGCGTTCACACCCTCCAAGTGGGCCATCGCCCGCTCGAGGGCTTCGTTCGCACGACGTCGTCGGGCGTCGTCGGCTCCGGGCTCGACGACGTGGACCACGGTTACGCTGGCGTTCTCGGCGGAGGCGATCGCCCGGGAAACCTCCCCGGCCAGTTCGGCGTGGGGACCGCCGGCTGTCGGGAACAAAATAGAATCGACTTTCCCGGTCGTCCGCTCGTCGATTCCTTCGACGAGCACGTCACATTCGGCCTGTCTGACGACGACGTCGACGGTGCTCCCGAGGACGATATTCCGGCGACGGGAGCCGGTCCCAGACCACCCCATCAGGACCGCGTCCGCCTCGTACTGGTCGATGGTATTGAGGATGGCATCGGCGGCATGGTGGCCGATCCGGATCGAACCGCTGACCGGGATGTCCTGTTCCTCGGCGAAGCTCATCGCCCGCTCGAGGACGTCCCGTCGCTGATCGACGTACTGGTACCCCTCGGACAACGGCGTCTGATCCGGCAGCGTCACGACACTCATGACGAGCACCTCGCCGTCGTTCGCGGCCGCGATATCGTCAGCGGTCCGCATGAGCTGCTCGACGTGGTCGGGGTTGGCGATCGGTACGACAACGCGGTAGTCTCGTTGGGTCGGTTGGCGTTCCTCGACGACCGTCGGCGTCTCACGCTCGAGCCGTTCGGGTTCGGTCTTGCCGATGAGCGTGACCCAGACGACGACGCCGATGATCTCGGCAAGGACACCGAGAATGAAGGCACTGGGTTCGACGTTCACGAGAAGGACGAGGTTTGCGATGACAGCGAGGATTGGGACCCAAGGTACCCCCGGTACCTTGAACGGTCGGTCGATGTCCGGGCGTTTACGGCGAGAGGAAACGATCGCGATGTTGACCGCGATCAACCCGAAAAGTAGCATGAAGTCGGCGAAATGGGCGATGGCTTCGATCCCGAAATGGAAGTTAACCGGGCCGAGGTGATACCCTTCCTCGCTTGGGAAGGCGACCGTGAAGAAGAGGACGAAAAGGACGATCAACCCCCCAGTGAGCAGCACCGACCAGTAGGGAGTCCCGAAGCTGTCGTGCAGGCTCTGGAACCGATCAGGGAGGTGTTCGCGGCGGCTCATGGCGAGTTTGACCCGCGAGCCCGCGAGGATCGTTGCGTTGGCCGCCGAGAGCATCGAAAACAGTGCCCCTACGATGATCACGTAGAAACCGATGTCGCCGAGGAAGTACTGCGCCGCCCGCCCCATGGCGACCTCACCACGATCACGGATGAACGCCTCCGCCTCGGCCGTCCCTGCGAGCCCCTCGACGTCGGCGAGGAATTGAAGGAAGGGTTCCTGGCCGGCCAAGTTCACGTTGTTGACGGCGAGGGTCACGACGAGGACGACAAGGGCGTAAACCACGGTTACGAACCCCATCGAGATGAAGATGGCACGGGGCACGTTCCTCCCCGGCTCCTCGATCTCCTCGGCGTTGGTCGCGATCGCCTCGAACCCGAAGAAGGTAATGAACACCAACGCCGAAGTCAACCCGATGTTCCGGTAGTCCTCGAGCGTCTGAGAGTTTTCGATCACCGATTCGACGATGATGTCGGTGCGGAAGGCCTGGAGGCCACCATAGAGGAACAGGATGATGAGGGCGACCTTGAGGGCGGTGACCACGATCTGGAACTTGCCGGATTCCTCGGTTCCCTTGAGGTTCAACGCGACGAGGAACGCCAAGATGATCAGACCCGAGATCCAAAACGGGAGCGCCTCCTGCAAGCGGGTCGCCATGAGCGGGACGATGAAGCCGTGGAACCAGTCCGAAAAGGAGGCGAGGTAGAAGGCGGCGGAGGCAGGGTACCCGAGGATCATCGACCAGCCGACGATGTACGTCAGGTCTGTATCGAACGTGTTCGAGACGTAAGCGTAGCCACCCCCCGATTCCGGATAGATGGCGGAGAACTCGGCGTAGGCGAAGGCGGTGAACGACGCGACGACCGCCGCGATCAGGAACGCCACGATCGCCATCGCGCCGACATTCGAGACCGCGAGGCCGGACAAGACGAAGATACCCGCCGCGATCATCGTTCCGACCCCGAGGGCGATGGCGCCGACGATCCCGATATCGCGATTGAGTTCGGTCTCGACCTGACCGACGGGGTCGGAGTCTGCGCTCATCACCGGATCGGACCAGCCGGACTACAAAAAGGCTTGACGAATCGTCCTGGCCGTCATTCGTCGGGGAATTCGAACTCCGAGGCGGCCTCGTCGCGGCCCATCCGGTCGACCTGTTGTCGCGTCTGGCTGATCTCGTGGTGCATGTCGGACAGTCTATCGTCCAGGACACTCAGGATATCGCTCTTGATTGCCTCGGTGTTGAACCGCTTGGCCGATTCGTCGGCCGTCGCCTTTGTCACGGTCTTGAAGAACACGGCCGTGCTCGCGAGCTTCCACACAAGGATGCCCAGCACGATCACCGCCGCCCCGGCCGAGGGGTACAGGGCCAGACGCAGCGAAAGGGGGGTGAGGCTATAGAGACCGAAGGTGGCAAGGCCACCGATGGCCACGCCGATCGCCGCGATACCTCCCCCGACGAGTCCGGCGGCGACCCAGAGCCCCAGGTAGACCGCCGCCCATTTGAGTGCCTCAACGTTCTCCATGCTCGGTGCCCACGATAGGGGGCGTGAAAAATGGGTCGGAAGCTTCTTTAATCGCGTTACTGACCCTTCAGATAACGCTATGGCAGTCCTCTGGCTCGACGAAATCCGGTCGGGTGACCTCGAATCGGTCGGCGGAAAAGCCGCCTCCCTCGGCGAGCTCACCCACGCCGGGCTGCCGGTCCCCTCCGGGTTCGTGGTAACCGCCGATACCTATCGTTCGTTTATCGATAATACCGGCATCGCGGATGAGCTGTTCGAGACGGTCGATATCGATTCGGACGACTCGGCCGCCCTCGCTGCCGCCCACGAACACGCCGCCGAGCTCATCCTCGATACGCCGATCCCCGAGGACCTCCGTGAGGAGATCATCTCGGCATACGACGACGTCGGGGGTGAACCGTTCGTGGCCGTGCGGTCGTCGGCCACGGCGGAAGACCTTCCGGACGCGAGCTTCGCCGGCCAACAGGAGACCTTCCTCAACGTCACCCGGGATGACCTGGTCCAACGGGTCAAGGAGTGCTGGGCATCGTTGTTCACCCAGCGCGCGATCTATTACCGGAACGAGCAGGGGTTCGCCCACGACGCCGTCGACATCGCAGTCGTCGTCCAGGAGATGGTCGACGCGGACAAGAGCGGCGTCCTGTTTACGAGCCACCCCTCGAGCGGCGAGCCCATCATGATCGTCGAAGCGGCGTGGGGGCTGGGCGAATCCGTCGTCTCCGGTGCCGTCAGTCCCGACAACTACGAGATCGACCGGGACTCCGGTGAAATCATCGAGACGACCGTCTCCGACAAGAAGGTCATGTTCGTCAAAGCCGAGGACACGGGCGAGACCGTCGAACGGCCGGTCCCCGAGGAGAAACGCTCCGAGCGCGTCCTCGACGAGGCCCAACTCGGCGAACTCCTCGACCTCGGCGAGCAGGTCGAGGCACACTACGAAACCCCCCAGGACATCGAGTGGGCGATCGCCGGCGGCGAGGTCTTCATGCTTCAGTCCCGGCCGATCACCACGATTCGCACCGGCGGGATCGGCCAAGCCGAGGCAAGCGCCGATGGCAGCGGGTCCGCGGCGGCCGAGTCCGATATCATCCTGCGGGCTCTTGGCGCCTCCCCCGGGAAGGCATCCGGACCGGTCCGGATCGTCGGGGCCCTTGACCAACTCGACAAGGTCGGCCAGGGCGACATCATCGTCACCGAGATGACGACCCCCGACATGGTCCCCGCGATGAAACGGGCGGCGGCCATCGTAACGGACGAGGGGGGCATGACAAGTCACGCCGCTATCGTCTCCCGGGAACTCGGGGTCCCGGCGGTCGTCGGGGCGGGGAGCGCCACGAAGCGGCTCTCGGACGATCAGGTCGTCACGGTCGATGGGGACCGGGGGACGATCACCGCCGGCCGCATCGAGGTCGACGAGCGCGAGCCGGTCGAGGAGGTCAGACCGAAGGCCCCGGTCAAGCCGATGACCGCCACCGAGGTGAAGGTCAACGTCTCGATCCCGGAAGCGGCCGACCGCGCGGCGGCCACCGGTGCCGACGGCGTCGGGCTGCTCCGCATGGAACACATGGTCCTCTCGATGGGGAAGACCCCGGAGCGATACATCGAGGACAACGGTCGCGAGGCATACATCGACGAGATCGTCAGCGGGGTCCGTGGCGTCGCCGACGAGTTCTATCCCCGTCCGGTCTCGGTCCGAACCCTCGATGCTCCGACCGACGAGTTTCGGCAACTCGAAGGCGGTGACGAGGAACACGTCGAGCACAACCCGATGCTCGGCTACCGGGGCATCCGGCGGAGCCTCGACCGGCCGCTCGTCTTCAAAGCCGAGTTGGAGGCCTTCAGACAACTCTTCGAGATGGGGTACGACAACGTCGAGATCATGTTCCCGCTGGTCATCGATGCGAGCGAGGTCGATCGGGCCCGTGAGGTCATGCGGGAGGTCGGTATCGACCCGGAGAAACGAACCTGGGGCGTTATGATCGAGACGCCGGCGAGTGCCCTCCGGATCGAGGACCTCATCGAGGCCGGGATCGATTTCGCCTCGTTCGGAACGAACGACCTCACCCAGTACACACTGGCCGTCGACCGCAACAACGAGGAGGTGGCCGACCTCTACGACGAACTCCACCCAGCCGTCCTCGACCTCATCGCCCAGACGATCCAGGTCTGTCGTAAACACGACGTCCGGACGAGCATCTGTGGCCAGGCCGGATCGAAGCCCCAGATGGCCCGGTTCCTGGTCCAGGAAGGGATCTCATCGATCAGTGCGAACATCGACGCGGTCAGGGACGTCCAACACGAGGTCAAACGGGTCGAACAGAAGATGCTGCTCGACTCCATCAGGGACGACTAACGGCCGGCCCGGACGATCGGAACCGGCTACACTTACTTACCCCGCCCCGGAGACCCCCCTGTGCTCGAGCTCCCGCTGGCGATCGAATGGACCGTCCTCCTCGATGGGGTCATCGCTACCCTCAGGGCGGCCGTCGAGTCGGCGACGGGCTGGCCGGGGCTCGGCATCATCTGGGTCTACTCCTTCCTCATCGCATTCATCCTGCCGGGGCCGAGCGAAGTGGTCCTCGCGACGCCCCTCGACCTGGGCCTGGGATACTGGCCGGAGATCGGGATCATCATGTTCGTGAGCGGGTTCGGAAAGGCCGCCGGGAGCGTACTAGCCTTCCACATCGGCCAAGAGGTCAAGCGGTCGAGCCTGGTTCTGAACTGGTTCAAACGGCACGGCTATGACGTCCGTGCCTGGTCCGAGCGACAGACCGTGAGGTTGGCTGAGAAGTTCGGCTACGTCGGGCTCGCCCTCGCGTTGTCGGTCCCCGGGTTCCCGGACACGCTCTCGATCTACGCGTTTACGGTGCTCGAGGAGGATTACCTGAAGTTCGCCGCCGCCACGTTCGCCGGGAGCGTCGGTCGGCTCGTCGTGACGATCGTGATCGTCGGGTCGGGACTAGCGATCTTCTGACTCACGCTCCCGCGTCGTCACCGGTCTCGGCGACGATCTTCCGCGCCATGTCCTCCACGTCGGCGCCCCGAAGGGCCGACTCGACGAGCAGGTGACCGCCGATCGTCGCCGGACTGATCACGGTGTCAGCCCCGGCACGACGGAGCTTCTCGACGTTCTCCCGGTTAGTGGCGGCTGCCACGATCGTCACGTCAGGATTGAGTTGTCTGGCCGTGAGAACGGCTAGTGCGTCCTCGGCGTCGTTGTTGGTGGCCACGACGACCGCCCTGACACGGTCGATACCCGCCCGTTTGAGGGACGCCTCGTCGCTGGGGTCAGCCACGAAAACGTCGACGTCGCGTTCGCTCATCGTGGACGCCCATTCCGCGTCCTCCGTCACGATGAGGTAGTCCATGTCCCGGCCGATTTCATCAAGTATCACGTCCGTCAGGTCGCCGTGTCCGAGAACCAACAGGTGATCCTCGAGGAGTTCGAGTTGTGTTTGTGTCATGCGTCCGAGTGCTTTGGAGAACCGTGCTTCGATCGCGGGGCCGAGAAGCGACCCGAGGGCGATGGCGAAGCTCGCCGTCCCGACGACCACGACCGACATCCCGAACAGTCGGGCCGTGGGGGAGAGCGGGGTGATGTCACCATAGCCCACCGTACTCGCGGTAACGAGGGTGAAGTAGAACGCGTCGGTGAGGTTCGCAACGCCGTTGAACTCGTCACGGAGGGCATAGGCCCCGATGGTCCCGTACAGCTGGGCGCCCACGATGGCACCGGTCGCCGCGAGCTGATTGGCCGAGAGCTCGAGGTTGCGGTCGAAGCGCGAGCGGTTGGCGAACAGGTTCGGGAGGGCCACCACCGAGAGGATCACCAACGGAAGTGAGAGCGGGCTCGATTGGAGCAGGCCCTGAAGCACCGTGATCGGGAGGAGGATCGCCGTTGAGTTCCAGGCGGCCCGCAGGCCACGCCTGAGCCCGAGCGCGCTCGTGAGGATGAGGAAACCGGTGACCGTCCCCGTAAAGCCGGCCGTCCGTTGGATCTCCCGGGGGATGTATTCAGCCAGCGGGCCGACGACGGTTTGCGAGCCGATGTTCGCGATGCCGGTGATAACGGAAAGGACGGCGACGGCGAACACCAACCCGATAGTTAGTCGACGGCCGACTCCCCGCCACCACGGTCCCATGGGTCTCCTCTAGCCACGTCCCGCAATAATGCCATTGGGTATTCCTGAAGAACAGTCGATAAATTCTTCGGCCAAACTTACCCAGTCCCTGTAAGCCTCGCCGACTCTCGACCCAGGTCGTCACCGGGCTCGTGATCGTGGTCATCGGGGTTCTGCTGCTTCTCTCGACCACCGATTTCGTGGACATCGGGAGGCTCTGGCGATACGTCCCGTCGTTGGTCGTCGTCCTCGGGGTCTGGGCGCTGTACCGGAGCGGTGGGCGCAACGTCACCGGGCCCGTGACCCTGATCATCATCGCGGGAACGGTTCAGCTGCTCGCCCTCGACGTCATCACGGGCGACACCATCGCGACCTGGTGGCCGCTCGTTATCATCCTGTTCGGCCTCTCGGTTGTGGCCGGCTATTGGCGGCAACAGCGACGCGCCCCGGCGGTCGCCTCGGACGATTTCGACCTGATCGGGATCTTCGGCGGGACCGAGCAGCGGGTCGAATCGGCGACGTTCACCGGCGGGACCGCGACCGCCATCTTCGGCGGCGTCGACGTCGACCTCCGGGAGGCGAAGATCTCCGATCCGCCGGCCGTCGTCACCGCGACGGCGTTGTTCGGCGGGGTCGAACTGACGGTCCCCGAGGAGTGGGCAGTCGAGGTCGACGCCATCCCGATCTTCGGGGGCGTCGAGGACGATCGTGCCCGCCGGCCGGACATCGATCGATCCGGCGATCCCGACCTCGTTCTGAACAGGTTCGTCACGTTCGGCGGTATCTCTGTGGGCGACTGACCGACAACGCTAACACCGGTAAACGACGCAAACCGGCGGTTTTACACCCGTCAATGTGCGACTCCATGGTATGACCCACGACGAGTTCCCCACGTCGGAACCCGCGGTTGTGACGTGTGGCCTCCCCTATGCCAACGGGGACCTCCACATCGGACATCTGCGGACCTATGTCAGCGGCGACGTCATGGCACGGGCGTTACGGACGATCGGTCAACAGACGGCCTTCGTTTCCGGGTCCGACATGCACGGAACCCCCGTTGCCGTCAACGCCTGGGAGGAGGGGATCTCGCCGGAGGAATACGCCCTCCGCTGGCACGAGGTGTACGAGGAGCTCTTCCCCCGGTTCGACATCGATTTCGACAACTACGGCCATACCGACGACGAGACGAACACCCAAATAACGCGGGAGATCGTGGAAGCCCTCGACGAGGGCGGCCACATCTACGAGAAGAAGATCAAGGTGGCGTGGGATCCGGACCTCGACCAGCCGCTCCCGGATCGGTACGTGGAGGGGACCTGTCCGTACTGCGGTGCGAAGGCCCGTGGTGACGAGTGTGACGAGGGGTGTCAACGCCACCTCGAGCCGGGCGAGATCGAGGACCCGGTCAGCGTCGTCTCGGGCAACCCCGCCGAATACCGAAACCGCACCCACAAGTTCTTCCGGATGTCGGATTTCCAGGACTACCTGCAGGACTTCATCGACCGGCTCGAGGGCACTGCCAACGCACGCAATCAACCCCGGGAATGGATCGAGGGCGACCTCCAGGACTGGTGTATCACCCGGGACATGGACTGGGGCATCGACTATCCTGGCGAGGGCGGGGATGACCTGGTCCTGTACGTCTGGGTGGATGCGCCGATCGAATACATCTCCAGCACGAAGCAATACACCGAGCGGGTCGGCCCCGAGGAGTACGATTGGGAAGAAACCTGGAGGGGTGACGGCGAGATCATCCACGTCATCGGGCGGGACATCATTCAGCATCACACGGTGTTCTGGCCGGCCATGCTTCGAGGGTCCGGCTACAACGAACCCCGATCAGTGATGGCGAGCGGCTTCATGACCCTCGATGGAAAGGCCTTCTCGACCAGCCGCAATCGGGCGATCTGGGCGGAGGACTACCTCGATGAAGGCTTCCATCCCGATCTCATTCGGTACTACCTGATCACCATCGGCGGGTTCCAGGACGACATCGACTTCTCCTGGGACCGGTTTCAGGAGCGCGTCAACGGTGAACTGGTCGGCAACGTCGGGAACTTCATCTATCGATCGCTCTTGTTCGCCCATCGCAACTGGGACGGCACCCCCGAAAGCAGCCTGAGCGACGAGGTCAGCGAACGGATCGAGTCGGCGATGGCGGATTTCTCGGATGGAGTCAACGAGTACTCGCTCAGACAGGCCATCCAAGCCGGCGTCGAACTCGCGAAGTTCGGCAACGAGTACATCCAACGGAACGAACCGTGGAAACTTGTCGACGACCGGCCCGACGAGGCGGCTCAGGTGATCCGCGACTGCGTCCAGCTGACCAAGGCCGTCGGGATCCTATTGGCTCCGACAGTCCCTGGAAAGGCCGACGCGCTCTGGAACCAGCTCGGCGAACCGGGGTCGGTCCACGACACCAGCCTCGACGCCTGCCTCGAGGACCCGCCAGCGACCTTCGACGCCCCGTCGGAACTCTTCGAAAAGCTCGAGGACGACCGCGTCGACGCCCTCAACCGACAGCTCGAGGAGAAAGTGGAAGCGGCCACAGCGGAGGATGAAGCGACCGAAGCCGAATCGGACGGCGAGTCGGAGCCGGCGGACCTTGAACCGCTCGCTGACGAGCGTATTCCCTTCGAGGACTTCCAAGCGTTGGACATCCGCGTCGGCCGTATCCTCGAGGTCGCCCCGATCGATGGCGCCGACGACCTGGTCAGGCTCGAGGTGGATGTCGGGCTCGAGACCCGCCAGCTCGTCGCTGGCATCAAACAGCTACACGACCTAGACGAGCTCCCCGGGAAGCGGATCGTCGTCCTCACGAACCTCGAAAAGGCGGAACTGTTCGGCGTCGAGTCCAATGGGATGCTGCTCGCCGCGGGCGAGGAAGCGGACCTCCTCACCACCCACGGCGAGTCCGAGCCTGGCGAGAAGATCAGATAAGGCCGCCTTTTTGCTACGGCCGGCCGTAAGGCAACGGCATGCGGAACGCGAAGATCGTCTGCACCCTCGGACCGGCCTCGGACGACGAGGTCACGATCCGGGGACTCGCGGACGCCGGGATGACCGTGGCCCGGATCAACGCCAGTCACGGTACCCGCGAGGACCGCGCCGCCCTGATCGAGCGGATCCGACAGGTCGACGAGACGGTCGACCACCCCGTGGCGACCATGCTCGATCTGAAGGGGCCGGAGATCCGGACCGCCGAGGTCGACACGCCCGTTCAGTTGGCTCCCGGAGACCAGGTCAGATTCATCGAGGGCGAGGCCGTGTCCGGGGACGTCATCGGGCTCTCCCTCGGGTTGACCGGCGTCGAGCCCGGGGACCGGGTCCTGCTCGATGACGGACGGATCGAAACCGTCGTCACGGCCGTGGAAGGTGAGACCGTCCACGCCACGGTGGAATCCGGCGGCGACCTCGAGAGCCGCCGCGGTGTCAACGTCCCGGGGGTCACGCTCGACATCGACCTCGTGACCGAGGAGGACCGCAAGGACATCGAACTCGCCGCCGATCAAAACGTCGACTTCGTCGCCGCCAGTTTCGTCCGCGACGGCGACGACATCCTGGGCGTCAGTGCCCTGATCGAGGAGTTCGGCGGTGAGGTCCCCATCATCGCGAAGATCGAGCGGGCGGACGCGGTGTCCAACCTCGATTCCATCATCGACGCCGCCTACGGCGTGATGGTCGCCCGGGGTGAC
>CAYOLR010000012.1:0-2372 GCA_964404815.1 uncultured Halobacteriales archaeon
AGACGGACACACCAGAGCCGGAGGAAGACGACGATGATGAGGAGGAGACGGACACACCAGAGCCGGAGGAAGACGACGATGATGAGGAGGAGACGGACACGCCGGAGCCGGAGGATGAGGATTCTTCCGGTTCGACCAATTAAGCGGACGGCGACGACTCGAATTCGGACGACAAGATCGACCCCCATGCGGACTCAGACAGTTCCGATAGCGACGATTCGGACATGGCCGTTCACGATTTCGATGACGAATCCTAATTCTCGGACCCTGAAATCGAATAACGGACCGTCGTCTCACTGGAGTCGGTTCCAAGGAGCGAGCGAACCGCAAGAAGAAACGGTTCAAGTACCGGTCGTGCCAGCATCAGGACCACGTCGACCGAGGTGCAAGCGTCAGCATCGCCGTGAAAGGAATCGAGACTCACCACGACTGGACTGTGCCTTGCTCTCAACAGCCTTCCGCAAGTGCGGACGGTGCGACGGCCGGCATCGGAGGCCGTGGATGCCCCGGCCGTGACCTCGGATACCGCGAGCGGGCATCATCCCAATGGTATCCGAGGCGTATGCGACTAACCCACGGGCAGGCTCGGGGCTTGTCCCGCTTCCAGCAGAGCCCGAACAATCAGTCGGCACTCCTTCCGCTGGCGTAAACCTCCCCAATATAGCTGGAACAACGCTCTCGACCATGGAGCGGGTATGAACTCTCGAGGGCGAGCCACTAAGCGAACCCACCGCCGCTCACCCTCGTTCACCGGTCCCCCTGGCCGCTTCACCCCACCATGTTAGGCACCTCCCTCCAGACTGACCCTGAATCAGCACTCTCGATCAAGTCCAACCTCCCGTCACCCGTTTCCGTTACCGAAGGGCTCGTTCGATGGGCCGTCATCACCGTGTATGGCGGGCTCACCGTCGCGGTCGCCCTCACCGGGGCAGTGACTGCCGTCTACGCGGGCATTCTCCTCCCGACGACCTTCGCGACGGTACTCCTCCGATGGCTCGCGGTCGTCGTCCTCGTCGCCGGCGCACCGAACCTCGCCGGCCGGATTCTCCGTCGGATTTTCGCAGTATTTTCTCCGGATCCCAATCTGTAACCCTCACACTATCGCCGCGCTTGTATCGTCCATCGCCAGTCCAATACCGGCCCCGATCCCCATCGTCACAACCTTGGCGGCCGTCTTCCCCTGAAGCCCAGCATCGCCTAACGGCGTCGACTCGACGGCGTGGATACGCGGCCGTGACCGAGGAATCGCTCAAACGCTTGGGGATCACCATCTCAGACCGGCCGATTCCGAGGCCACCTCCGTCAGTTGACTTGATACCACCCGAAACGGTCCGTCCGTTCCCACCTTATCGAACCCCGTATTCGAGGTTCTCGATCAACCGACCGACGAACAGGCCCATGCGGGGTGAGACACCCTCCTCCTCGGTGTCGATATCCACCGGCTGGGCCTTGAGCGTCGCCACGAACTCCTCGCCGAAGGTCATCGCATGAATCGAGTCGACCACGTCTACCGTCAACCCCTCGTCGGAGGTGTCGAGGTGCGGATATCGCTCGCGGTCCTCGTCGGAGTACTCAATCGTCCAGGAATACCCGCCCACGAGGTCGACGATCTCGTCGATTGCGCCGACCTTGATCCGGCCGACATCGGTCTCGACGTAGACTGTCCCCTTCTCGACGACCGTCCCGTAGCGGTTTTCCCCACGTTTCGCCATCGGTTAATGACCGCTTACGACCGGACCGCTCAAAACAGTTCCCGCTACCTTCGAATTAGCGATTTGAATTGAACGGCGTCCCTCAGTGCGGATCGTATTCCGCGACGGAGAGCATGTGTTGGATATCCTTCTTCCAGAAGTATTTTTCGCGGTTGCGAACGGCACTCCATGTTCCCGTGCTGATGCGGCGATCAGGGCGTCTGGATGATCTATTTGAACGCAAAAGGCATCAGCTCTTCCTGGAGCGATGCGGCCTCATCATCGGTTTATTCGGTTACTCCAGGGACATCCATCGATGTGCTTACGGCTCGTTTTATGATCGCTGGCGAAACGGCCCAAACATTCTGTTCGTACTACTGGAGGACTCGACGGGCCGATTCCCTTCCGACGAGATAACCGCCGTGTTGTCAATAACTAACATTTCTCGGTGTTATCGATATTGGCTGTCATGCCATTTCCCATCTCTTCGCGCATCTTCTTCGTCGCTTTCCGGGTATCTGTCTCGGCATCAGCGAGAACACCGAACCCGAACCACTAATCGCGTTCCGTTAGCCCGAGGATGTCGTCTTCGTCACTCTCGCCGTCCCGCGTGACGAAGTTGAGTCGGCGTTTCGCTTCATCTGATACCCGGATCGACGTATCTTCAGTATCTATGTAAAC
>CAYOLR010000012.1:2472-11968 GCA_964404815.1 uncultured Halobacteriales archaeon
ATGTAAACTTATGCGAATACAAAACGTTCCTACGGCCTTTCGACGGGAACGAGATCGTCAATCCCGGCTCGGGGTCCAATTTCCCTCACGCCAGGAATACGTGCCGCGGCCGGTCGGCGAGCACATCACGGCCCCACGACACTGTCTCCGAGAAGTCTTCCGAGCGGAAGAACTCCATGGCGTCGTCCTTTGAGCGCCACTGGCTGGAGATGAACATGTCGTTTTCGTCCTCGTGGTTGACGAAGAGGCTCGTTGAAACATGTCCGTCCATGTCGGCCAGCACGCCGCCGACATCGTCGAACGTCTCGACGAAGTCCACTCGGTGTTCGGGTTTGACCGTGTAGAACATGCCCATCGTCCCGAAGCCGGATTCCTCGCCGGCTCGCGAGACGATCCCCGGGAGCTCGGAGAGGAACCCGCCTGCGGTCTGGGCGGCACGCTCGGTCTCCCAGAGGCTCACTACGGCGGCCAAGTCGCCGGCCTGGTCCGCGTAGACGGCGGTTTTGACGTGGGTGTCGTAGTGGTCGAAGTTGGCCCGCAGGCCCCGGACCTCCTCGAACAGCTCCTCGGTATCGGCCTCCGAGTACAGGACCATCGCGTGGACGTCCTCGCCGTGGGGTTGGCCGGCGTAGATGTCCATGTCGGCGAGTTCGCCGCGTATATCGCCGGCGTCGTCACCTGTCTGAACTTGCTCTGGCGGGCCGTCCGCCGACGTTTCGCCATCGTCTCTCTCACCCTCACCGATCCGGTCACCGGCCAGGAAGGCCCCGAGTTGGCCGGGAGCCAGTCGCTCCCCGGTATAAAACGGCCCGAATGTCGCGAACCGCGACGTCGAGGGATCGAACCGCATCTCGTAGAGGAGGCGTTTGAATGCCGTCGGGTCATTCGACCACAACGTGACACCCCACTCCCAGTCGTCGAAGCCGATCGAACCGGTGATCATTTGGGTCACCTCGCCGGCGTAGTCGCGACCGATCTCGCCGTGGCTCGCCATGTGCTCGGCGCGCTCCTCGAACGGCAGGTCGTACCAGTTCTGCTCGGGTTCGCGGCGCTTGTCCAGCGGGTAGAAACACACGTAGTCCGCTTCGGGGATCGTGGGGTGGAGACGCATCTCGAGGTAGTTCCGAAGTCCCGTATCCTCGATATCGGCGATCTCGCCCTCCTCGAAGAGTTCGTCCGACGTGTAGCCACTCACCTCGGTCACCGAGACGTAGGAGTGCGATCGGTCGGTAAATTCGGCCAGTACCGTCTGCTCGAAGCGGCGCTCTAGGTAGTTAAGTTCGTCGAGCGTCGGCCGGAGGTGGATCACGAGGAGGTCGGCCTTGTGGCCATTGACCGCGTACGTGACCGATCCGCCAGGGTCGGAGTCCCCGTGGGCTTCGGCGGCATGCAGGAAGTCGGTGCCCTCTGCGATGGCGTCCTCGCGATCCCGTTCGGCGGCCGCTCGCCACGCGTTCCAATCGACCGTCCGGAAATCGTGTAGTGCGTACCACCCCTCCTCGGTGGGGGGCGGCTCCCGTCGTTCCATACTGACCCACTCGGGCGGATCCCCTTGGGGGTTTTGAGTTTTTCCTAACGATCCCAAACCGTCATACTGCCCCCGGGCGTCGCTCTCTCATGGACCTGAGTATTATCGGCAGCGGTTACGTCGGGACGACCGTCGCGGCGTGCTTCGCTGACCTCGGTCACGACGTGACCGCTATCGACGTTGATCAATCCGTGGTCGAGACGCTCAATGCGGGCGAGGCTCCTATCGAGGAGCCTCGGCTACCGGAATTGATCGCCGAGCATGCAGGCGATTCCCTCCGGGCGACAACCGACTACGACGCGATCAGGAAGACCGACGCGACGTTTCTGGCCCTTCCCACCCCCTCGAACAAGGACGGCAGCATCGATCTGCAATTCATGAAGGCCGGGGCGGAGGGCGTCGGCGAGGCGCTGTCGCCAAAGGACGGGTACCATACGGTCATCGTCAAGAGCACCGTTGTGCCCGGGACGACGGAGGACGTCCTCGCCCCGATTATCGAGGAGACGGCCGACAGGTCCCAGGGTGACCAACTCGGCATCGCAATGAACCCCGAGTTCCTCCGCGAGGGGACGGCCGTCGCTGACTTCCTCAACCCAGACAAGCTCGTCTTCGGCTCGGATCATCCCCAAGCGATCGACGACCTCCACGGCGTGTTCGCGCCATTGCTTGAGCGCCATGACGCCCCCGTGGTCGAGACCGGTGCCCGCGAGGCGGAAATGATCAAGTACGCCAACAACGCCTTCCTCGCCTCGAAGGTCAGCCTGATCAACGATCTCGGGAACATCTGCAAGGAGTTAGGTGTCGACGCCTACGAAGTCGCCGACGCCATTGGACTAGACGACCGCATTAGCGCGAAGTTCCTCCGAAGCGGGCTGGGGTGGGGTGGGAGTTGTTGGCCAAAAGACATATCCGCAATCACGCACGTGGCGAAACAACACGATTACGACCCGCCAATTCTCGAGGCGGCGGTTGCGGTCAACGACCTCCAACCTCGACGTTTTCTCCGGCTGATGGACCAGCACGTTACCGTCGATGACGAGCCTGTGGCCGTACTTGGGCTGTCGTTCAAACCGGGGACCGACGACATCCGGAACGCGCGGTCGATCGAGGTCATCGATGGCCTGCAGTCGAGAAATGCCGAAGTGGTTGCCTACGACCCTGTGGCCAGCGCGAACATGCTGGAGATCTTCCCCGATATCGAATACGCTGACTCGCCTGCCGACGCCCTCGAAGGGGCCGTCGCGGCATTGATCGTTACCGAGTGGGACGAAATTTCGGGTCTCGACGAAGAGTTCGACGCGATGGCCGAACCCGTCGTGATCGACGGTCGACGCGCCATCGATCGGCGCGAAGGGCTGGTTTATGAGGGTCTGACCTGGTGACACTTGGCCGCCCAGCCCCCGAATCCGGGAAGTCGCCCCTCCGAACGGGTCGGGATTGCTGCATGCAACCGGGGACGGCCGCCTCAGACCTTTCAACTCGGCATCCGAAACCTCCCTGGAACCGTTGTTTTAATTCAATAGCTGTGGGCCAAAGAGCGTCAGTATCAGGGTGATGAGCATAATCACTCCGATACTCGTGGTCACAGCGGTCGTCGCGCGTCGCCGGTCGCGGATCGGCAGCCTCGCGACGATTGCCTCGGTCGCCATGCGAAGGATGTGCCCCCCGTCGAGGGGGAAGGCCGGGATGCAGTTGAAGATGCCGAGGTTGAGGTTGATCCAGGCTGTCCAAAATAGCGCGTTGGCGAGCGTAAACACCAGGCCGCCCAGCGCCTTGAGCGGGCCGGTCACCACGTAGAAGTTCCCGATCCCACCAGTGAAGCCGGCCCAGTTGAACGGGAGGCCCCCCGCGACGGCGGCGAAGGGAAGGAGCAATGTCGACGCGATCCGACCAAAGAACGACCCGCCACCACCGCCACCGCCTCCGAGGATCGAGAGGTAACCGGCGGCCGGGTAGAGTCGCGTACCGAAGTCGCTCACTGTCAGCCCGCTGTATCCGGGGGCGACCTCCACACCGATGTACCCGTGATCGATGTCGGCGGCAGGGTGTTCGCCGAGCGAGACGGCCTCGACACGCCGTTCGCCGTCGATGTAAAGGACGATCTCAACGGTCTGGCCCGGCTCCGTGGTGGCCATAACCCGAGAGAGGTCGCTCGCCGAAGCCACCCGCTGGCCGTCGATTGCCGTGATCACGGCCGTCGTCTCGCCGGTGAGGCCGGCGGCGACCGCGGGCCCGTCTGGAGAGATCTGGACGGCCGCCCCAATGGGTCCCGTCACCGACTCGCCCTTCTCGGTCGAGAGTTCGACGACCGTCCGCTCCCGGAGCGCCTCGCCGAGGGCCTGTTCGGTGTGGACCTCTGTTCCGTTCACGGCCGTGATCCGCATTCCGCGGTCGACCGCCGACGCGAACGGGGTATTCAGCGTCACGCCGGTGACGAGGAGCGACCGTTCTACGGTCACGGTTTTGGTGGTCCTCCCGTCGGCCACCTCCACGGCCACCTCCCGATCCGGGAGCGACGACAGGGTCGCCTCGAGCGCCGCGTTATCCTCGATCGCCTGCCCTTCGATGGTGATGATGCGATCACCCTGGCCGATGCCCGCTCGGTCAGCGGCCGAGCCCGGCAACGACCCGCCGACCGCGGCACCAGGCGCCACACCGATCGCCCCGATGACCGGCCCGAAGAGCAGGATATAGGCCACGAGAGTGATCGCGAAGTTGTTCGTGACTCCCGCGGCGAACATCCGCGACTGATCACCCCGCGGGGCGGCCTTTCGGCTCTCGTCGTCCGGTTCTACGAAGGCCGCGACGGGGACGATAGTAAACAAGGCAATCCCCATAGATTCGATGTCGATATCGCCGACCCGGGACATGATACCGTGGCCGCCCTCGTGGAGGACGAGGCCGACGAGCAGGCCGAAAACGATTTCCGGGGCGGCCGACAGCGGGAGGAAGTCGTTGACGCCGGGGATCACGAGGACGTTACGGGGCTGATTGACGGCGGTGGCCTGGCCGGGATCGCGGAGCGTGACGGACGCAGCGAACAACAGGAAGGCGAACGAACCGATCATCACCACGAGGAAGACGCCGATCCCGAAGTTCCCCCAGGCCCGCCAAGCCCGTTTCGGACGGGCGATTCGGTTCACCAAGGATCGGAACCGCTTCGTGTGCACCAGGACGATCGGCCCTTGAGTGCTGAGGGCGTCAGGGAGTCGGTCCGCGCGCTGCAACCAGATCAGCACGATCCAGTAGGCCCCGATGCCCAGCAGGATCCCCTGCAGCGTGGAGACCATTCGAATGAGGATCGGGGCTGACCGTGGAAAGCGGTTTGGATTGCCCTCGAAAACCAAGGAGATGGAGGTACCGTTGGCGATCGACTCTAGTTATCAATATTCGAAATTTAGGACGATAGCTTAAACTCCCCGATGGCCGATTCGAGACAACACGCCCACCATGCGCTCCGGAATACTTGTCGGCCTTGTCGGGCTCATTTTGGTTTTCTCAGCTTCTGCGACCGCCGTTAACCCTGGAATAACGGCCCAGGTCAGTCAGCAATCCCCAGCCGCGCCAACCGAGCGTGTGCTCGAATCGGGCGGGGAATACTGGCAAGGGTGGCTGCTCCGGTTCGACGGGAGCCGCATCGTTGACGATCCGGCAACCGCTTCCGCCACTGAGCGGACGTTCCAAATTCGGGGTGTGTCCGAGGGGACCGTCGGCTCACTGGTCCGGGAATTCACCCTCTCGGACGACGGTACCTACATCATCGACACCGGCTCGCTCTCCGGACAGTTCGTTATCCAGTACCGGGGCGATACCGTTTACGTCGCCGACGGGGTCGGGTACATAGATCATCCGAGCACGGCGGCCACGGTCGACAACAGTACGTGGACAATCAGACGTCAACAAATGGGCGTCGAGTGGGTGGACCAGACGCTCTACACCGGGCAGTTCTCTAAAGTGAACATGAGTTCGAACCGCGACGGATCGTTCACGGTCGCCGTCTCGGGTGACGGCTTGTCCTTCAACAATCTCACCACATTGTTTTCCCCGTCTGATTTCGCGCCGAACCATTCCGATCGAAGCTCCGCTGACGAACTCCTGCTCCGTGTACGCCCCGGTGACGGGTTGACCGTTTCGCCGGTTGGCTTCGCTCCCGGAACCTACACCCTTCACTTCGAGGCGGTCGACACGAGCGCGCAGGTCACGACATCCTTTGAGGTAAACGAGGGCGACCGCTTCGTTTCGGTCGAGTCATCGGAGGACGCCGGCGACCTCGTGAACGTCTCCATCCGCTGCTCACACTGCTACCTGCACGTCGGCGGCCGTGACCAGGGGCTCGTCGACATCGTGGAACTCGAGGATGGCAATGGCGATGGGTTCGTCAATCTCAGTGTCAACACCCGCTACGCGGGCCTGTACAAGGGGGCCTCTGGCGTCCCCGCTGCCGTCGACTACTATCCGTCCCCCCGGGATCACACCTCCCGCTACAGCCCCGGCCATCGACTCGAGAGCATCGACCACGTCGACCCCCACTACCTCAACGAACTCCGTTCGGACCTCAGCTTGCCGCCCAATGGTCGCTCGGCGCCAATTCCCGCGGGGCCCCTGGACCTCACCGTCGCCGAATCCGATTTCTCGATGACGCGAAAAGAATACGGCGATCACCGGGCCCCGCTCGGCGGCGAACCCGTCGTCCGAGACGAACTGGACGTCAGCACCGTCATGCTTCGTCCCCCCACCTTGAACCGGATCCGGTCCTATGGCGTCCCGGTGCAGTACGGTGCCGCGGATAACCTCACCGCATTCACCGCGTCCCTCGAACCCCGGCAAACCGTGGCGATGGGCGATCGAATCGTTCTCCGGATTGACGTGGCTGGCATCTTCGGCTACCTCGCTCACGCCGGCGTGGACGTCAACCGCATCATCGACAACGACGATGAGGGCCTCGACGTCTCACTCCGGACCGCCGGGCAGGCGACGCCGGTCGACCTCGACCACTCCTGGACGCGACTGGTCGCAGATCCCGCGTCGGACAGCCTCTATCTCGTTATCGACACGGGCGCCCGCGGTGCCCGTCGCGTCCTCGATACCGGAACGTCTTATCGGGCGACGATGACCCTCTCCGGGATTAAGGCCTATCAATCCCGGTACAACATCTACGATTCTCCCGCCGGCTTTGCCGGCTATCCGTACCTCGACCCGGGTCGAACCGACAACGTCGAAACAACCTTCGAAATCGTTCCCCCGTCGGCCGCCATCGAGCCAACCGCGGACGGGCCGATAAAGGCTCCGCGCAGTCGATCGGCGGTCATCAGTGGAACGACAACGCTGGCCCCCCGATCAGTGGTTACCGTTGACCTCGTCGGAACGGGTGACGCCTCGTGGTCGAAATCCACGAGCGTGACGGTCGCCCCGGATCGGTCGTGGCGGGCTCAATTCGACCTCAGTAACACCAAACTCGACGACGGTTTCACCGTTCGTGTGATCAAGGATTCGGCAGTGCTCAGTGAGCGCCGCGGTACGATCGTCAATCCCGCCGACGTCACCGGTCCGACGACCACCCAACAAACCGTGGCGCCCGGTGGCGGCGGTCCGGCTTCGAATGCGAGCCCGTCCCCGCCTCTGAGTGCTAGCCCAACCGTGACGACCGAGGGGACCGCCACGGCCGACGACGAATCAGCGGGTGATCCGAACACGGCTGGTCTCCTGCCGGGATTTTCCGGACTCCTTCTTCCGAGCCTCGCCGGTGTTCTGCTATTGATCATTATCGGATTCTTTGTGATGCGCCTCCGATAGCTGACCGTCTGGCGGTCGGCATCCGAATTGGTCACCTATCGCGGTGGAGGGCTACCCCCAGCGTCGATCCCGCCGGCATACCGATCGAGGACCAGGAGCACGATCGCTCCTATGGCGGCGACCCCCACGAAAGTGCCGACGGTCCCCGCTGTCCACGGGATTCCCTTTCTGACGCCGATGACGACGATGGGCGCCCGGAGCGATCCGACGACCAGCGCGACGAGGAAGATCAGCGTGGTTTCGCGGTCGATCTCGAGGGCACGATTGACTACCCGGGCAACCGTAAGCAGCCCGATGAGGGCGCCGACGAGAAAGGTCACGACGGTGATTCCGGGTCCGAGCAGTTGGTTAACGGAGCCCCCTGTCACCAGACCGGCCAGCCGGCTCGTAAACGTCGACAGCGTCCCCGAGAGGAAGGTGTACTGCCCGAGGATGACCAGCATGAGTGAGCCAGAGATGCCGGGGAGGATCATGGCGCTAACCGCGATCGCGCCGGCGACGAACGTGAGCGGAAGCGAATGCGTTCCCAGGATCGTGAGATCGCCCGAGAAGACGAACGCGATAAGGAAGCCGGCGAGGGCGGCCCCGAGATGTTTCGACCCCGAGAGCGAGATCTGTCGGCCGAGGACGACCCCGGATGCGGCGATCAACCCGAAGAAGAACCCGAAGAGGACGATCGGGAAGTGGGTGTCGGCATAATGAACGGCCCGGCTGACGAGTATTATCGCCGTTGCGATCCCGATCCCCAATACGACGAGAAAGGGGAGGTCGATCCGGTCGACAGTGGACCACGCGCCTTCCACGTCCGCGGGCGGAATGAGTGAGTGCAGAAGGCGGAGTCCATTTCGCGGCGTGAGCCCCGCGACCGCATCGATCAGTCGGTCGTAGATCCCGGCGATGAGCGCGATCGTCCCGCCCGAGACGCCGGGCACGGCGTCCGCCGAGCCCATGCATAGCCCGATGACGAAGGTGCGGGCGGCGTCACGGCGAGTGGAACGAGACATAGACAGTCCTTATCCGATACCCGGGGATTCCCGTCTTGTGGTTTTCGAATGCGGGTTTCGATCCTGGGGGAAAGAGACTGTAACTGATTCAGCTCCAAAAACCCCGCCGACCCCAACGCCTCAGGCCGAGACCCGCGTCGTCGCGGCGGTCAAAGAGGTCGACGGCACCAACACAAGTGCCACGAACAACGGCGGCGGCAGCATGCTAGGCACGATCAAGAGCGTCGGGGCCGGTCTCATCGCTCGGTGAAAGGCTGGATCGATGGCGCGATCGGATTCGTCCAGAGCCTGAATCCGCTCGTGGCGGTCCCGCAGGATATCCCTCAACCCTCACGTCGCAATCGATCGACCACGAATTCCCGATCGAGCGCCGCGAGGAACGGGCCCAACCGTGGCCCCTGGGGCTGGCCGAGAAACAACTCATAGCCGGCCCCGAACAGCTCGCCGACCTCGATCCCTCGGGCCTCGGCAGCCCGGTAGATCTCCGACTGGAGCTCGTCACCGTCGGCACCCGCAGCGGCCGCCTCGGCCAGCCGATCGAGGGCCGCTGCGACCGGGGCGTCGAACTCGGTCTCCGGTAGCGCGGCCTGCAGCCGGTAGTTGTACTCGTTGTCCATCCGCTCAGCCCATCGACGGGCCCGCTCGACGCGGCCCATGGCGTCATCGATCGCCCACTCGGGAGCGTCCGCGGGAAGATGCCCCTCACGTCGCGCCATCGTTAGCCGTAGGTCGCGGTCGTCGGTCATCCCGAGCACGGCCGCGAACGTGTACGGGATCCGGACGCGGTCCTCGCGGATCTCATTGACGACGTACGGGTAAACACGATCGGCAAACGCCGTCAGGTCCGCATCGGCGTCGACCTCGTCGAAGTAGACGGCCTCGAGCCGGTCGAACTCGTCCACCAGTTGGTTCACCCGCGAGAGGTCGAGGTCACGCTGTTTCCGGGGATTCTTCGCGAAGAAATACCGGAGCACCTCGGGCTCGATCAGCTCGAGGATCTCGGGAACCGTGACGATGTTACCGGCCGACGACGACAGCGCCTCCCCATTCAGCGTGAACCACTCGTAGACCATTGGAACCGGGGGCTCGATCTCGAATACCTCGCGGGCGATGTGCTCGCCACTCGGCCACGAGCCCTCGGCGTGGTCCTTCCCGAACGGCTCGAAGTCCA
>CAYOLR010000012.1:11978-25633 GCA_964404815.1 uncultured Halobacteriales archaeon
CCACCCCGAGCACGCTCCATTGGGCGGGCCACTCGAAACGCCACGGGAGCTTGCCCTCGCGAAAGGTCGCGGTTCCCTCGTGGCCGCAGCCATCGATCTCTTGACCGCCGGCCTCGATCCCGGTACAGGCGTACTCGACCGTCTCGCCCTCGAGGTCGATCGTCCGGATGTCCGTCGTCAGCCGTTTGCACTCCGAACACTGGGCCATGAACGGGACGTAGTCCGCATCGACGCCGGCCTGGTAGTCAGAAAGGACCGCGCTGGCGAGGTCTCGCTTTTCGAGCACCTCCCGGATGGCGGCGTCGAATTCCCCTGCCTCGTAGAGCTCGGTGTTCGAGACCATCTCGATCGGAACGTCCACCAGGTCGGCACTTTCAGCTAGTAGCGTCGAGAAGTGCTCGCCGTAGGAATCGTGGCCGTCGTTGAAGGGGTCCGGGACGTCGGTGTAGGGCACGCCGAGGTTCCGGCCCAAGGCACCCGCGTCGATGTCGCCGAGCTCGACGAGGTTCCAATCCGCATCTGCCAGCCGACGGGGGAGTTTGCGCAAGGCGTCCCGGTCGTCGGCGGTGAAGACCTGGCGGACTTCATGGCCGCGCTCCTGGAGTACGCGGCCGACGAAATATCCCCGCATAATCTCGTTGAAGTGACCGACGTGCGGCACACCCGATGGCGATACGCCGCCCTTGATGACGATCGGGTCGTCGGGGTCACTGGCCTCGATCTCGTCGGCCACCTCGTCGGCCCAGAAGGCGTGATGGGCCGTTCCGTTCATTCGGCGATCCAGGGGAGGGTGTCGGTTTCGCCGTCGGGCAGGATGGTCGTCCCGGCGTAGTCGCCATCCAGAACGGCCTCGACGATGGTCTCCGGATCGGTCCCGTTGATGACGACGGTCGGGAGCCCGGCCCGCTCGATCAGTTTGGCCGCTAACAGATCGACCGGCGCCGCGGCGCCGGCGGTCATCTCGATATTGGCGATCACGTCAACAAGCTCGGCGGGCGTCAGCGCGTCGTACTTCGTCGCGTCAGGCTGGTCATTCGGGTCCGCACTGTACACCCCATCGACGCTTGTCGCGAATACGAGCACGTCGGCGTTGACGTATTCCGCGAAGGCGGCGCTCACGGCATCGGTGGTCTGCCCGGGGGCGACCCCGCCCATTACCGCAACGTCACCGCGGTGGAGTGCGGCCCCGGCCGCTTCGTAGTCCAGCGGTGGGCTCGGGGCGGCCGTCTCGCCCAGCGCGGCGATCAGCAACCGGGCGTTCAGGCGGGTAACGGCGATTCCCAGGTAGTCGAGCTGCATCTCGTTGGCGCCCAGCTCGCGGGCAGACCCGATGTAATCCCGGGCGACGCCGCCGCCCCCTATCACGACGCCGGTTGACCAGCCGGCCTCACGGAGGGTCTCAATCGCCCCGGCGTGTGCACGGATCCGCGTCGGCGAGAGATCGGGCGCGAACACGCTCCCGCCGACCGATACGACCACTTTCATCACGCCGGGCTACCCCCGTCGCGGTCATAAGCGTTCACACTCGGGCGAAGCATACAAGCGCCCGAAAGCCGAGGATTAGGGTATGTATACGGTCGGACTCGTCGCGGCGGAGGCGAATGCCGAGTCCGCTCTCCGGGTGCGCTTGGTCGAGGCACTGGCGGCCGAGGGCTCGGTCGCGACAGTGAAGAAGGCGACCGCGGAGCCGCCCGACACCGGCGATATGGAGGTTCACGTGACGGAGGACGGTGCATGGACTGCCCGCGGAGCGAAGACGGATCTCACGGCCGTACTCGATCGGATCGCCCCAAACTACGACTACGCGGTGGTCACGGGTTTCCCCCGGGCCCGGATCCCCCACGTCGTTGTGGGTGCCACCGAGTTCGAGGGAGAGACGTTACTTTCCGTCGATAGCCCGGAAGCCGTGACGGCCGAGGCTGTTCTCAAAGCGCTCGAGGACATCGAGCCCCACGTCACTCTCGAATCGCTCGTGGCCGAGGTCAAGCGGTCGCCGGACGCCGACCGCGCCGGGGCCATCGCGACGTTCACCGGCCGCGTTCGCAAACGCGACGCTCCGGACGACCGGCCGACTACCCGCCTCGAGTTCGAGAAGTACGAGGGGGTTGCCGAGGACCGGCTGGCCGACTTGGAGGCCCAACTCGGCGCCCGCGAGGGGGTCCAGGACGTCCGGCTCCACCATCGCACAGGCGTCATTCCCTCCGGCCGGGACATCGTGTTCGTCGTCGTGCTCGCGGGTCACCGCGAGGAGGCCTTCCGGACGGTCGAGGACGGCATCAACCGACTCAAAGCCGAGGTACCAATATTTAAAAAAGAGGTCACGGTCGAGGAGGAGTTCTGGGTTCACGATCGCTCCTGATCCGTCTCGGTACGGCCCAGAAACCACCAAATTTTACCTCAAATCGTGGTCGGCTGTCGCCTGACCGTCACACATTTTATTCTTTTACCCCCGATACTAAATAAAGATCATGCTAACAGAATAAAACGTTTAAAAACCTCTCGTCGTTTCGTGAAACATCGTAAAACGTCCTGATTACGGTAAATCGACCCGAAATTAGGCTAGCGAACTTGCCTTTATATGGGGCTGACTCTCCTATGCAAGTTTGCGATGAGCCAGACCGCCCAACCCTCCGCTGACACGAAAGAAGAGCGCCTGAAGCGCTATCTCGCGCAGAAGGCATCGGACAGTGAGATCTACTTCAAGAGCAAGTTCATCGCCGACGACGTCGGTCTCTCCCCGAAAGAGATCGGCGCGTTGATGGTGAAGCTCCAGAATTCGGTATCGGAGCTCGAGATCGAGAAGTGGTCGTACACGAGCGCCACGACGTGGCGCGTCGCGCCGGCATAGTCGTCGAATCGTTCGGCCCTCCACGCCGAAGCGTCCCACTGTATCCACCTCGGTGCATCTCGCCTTGACGGGTGGGAGGCACCGTGTCCAGAATACCTCTGACCGACAGGTTTCGCCTGCTGGTTCGAGCGACCGGTCTGAACTCGGCCCAGTTACGGGTCCGGGAGGGCATTTTCCGTCGCCTGTCACGTACTGATCCCGACAGACGATGGTATTCTCGGGTTCCGAACCACCGTGCCGCCAGTCCATTAGAGGATTTATACACGCTGATCACAAACCCCTCGCCGATGGATGACATCGACCCGCCCGAGGTGGGGCCGCCCATAGATGCGATCGATTCCGTCTTCCAGGTCTACGAAACCCGGAAGAATGGCGATCGGATCCTCTATTTCGGGGAACCCTTAGTCCCCCGGGAGGCCCTCATGCAGCACCTCTGGCAGCCCTTTCGGGACCGGGGCCTCGAGGTCAAGCTGACGCGGCAGAGGGGCGAACACGTCCTCGTTGCCGAGCCGATCAACGTCGGCGTCGACGGAATCCCCTGGACGAATGTGATCCTGGCGGTTGCAACCGTTATCTCGACGCTCTGGGCGGGGTCGACGTGGTATTACGTACAAAATCCCCTGAGCAACCCGGTGGAGGCGGTGACGACCGCCTGGCCGTTCGCCCTCGCCGTCCTCGGTGTGCTCGGCATCCACGAGCTTGGCCATTACGTCATGAGCCGTTACCACAACGTCGAAGCCTCGCTCCCCTATTTCCTCCCGATGCCAACCATCATTGGCACGATGGGCGCCGTCATCAAGATGAAGGGCCAGATGCCGAATCGGAAGGCGCTGTTCGATATCGGCGTTGCCGGTCCGATCGCCGGGCTCGTGGCCACGATCGCCGTCACGGCCATCGGGCTGTCGTTGCCACCGATTGCCGTTCCCGACTGGGTGCTCACGAGCGCCAATACCTACGAGGTCCAGTTCGGGTACCCGCCGCTGTTCCGTGGCATCGCCTGGGCCACCGGCCAGCCGTTGGGCTACGAGGACCCCTCGCTCGCGATGAACCCCGTGGTCTTCGGCGGGTGGGTCGGCATGTTCGTGACCTTCCTCAACCTCCTTCCCGTCGGCCAACTCGACGGCGGCCACATCGTCCGCGCCGTCCTCGGCGAACGCCAGACGACGGTCGCGGCGATCATCCCGGGCGTCATGTTCGGGCTCGCCGGGTATCTTTACTATCTCCGAGACGTCGGCAGCGCGGTCGGTATCTGGGTGTTCTGGGGCCTGCTCGCGCTGGTCCTGGCCTACGCCGGTCCTGCCCGGCCGGTCCACGAAGAGGAACTCGATCTCCCGCGTAAGGCCGTCGGCGTCCTCACGCTGATCCTAGGGCTGCTCTGTTTCACACCCGTCCCGATCCAGATCGTCACCTAGTGTGTGTAGCCGCGGTCCGCGAGGGGTTCGCCGTCCATTTCGACCCCCCTACTCGTGACCTCGCCGACAACGGAGAGCGGCACCGGACAGGCCGCCCTTGCGGGCTCGACGTTCGGTTCGGCGACGGTGAACACCAGCTCGAAGTCCTCTCCGACGAAGATGCCCCGCTCCAGCGCCTCGGTCCAGTCGGCCGAGACCTCGCCGACCTGCCCGTCGATCGGGAGCGCGTCCGACTCGATCGAGAAGCCGCAGTCGCTCGCCTCGGCGAGTTGATGGAGCGAGCGGGCCAGCCCGTCGCTTGAGTCCATCATCGCCGTCGAATAGGGAGCGATTGCCCGCCCGGCTGCGACCCGTGGCTCGAATTGGAACAGCTCGTTCGCCGCCGCCGACTCGCCCCGCTCGAACAGCTGGAGGGCGGCGGCTGTCCGTCCGAGGGTCCCGGTAACGCAGACCACGTCCCCGGGGACCGCCCCGCGGCGGTAGATCGGGTTCTCGGCGTGGCCGACCGCGGCCGAGACCACCGTGAACTCGTCGTGGTGGTCGAGGTCGCCGCCCACGTAGTCGGTCCCGACGCGTTCGCACACCGCGCTGGCACCACTGACAAACGACTCCAGCAGGTCGGGCACGAACGACGGGACGGCGTAGACAGCCACGGCACCGGCCGGGTCGGCACCCATCGCCGCGATATCGGAGAGCGACGCCCCGACGGCCCGCCAGCCGGCGGTGTAGTGGGTCGTCCCCTCGGGGAAGTCGGCCGACTCGTGGAGCATGTCGATCGTCAACACCAGGTCGTCGATAACCGCGGCGTCGTCACCGGCCGGATCGAGGTCGGCCGCGAGCAGCCGCAGCGCCGCCCGTTCGTCCATACCGGCCCTTTCACGGGTGGCCGGAAAAAACGTCTCGTCCGTACCACAACGACGAGTTTAAACGGCGAACCGGGGAATACACGGCCATGGTTACCCTTTACGACGTGCCCCCGGAGGAGTTCATCGAGGAACTCGCCGTGCGGCTTACGGACCACATCGAGGCGCCCGACTGGGCGACCCATGTAAAGTCCGGGGCGGATCGCGAACTTCCGCCCGAACAGGAGGACTTCTGGCATCGCCGCGCTGCCAGCGTCTTTCGAACGGTGGCGATGGACGGCCCCGTCGGCGTCGACCGGCTCACCACCCGGTACGGCGACGGCAAGGAGGGCTCGAACCGCTATGGCGCTCGCCCGATCCACCGCACGGACGCCAGCGGCAAGATCATCCGGACCATCCTCCAACAGCTCCAGCAGGCCGGCTTCGTCGACGAGGCGCCCGGCGACCGTGGCCGACAGGTGACGCCCGAGGGCCGGAGCTTCCTCGACGAGACTGCCGGCGACGTTCTCGAGGATCTCGACCGGCCGGACCTCGAACGCTACGCCTGACTCGGACGCAACCGTTTTACTGGCCGAACCGGAATTCCCCATTACCATGAGTGGCCAAGAGGACGAACTCGACGAAATCCGCGAGGAGCGGCTCAAGGAGCTCCAAGAACAGCAGCAGGAGGGCCAGAGCGAGGAGGCCCAGGAGCAGGCCCGCCAGCAGGCCGAAGCGCAGAAACAGGCTATGCTCCGACAGTACCTCACCGACGGTGCCCGAAAACGGCTCAACACGGTGAAGATGAGCAAGCCGGACTTTGGCGAGCAGGTCGAACAGCAGATGGTCGCCCTCGCCCAGAGCGGTCGGCTGGGCGAGAAGATCAATGAAGAGCAGATGAAGGAGCTCCTTCGCGAGATGTCGCCTGAGTCGAAGAGCTTCGACATCAAACGCCGCTGACCCCATTAGGCGCTGGAGGATCGCGAGCCAGACTGCCAGTCCCGACAGCCCTGTGAGCCCGACGACCGTACTTGAAGCTCGGTTCCGATCGTCGGCACAGAAGCCTTCGTAGCGCACCCTCCCATTGATGTGCCAGGCCGACAGCCCCAGAAGTACCGGGATAGCCCTCTCGAAAACGTGGATGCTGAGCGGATCGATGTCGACGGCGGACTGGGCTCCGAGCCCGAACAATACCGCACCTCCGAAGAGGCTGACGGGGAGAGGCGACCACTGAACGCGCGAGTCAGCATCGGCAGGATCTATCGGATATTCTAGTCGTCAAGACGTGTAGGCATTGAGGCCACACCAATCGATTCGCCGCCAGACGGCGGGTGAACGGAAGCTTTCAAGCGCGACCGGCCGGAACCGCCACCCATGTACGACCGCCTCAAGGGCTTTCGTGACTTCTTCCCCGGCGAGATGTGGGCCCGGCGGGCCGTCATCGACACGATGGAGGCGACGGCTCGTCGCTACGGATTCCGCGAGGTGGGAACCCCCGCCCTCGAGCGGACCCAGCTCTATATCGACAAGAGCGGCCCGGACATCGTCGACGAGCTCTATCACTTCACGGATCACGGCGACCGGGAGGTCGCGCTCACCCCTGAGCTCACGCCCACGATCGCCCGAATGGTGGTCGACCGCGGCCAGGCGTTGACCAAGCCCATGAAGTGGTACTCGACGCGCCCGTTCTGGCGGTATGAGGAACCTCAGCAGGCACGCTTCCGGGAGTTCTACCAGGTCAACGTCGATATCATCGGTTCGGCCGAACCGGCTGCTGACGGCGAGATCCTCGCCTATGCCGCCGACGCGTTGACCGACCTCGGACTGACGAGCGACGACTTCACGTTCCGGGTCTCTCACCGCGACATCCTCGGGGGGCTCCTCGAGTCCTTCGGCGATGCTGTCGATACCCGCGACGCGATCCGTGCCGTCGACAAGAGCGAGAAGATCGACCGCGAGGAGTATCACGACCTCCTCGTCGAGGCGGGTCTGACCTCCGACCAGGCGGAAACCTTCGACGACCTGCTCGACGTCGACGAGAACGGCCTCCACAAGCTCGTCGACTTCGCTGACACGGACCGGGTAAAGGCGGCTGTGGAGAACCTTCAGGCCGTCCTCGCGGTGGCCGAAGACCTCGGCGTTCGGGAGGACTGCTCTCTCTCGCTCGAAACCGCCCGCGGCCTTGATTACTACACTGGGGTCGTCTTCGAGTGCTTCGACGATACCGGCGAGATCAGGCGAGCGGTCTTCGGCGGGGGTCGCTACGACGAACTGATCGAGAGCCTCGGTGGGCACCCGACGCCGGCCGTCGGCGTCGCTCCCGGGCTTGCTCCGCTGTCGCTATTGCTGCAGCGCGCAGGCGTTTGGCCGGAGGAGACGGCCGTTACGGACTACTACGTCCTCCGGGTTGGCGACACCCGGCCGGTCGCGGCCGACATTACGACCGCGCTCCGGAATCGTGGGAACGTCGTCGAGACCGATGTGTCAGACCGGAGCTTCGGGAGCCAGCTCGACTACGCCGACTCGATTAATGCCGAGACGGTCGTCATCGTCGGCGAGCGGGACCTCGAAAACGACCAGATTACGATCAAGGACATGCGATCGGGCGACCAGGTCCAAGTCCCGCTCGTCGACTTTCCCGGCGACCGTGACCGGCCGACCTACGACGATTTCGCCTGAATCGTGCGCGCCTTCCGACTGGCTTACGACGGCCGCCCCTACCACGGCTTTCAGCGCCAACCGGATGTTCCCACGATCGAGGACGCCCTCTTCGATGCACTCCGGGCCCTCGACGTCTGTACGAACGAACCCACGAATTACTCGGCGGCCGGCCGTACCGATGCGGGCGTCTCGGCCGTCGCCCAGACGGTGGCCTTCGACTGCCCGGACTGGTGTACGCCAAGAGCGCTCAATCCCGAATTACCGCGTTCGGTCTGGACATGGGCGTCGGCCGACGTCCCAGCGGGGTTCCACGCCGGGCTTTCGCCGACGCGCCGCGAGTACACCTATCACCTTTACGCCCCCGACGCGGATGACGCGCTGGCCGCCGAGGCCGCAGACGAACTGAGCGGCGAACATAACTTCCACAACCTCACGCCCGACGAGTCAGGAACTGTCAGACGACTCGAGATCGATCTGACACGGGAGGGTCCCTACCTCGACCTAACCGTGACCGGTGACGGCTTCGCCCGGCAGCTGGTTCGCCGGGTGGTAACGCTCGTCCATGAGATCACCGTCGGCACGAGACCCCTCGACGCCGTCGAGCGTGTCCTCTCGGATGTGCCTCTCGACGGGCCCGACGGGGTAGCCCCCGCCCCACCCTATCCGCTCGTGCTGACAGCGGTGGACTACGACCGCGAGTTTTCGATCGACAATGACGCCCGGCGAGACGCCAGGGAGTGGTTCGAGACCCGACGTATCGAACAGGCGACGCGATCCCGAGTCGCTGGAACCGTTACCAACCAGCTGGGCTAGCTGCTCACCAGTCGTCCGGCCAGATCCCGCCGGCCCGCATCCCGGACTCGAACCCGTTCTCCTTGAGGCTGGCCGCGATCTCCGCCAGGTCCAGCCGGGGGATCGCCTCGGCCGTCGAGAGGGCGTGGACGAACAGCGCCGTCAGAATGGCGTGGGAGCGGAGGTTCCGCTCGTCGACCTTGTCCCGGGTATCTGCCGCTGTATGGCCCCAGCCCCGGCCGATTTCGCCACTTTCGGAGTGCAGTTGGACCGCGGGCACGCCCCGGTTGACGAACGGCCAGTGATCGCTGTAGGGGTGGATCTCATCCTCGAGCGTGATCGGGTGGCCGGACCGCTCGACGACCCGTTCGATGAGGTCGACCATGTACGCCGAGCCGTGATGGAAGGCCTTCATGTCGCGGAATCGGCCGGCTCCGTCGACGTTGACAACCGCCCTGATCTGGTCGAGGTCGAGCGAGTCGGCGAGCGCCTTCGCGCCCAGAAGGCCGATCTCCTCGCAGCCAACCGTGGCGACGCGGACCCGTGTGTCGAGCGAAAACTCCGAGAGGATCCCGGCGGCCGTGACGACCACGGCCACGCCACACGCGTTGTCGAGCGCCCCTTCGGCCACGTCGTGGGCGTCGTGATGGGCGAGTAGCAGGATCTCGTCGGTCGTCTCCGGCCCCATGACGCCGTGAACGTTCCGGCTGGTGCCGGCGGCGGTCTCGGCCTCGACATCGAGTTCGACGACGCCCCAGCGATCGGCGTATTCGACGAGCCAGCCGCCCGTTTCCTTGCTGACGCCGATTCCCGGGATCTCCCCGGCGACGCCGAACCGGAGAGCTCCCGTCGGCGGAAGCTGGCCGGGGACGTGGTTGTGGAAGACGAACCCGGCCGCCCCGGCATCGACGACGTGTCCGTACTTCTCCATCCGGTGGACGAACCGGGTGTCGGACTGCGGGGAGGTAGTGCTGACCAGCGCGACCTTCCCGTCAAGGTCCGCCGCTTCGACCTCCTCGACCGTGGCGCCGCCGACGTCGACGAGCCTGGCCTGAACCGTCCCTGACGGTGAGTACGGGAGTCCGACGGCCTGGAACTCCCGGTCGGCGGGCTCGAGTACCTGGAGACGGGCCGCCCCACGGTCCCAGCGAGTGAGGTCGAACGGGTCGAGGGTAACCTCTCGGAGTCCGATCGAGTCGAGTTCGTCTGCGACGCGCGATGCAGCCTCATGTTCGCCCGGGTGGCCACCGAATCGATCGTCGAGTTCAGCAAGCGCCGTCAGGACCCGCCAGGCACGGTCATCTCGCCAGGCGTGCCCGATGGCGCGCTCCGCCGTCTCGTCCATGACGGGAATGTGGGGGACCGCTCGGTCTAAAGCCCCCGGGTGGCGATCGGCCGGCAATCCACGCCACAATCGTGATTAGGACTCAGGGTTCGACTGCATCGTCAGCGATTACGACATGCTCGGGCGGAACGGCGTGGAGTTCCTTGCGGCAGTTCGCGAGGACTGGCCCGATCTCCCGTTCATCCTCTTCAAGACCAAGGGCAGCCAGCAAGTCGCCAGCGACGCCATCACACCGGATGTATCGGACTCCATGCAGAAATCGACCGATCCGAAGCAGTTCGCCCCCCTCGCCAACCGGATCGAGAACCTCCTACCGGGTTATCAGGCGATGCGTGATGCCGAGGTCCAAGCGACCCGCATTCGGAGCATCTTTGAGCGGGTCAGCGACGCCTTCGTTGCCTTCGACACGGACTGGCGGTACACTGAGGTCACCCCCCCATGCTGAGGAGCTCCTCCGTCGTTCCGCTATCGACCTCATCGGGCGCACCCTCTGGGAGGTATTTCCCGAGCTCCACGGGACGGCGAGCGAAGCTGCGCTCCGTGCGGCCATGGATGCCGGTGAAACGCCGCATGTCGAGGCGGTCTTCGAGCCGCTTGACCCTGGTCCGAAATCCGTCAGTTCCCGCTCGAACCCTGCATCTCGGTGTATTTTCGGGACAGCACTAACCGGCGAGACCGCGAAACCCAGCTGAAGAACGAACGGAACCGGCTCTCGGTCCTCTTCCGCCGGCTGCCTGCTCCCGTGGTCGAATACGAGTTCGACAGCGATGACCCCACATCCGCGGCCTCAACCCCGCGTTCGGGCGAGTGTTCGACATCGACGTCGAAGACATCCTGGGGCTATCGTTCGCTGAGCTGGTGGTCCCGAGCGAACGGCGGTCAGAAGCCGCCCGCCCGAACCAGCGGGTGATCGTGGGCGAGCCCCTAGCCAACCGATTCGTTCGACGGACGCCCGACGGTCCACGACCCTTCCTCCTGCGCAATGCGCCGGTCCCGGTGGAGGACGGCATCCGCAGCTACACCATATATGTGGACCTCGAGTCCCGGTCCGGTTGGCTAGCCACCCGAATCGACAGGTCTTACCCCCCTCTCGCGATACACCGGGCCATGAGTTCGGTGCCAGAGCGGTCGGAACTCGACGAGGAATACAAGTGGGACCTCGAGAGCATCTACGCCACCGATGAGGACTGGGAGGCCGCCTACGCGGACGTGCAAGAACGGCTCGACGAACTACGGCGGTACGAAGGGCAGGCGACCGAGGACGGGGCGACGCTCCTGGACGTTCTCGAACTGCGAGACGACATCATGCGGACCGTCTCGACGGTCGTCGCTTACGCCCGGATGCGTTCCGATGAGGACACCCGGAACCAGCACTACCAGGCCTTGTCCGCGCGCGCCCAGTCGCTCTCCTCGGAGGCCGATGCGGCGGCCAGCTTCATCGAACCGGAGATCCAATCGCTGTCCCGGGACAACCTGGACGTGATGATCGCGGCCACGGACGGCCTCGAGGTTTATGATCACTACCTCCACGACGTCATCCGGATGAAGCCCCACACCCGGTCGGCCGAGGTCGAGGCCCTCCTCTCCGACCTCGGCGAGGTCCTCTCGGCCTCCGGGGAAGCGTACAACCGGCTGCTCAACGCGGACCTGACCTTTCCCACCGTCGAGCGACCGGACGGCGAGGACGTCGAGATCACCCAATCCAACTTCACGAACCTGCTCAAGGACCCGGACCGCTATTTCCGGCGGACCGTCCACGAGTCGTTCTTCGAGGAGCTCAACGACGTGCGCAACACGGTAGGCTCGACGCTCAAGAACGCGGTCAAGACACAGGTGAAGCTCGCCCGGGCCCGGAACTACGACACCGCCCGCGAGGCCGCCCTCGACGGCCCGAACATCCCAGTCGAGGTTTACGACACGCTGGTCGATACCGTCAGACACCATCTCGACACCCTCCACCGCCACGTCGAGCTCAAACAGCGCAGCCTCGGCGTCGACGACCTCCAGATGTGGGACGTCTACATGCCGATGACCGAATCCGAGAGCCCCGACGTCCCCTATGAGCAGGCGAGAGAGTACGTGGTCGAGGCGATGGCACCCCTCGGCGAGGCGTACCAATCACGCGTCGCCGAAGGCCTCGAATCCAGCTGGGTCGACGTCTACGAGAACCGCGGCAAGCAATCAGGAGCCTACTCCGGGGGCACCTACGACACCCAGCCGTTCATTCTGATGAATTACCAGGAGGAGATCACCTCGATGTTCACGCTGGCCCATGAACTCGGCCACTCCCTCCACTCCGAATACACGAGCGAACACCAGCCCTACGTCTACTCCGACTACGACATCTTCACCGCGGAGGTCGCCTCCACGGTCAACGAGACTCTCCTGACCGAACACCTCATCGACGTCGTCGACGACGAACGCTTCCGTCGCCACGTTCTCAACGAGTACCTCGAGCGCTTCCGGTCGACGTTGTTCCGCCAGACCATGTTCGCCGACTTCGAACACGAGATCCACACGTTAAGCGAGGCGGGCGAGGCGCTCACGCCGGACGCCTTCGACGAGACCTACCGGGAGTTGAAAACGGAGTTCTACGAGCCGGCCGTCATCGACGACCACATCGCCAGCGAGTGGATGCGAATACCTCACTTTTACTACAATTACTACGTCTATCAGTACGCGACCGGGATCAGCGCAGCTGTCGCGATCGTGAGCGACATCCTCGAGGAGGGCCAGCCTGCGGCCGACCGCTATCTCGACTTCCTGAAACGCGGCTCCCGGGAGTACCCCCTGGAGCTTCTCAGCGAGGCGGGCGTCGACATGGCGACGTCGGCCCCCATCGAGCGGGCGATCACCGTCTACGGCCAGTATCTCGACGAGATCGCCTCGCTCATCGACTGAGCGGCCACCCATAAAGCACATTTAGGGACGGGTCCCTACGTCGATTCGACCAGATGTCGCGCAGCCCGTCGATCCCCGATCGTCCCACGATCGATCTCGACCCGAGCATGTCCGATGCGGAGCGGCTGAACGCCCTCCGCGAGCACTACGTTCGCATTCTCAACGTGCACGAGGAACTCAACGATCGCCTCGACAGCGCCATCGAGCGCCGCGAGGAGCTCCGCGACGAGGTGGATCAGCTCCAGCGTGAGAACGAGACCCTCAAAACGTCCTCGCTGTACGTCGCAACGGTCGAGGAACGCCTCGACGGCGAGGTCGTCGTCAAACAACACGGGAACAACCAGGAGGTCCTGACCGAGGTCTCCGCCCAGCTCGAAGACGACCTCGAGGCGGGGGCGCGCGTGGCCGTCAACGACTCCTTCAGCGTCCAGACGATCCTGGGCGACGAAACCGACGCCCGCGCCCAGGCCATGGAGGTCACGGACTCGCCGGGCGTCCAGTACGAGGACATCGGCGGGCTCGAAGACGAGATCCGCGACCTTCGGGAGGCGGTCGAGATCCCCCTCGAAAACCCCGACGCCTACTCGGAGGTCGGCATCGAACCGCCGTCGGGCGTCCTTCTCCACGGGCCCCCGGGCACGGGCAAGACCATGATGGCCAAGGCCGTCGCCAACCAGACCGACGCGACGTTCATCAAGATGGCCGGGTCGGAGCTCGTCCACAAGTTCATCGGCGAGGGCTCCAGACTCGTTCGCGACCTGTTCCAACTCGCCGAGGATCACGAACGGGCGATCATTTTCTTCGACGAGATCGACGCCATCGCGTCCAAGCGGACGGAATCCAAGGCCTCCGGT
>CAYOLR010000013.1:0-2202 GCA_964404815.1 uncultured Halobacteriales archaeon
GCTGGGGCTGACCCAGCCCGGGATGACGGTCGTGTGTGGCGACAGCCACACGTCGACCCACGGCGCCTTCGGCGCACTCGCGTTCGGGATCGGGACGAGCCAGATGCGCGACGTCTTCGCCACCCAGACGCTCGCGATGGACAAGCTCGACGTCCGCAAGATCCAGGTCGACGGCGAGCTTGGCGACGGGGTCACGGCCAAGGACGTCATCCTGACGATCATTCGAAAGCTGGGGGTCGACGGCGGCGTCGGCTACGTCTACGAATACGCCGGCGAGGCCATCGAAGCCCTCGACATGGAAGGCCGGATGAGCATCTGCAACATGTCGATCGAAGGCGGTGCCCGGGCCGGCTACGTGAACCCCGACGAGACGACCTACGACTGGCTCCAAGGGCGCAAGTACGTCCCAGAGGGTGCGGCCTTCGACGAACGGCAGGCGTACTGGGAGTCGATCAAATCCGACCCCGACGCCGACTACGATGACGTCGTGACCTTCGACGCGTCGGAGATCGAGCCGATGGTCACGTGGGGGACGACGCCCGGGCAGGCGATCGGGATCACCGAGCCGATCCCCGCCCTGGCCGACCTCCCGGAGGACAAGCGCGAACCGGCCGAACGGGGCATGGCCCACATGGGGGTCGAGCCCGGCGAGACGATGGCGGGCTATCCCATCGACGTGGCCTTCATCGGGTCGTGTACGAACGCGCGGCTGCAGGACCTCCGGGCCGCCGCCGCGATCGTGGAGGGGCGGACCGTCCACGAGTCAGTCCGGGGGCTCGTCGTGCCCGGGAGCCAGCAGGTCAAGGCGGCCGCCGAGGCCGAGGGGCTCCACGAGGTGTTCACCGAGGCCGGGTTCGAGTGGCGGAACGCCGGGTGCTCGATGTGCCTCGGGATGAACGAGGACCAGCTCGAGGCCGGGCAGACCAGCGCCAGCTCGTCGAACCGGAACTTTGTCGGCCGACAGGGGTCGAAAGACGGCCGGACCGTGCTGATGAGCCCGACGATGGTCGCCGCGGCGGCCATCCGCGGCGAAGTCACTGACGTTCGAGACCTCCAGAAGGGGGTGACCGTCGCATGACCGAGGTCGAGACCATCGAGCGGGTCTCCGGCCCCGGCATCCCGGTCCGCGGGAACGACATCGATACGGACCAGATCATTCCGGCGCGGTTCCTCAAGGCGATCACGTTCGAACGGTTGGGCGACCAGGTGTTCTACGACCAGCGGTTCGACGACGACCGCGGGCAGAAGGACCACCCCTTCAACGAACCACAGTACCAGGATGCCTCGATCCTCGTCGTGAACGCGAACTTCGGGTGTGGCTCCTCCCGCGAACATGCCCCCCAGGCGCTGATGCGGTGGGGGATCGACGCCATCGTCGGCGAGAGCTTCGCCGAGATCTTCGCGGGGAACTGCCTCGCGCTCGGGATCCCCACGGTCGAAGTCGATCACGAGCAGGCGACCATCCTCCAGGATTTCATCGAGGCGAACCCGTCGGCCGAGATCGCGGTGGACGTTGCGGCCGAACAGGTCCGGTACGATGACACGACGGTCGACGCCGAGGTGGACGAGGGGCAGCGAAAGGCCCTGGTCGACGGGATCTGGGACACCACCGCGCTCCTTCGGTCCAACGCGGCCGAAGTGCGGGCAACGGCCGCGTCGCTCCCGTACATCGATGGTTGAGGTAGCGGTCATCCCCGGCGACGGGATCGGCCACGAGGTCACCCCGGCCGCCCGCCGTGTCATCGCGGCGCTGGACCTCGATATCGAGTTCCTCGAAGCCGAGGCGGGTGATGCCGTCAAGGAACGGACGGGCACGGCCCTCCCGGATCGGACCCGTGAGATCGTCGCCCACGCCGACGCGACGCTGTTCGGCGCGACCGGCGAGACCTCGGCGGACGTGATCATCCCCCTCAGACACGAGGTCGACTCGTTCGTCAACGTGCGTCCCGCCCGGGCCTATCCCGGTGTGTCGGCCGTCCAGCCCGGGACCGATCTCGTGATCCTCCGGGAGAACACCGAGGGCGTCTACGCGGGCATCGAGTCGCGGCTCACCGAGGACGTCGCCACCCTCACTCGGCTGGTGACCCGACGGGCGTCGCGGCGATTGGCCGAGTTCGCCTGCGAGTTCGTCCGGGAGGAGGGCTACGACGGCTTCACCGTGACCCACAAGGACAACGTGATGCGCGAGACCGACGGCCTGTT
>CAYOLR010000013.1:2222-25256 GCA_964404815.1 uncultured Halobacteriales archaeon
CGATCGCGGTGTTCCGACCGATTCCGTGATCATGGACGCGCTGGCGATGTTCCTCGCCATGGAGCCGGAGCGGTTCGACGTGATCGTCGCGCCGAACCTCGCGGGGGACGTCCTCTCGGACTTGGCCGCCGGCCTCGTCGGTGGCCTCGGGTTGTTGCCCAGTGCGAACGTCGGCTCCGACAACGGGATCTTCGAACCGGTCCACGGGTGTGCCCCGGACATCGCCGGCGAGGGCGTCGCCAACCCGAGCGCGGCCTTCCTCTCGGCGGCGATGCTGTTGGAGTTCCTGGGGATGGATGACGGCGCCCGTCGGGTACGGCGGGCCACGGAGATCACGTTGGCCGACGGGCCCAAGACGCCCGACCTCGGAGGGTCGGCCGGGACCGAGGACGTGACGGCGGCGGTATTGGATCGGCTGTAACCGGGCTCGAAAACCCCGAGTCGGGCGGTCGGGGGTGTCCGCCCTCGACGGCCGTTAGTCCCGGCCGCGCACGAGCGTCCACTTGCCGTTCTCTTCGAGGTGTTCCTGGAGGGCGGTGGCGTAATCGGTCGCGAGTGCCTCGGCCTCGTCGAGAGTGCCCTGGTCGACGCCCCCGCCGAGCCCCAACGATGACTTGAGCGAATCGAGAAAGCCGCCGGAGGATTCCGAACCCATCATGGGGTTTTCCGACTTCATCCGGTCGAGCTCCGGCAGGATAGCCTCCACCTGGCTGGTATCGGCGACGAGGCGGGCGTCCTCCCCGGACCCCTCGATCTCGAGCTCGATGGCCGTCATGATGAGGCTCCATTCCTGCCGGGAGAACTGCGACTGGCGGATGCGCTCCTCGAAGTCCTGGTCCACCTCCATCCGGTCGCCGACGATCATGTCCTGCCAGGCGCGCTCGGGCATGTACGTCGGTTAGGCGACCGTCGGTATGAGGGTTTCCCAGCCGGCCCGCGATCGCGGTGGCTAGAGCAATGTCGCGTGGGACTCGATTTCGATGTCGAGGGCCTGCGATACCGGACAGTTGACCTCGGCGTCGGCCACGGCTTCGAGGAACTCCTCCTCCGTGATATCCGGGATCTCCGCCTCGACCTCGAGGACGCTCTTCGTGATCGCCAGGTCCTCGAGATGGACGCTGGCCTTTGCGTGGACGCGCTGCGGGTCGAACCCGTCCTCGGCCAGGCCGTTCGCGAGCGCCATTGCGAAACACCCGGCGTGGGCCGCCGCGATCAGTTCTTCGGGATTGGTGCCTTCACCCTCCTGGAACCGGGAGGCGAAGCTATAGGCGCCCTGATAGACGCCGTCGCCGATCGCCATCGAGCCGGTACCGCCGCGGAGGTCGCCCTCCCAGGTGGCTTCGGATGTTCGTACGGGCATGCTTGTTAGGGTACACCCGGGGCGATTAACAAGATTGTCCTCCTGGACCGATCAGTAATAGAGGGCTTCCGAGAGGTCGTAGGGGTCGTCCGCCGCCAGTGCCACGACCTCGGCATCAGCGCCCGTGGCCTCGACCTCGCGGGCGAAGTCTACGGGGTCCTGTTCGATCGGGGGGAACGTGTCGTAGTGCATCGGGAAGGCCACGTCAACGTCGAGCCAGTCGACCGCGATCGCCGCCTGCCACGGACCCATGGTGAAGTGATCACCGATCGGAACCGCGGCAGCATCGGGCTGGAGATACGGTCCGATCACCTCACGCATTTCCGTCATCAGGCCGGTGTCGCCGGCGTGATAGAAGGATTCGACCTCCTGGTCCTCGAGGTTGCTCGGCAGCCCGTCGCTAACGACATATCCCGCGGGCATGTCGCCGCTGGCGGCGTAATCGGTGTCGAACCCGTTGGTATGATCGGCCCGATGCATCGTCAGGTACGCGTCGCCCGCCTCGACCGTCCCGCCGAGGTTCATCCCGATGGTCTCCTCGACGCCGTACTCCGCCTCCACGTAGGCGGCCAGCTCCGGCGTCGCGACGACGGTGCTCGCGGCGAACTCGCCGACGTGGGCGATGTGATCCGCATGGCCGTGGGAGAGTAATACGTAGTCGGGGGTATCGACGTCGTTCGGCGTGAGCGACGTCTTCGGGTTGTCGAAGAAGGGGTCGATCAGGATCGACGTGCCGTCGAGTTGAACGTGCCAGGTCGAGTGGCCGTGCCAGGTGAGCTGCATTGCAGCTTTCACTACGTAGGAAATACCCTTAAAGCGTACTCCGAGCGACCTCGAAACCGCTTAGTCCGTCCACCGGAATTGGCGGATATGTCCCAGATCCGGTTTCGCGACCCGGCGGGCTCAGTCCGGACGGGCCGGTTGACGGACGGGTTCGTCCGGTTCGCCGACCGCCGGTACGACCCGTCCGCGGTCGAGCTCCTACCGCCCTGCGAGCCGTCGAAGCTGGTCTGCGTCGGTCGCAACTATGTGGCCCACGCCGACGAACGTGGCTCGGACGTCCCCGATCGGCCGCTCCTGTTTTTGAAACCGCCGAACACGGTGTCGAGCCACGGCCGGACGGTGACCCTTCCGGGCGGGAAGGATCGGATCGATCACGAGGCCGAACTGGCCGTCGTCATCGACCGCCAGTGTCGATCCGTCCCGGCCGCCGATGCCATGGATGTGGTCAGGGGGTACACGGCGGCCATCGACCTCTCCAATCGGGATGACCAGGACCGGGAACAGAACTGGGTGCGCGGGAAGGCCTTCGATAACGCCGCGCCGCTCGGGCCGGCGATCGTCGACCCCACAGCCGTCCCGGCTGACGCGAGTGTCGAGCTGTCCGTCAACGGCGAGCGGCGTCAACAGGGGTCGCTTGACCAGCTGATCTTCGACGTCCCGATGCTCATCGAGGAAATCACGGCCTATCTGACCCTCGAACCCGGTGACGTGATCCTCACCGGCACCCCGTCCGGCGTCGCCCCGGTGGCGGACGGGGATGAGGTCGCCGTCGAGATCGAGGGGATCCCCCGTCTCGAGGTCGATATCCGGATCCCGTCGGCCTGACTCACGGCGACGCTTGACCATGTTTAAGACCGGCCATCCGTTCATAGGGCGTATGCAACCACGGGACCTCTCGACCCATCCCGAATATCGCGCGGGTCGAGGGGCGGCCGAGGTCGCCAGGGAGCTCGGCTTGGACCCCCAGAAGCTGCTCGTCCTCTCGTCGAACGAGAACCCCTTGGGGCCGAGTCCGAAGGCCGTCGATGCGATCCGTTCCGCCGCCGCCGAGGTCGATACCTATCCGAAAGCGGTCCATGTCGATCTGACGGCCGCCATCGCCGACCGGTGGTCGGTCGACCCGGCCCAGGTCTGGCTCGCCAACGGCGGGGACGGTGCCTTGGACTACCTGGCACGCGCCATGCTCGATCCCGGCGACGCCGTGCTGGTGCCCGATCCGGGATTCGCCTACTACGGGATGAGTGCCCGGTATCATCACGGGATCGTCCGGACGTATTCGGTCCGGAAGGCCCGAGACTTCACGCTCGATGTCGACACGGTCATGGCCGATTACGATGGCGAGCGGATGGTCTATCTGACGAGCCCACACAACCCGACGGGGTCACGGTTCGCCGTGGCTGACATCGAACGGATCGCCAGCGAGACCGATGACCGGACGTTGCTCGTGGTCGACGAGGCCTATCACGAGTTTGCCGACGGCGAGTCCGCCGTGTCGTTGCTCGACAGGGATGACGTCGCCGTCCTCCGGACGTTCTCGAAGGCGTACGGGTTGGCCGGGCTCCGGCTCGGGTACGCGCTCGTGCCATCGGCCTGGGGATCGGCGTACCGCCGTGTCACGACGCCCTTCGCCGTCAACGTGCTCGCCTGTCGGGCAGGCATGGCCGCGCTCGATGACGACCAGCATTTGGAACGGACGGTGGAAACGGCCCGGTGGTCCCGGGAGGTCCTCCGGGACGAACTCGACTATCCGACCTGGGAGAGCCACGGCAACTTCGTGTTGGCCGAGGTGGGCGATGCCGCCGAGGTGACGGCCGCCCTCGAGAAAACGGGGGTCCTGGTCCGTGATTGCACGAGTTTCGGTCTCCCGGAGTGCATCCGGATAACGACGGGAACACGGGAGGGCACTGAACGCGTGGTCGACGAGCTGAACGGGATACGATGCGGATAGCCGTAACGGGGACCCCCGGAACGGGCAAGACCACGGCCACCGACCGGCTCGAGAGCGACCTGGAGGTCATCCACGTGAACGAACTCGTGCGCGAAGAGGAGCTCGTGGTCGGCCCGGATCCGGAGCTGGACACGCTGATAGCCGATATGGACGCCCTCGAACAGCGATTGGAGGGGGTCGACTCGGTCGTGATCGAATCCCATCTGGCCCATCGGTTCGATGCCGATCGGGTGATCGTCCTCCGCTGCCATCCCGACCGGTTGGCCTCGCGATTGCGTGACCGCGGCGAGCCCGAGGCGACGGTCGAGGAGAACGCCGAGAGCGAGGCGCTCGACCTGATCCTCGCCGAGGCGGTCGATATCCATGGGGAGGATCGGGTATACGAGATCGATACGACCGACCGTGACCCCGATGGTGTCGCCGAGGAGATCGATGCAGTCATCGCCGGTGACCGGGAACCCCGGGTCGGGATCGTCTCCTTCATCGAAGACCTATGACGCTCGATCGCTACCGTTCGGTCGCCGTCGGGGCCCTGTCGCCGTTCGTCAGGCTGGCGGTCCGGTTGGGGTTGACACCGGATGCCATCAGCGTCATCGCCTTCGTGATGGCCATCGCCGGCGGGATCGCGTTCGCGGTCGGCGGCCCGTACTACGTCATCGGGGCGGTGTTGGTGGCCGTCAACGGCTGGCTCGATCTGCTCGACGGGGAGCTCGCTCGCGAGCTCGAGACCGCTTCACCCGGCGGTGATCTCCTCGATCACGTTCTAGATCGCTATGCCGACGTCGTCCTCGTGGCCGGCCTGGCGGCGGGGATCGACCGGTACGCGCTCGGGTTCGCGGCGGTGACGGGTGTGCTGCTGACGTCGTATCTGGGAACCCAGGCCGAAGCCGTGGGGTTGGAGCGGGTCTACGGGGGCGTCATGGGTCGGGGTGATCGGCTGGTCCTGATCGCCGCGGTCGGCGTGCTGGCCATGGTGGTGCCACAGCTCGGGCCATTGACCGTCGTCGGGTGGCTGCTTGTCCTGTTCGCGGTCGTTGGCCACCTGACCGCTATCCAGCGGTTTTACTTCGCCCGTCGCGCCCTCAAACAACAATGAGAATCCCGCCCGCCGGACGCTCCCGTCGGTTGTTTTATCACCGCGGCTCGCCAACCCTCGAGCATGGTCCAGTGTGAGATGTGTGGTACGGAAACCGCCACACCGAAGACCGTCAAGGTCGAAGGGGCGGAACTCCAGGTCTGTTCCGACTGTGCCGATTTCGGGACGGAAGTGCAGACGAGCGAGTCGTCGGATACCTCGACCAAGTACTCCACAGAGACCACGGGAACGGCCTCGGGAAGCAGCGGCCAGTCCGGATCGACCGCCCAGTCATCCACCTCGACGACGTCGCGATCCCGGTCACGGCGGGACATGTTCGAAACGATGGACGAGATCGCGACCGATTACGACCAGCGGATCCGACAAGCCAGGGAGGCCGCCGGCCTGAGCCAGGCCGACCTCGCCGATCAGCTCAACGAGAAGGCCAGCTTCATCCGCAAACTCGAGCGCGGCGAATCCCTCCCGAACGATACCATCCGTCGGAAGCTCGAACGGGCCCTCGACATCGAGCTCGTCGAGGGGGGGTCCACGGCCGACGACGAGGAATGGTCGGGTGGGGAATCGGCCAGCGGAATGACCCTCGGCGACGTCGTCAAGCGGAAGGACTAATCCCCCGGGGTGGGCCACCCCGTCTATGTTCGTTCTCGTCAATCTGAAGACCTACGATTGTGATCCACTGGCGATCGGAGCCGCCGCGGAGAAGGCCGGTAACGACGTCGACGCCCGGGTAGGCGTGGTCCCGCAGGCCGTCCATCTGGCGGCGGTTGCCGAGACAGGCGTCGAGACCTGGGCCCAACACGTCGGCGGGAGCGACCCGGGAAGCCATACCGGGGCCACCGATGCCACGGCCGTCGCCGAGGCGGGAGCGACCGGGACGCTCCTGAACCACTCCGAACGCCGATTGAATCTGGCGGACATCCAGGCCAGTATCGATCGCGCCGCCGAGACTGGCCTCGAGACGATCGTCTGTGCGAACACACCTCGTCAGATCGGGGCGGCCGCCGCCCTTGGCCCGACCGCCGTCGCGGTCGAGCCGCCGGCACTCATCGGGACCGGGACGCCAGTGAGCCAGGCGGACCCGGCAGTCGTCACCGAATCAGTGGCGGCCGCCGAGGAAGCGGATCCGGCGGTCGACGTGCTCTGTGGCGCCGGAATCAGCACTGGCGAGGACGTCGTCGCGGCCCGGGAACTCGGTGCCGACGGCGTCCTGCTCGCCAGTGGCGTGGCGAAGGCCGACGACCCGCGGGCCGCCCTCGAGGCCCTCCTCGCGCCGCTTTAGTCGGGGATGATGACCCAATGGTCGTCGGCCTGGTGTTCGAGGATCGATGGTTCCCTCAGGTCGGCGATGTAGCCCGTCGGCGTGCGGGTGAGTGAGGCGTCGGCCGCCACGTTGACCAGGTGGCCGATGAACTGTGCAGAGGGCGGGGCCTGGGCGGCAGCGCAGTCGTAGATGGTGAGGAGCTCGTCGCCAGAGTCGTGTTCGAAGACCACGACGTGAGCGTGGCGGGGGAGGTGGTACCGGTTCGCCCCGGCCGCCGCGAGCTTGATCATCGGTCGGACGCTCGCCGTACCGAGTGAAAACCCTACCGCTCGGCGAATTCCCAAAGTGTGGTCTGTCCACGCAAGCCGGTGGGCAGCGGTCGGTCGGAATCGGCACCCCCATCGCCGTCCCACCCGTCGAGCCGTGATTGGTCGTGTTCGGCGAACGAGAGGTTCGAGACCCGGACCCCGACCTTGCGGACCGACGCGTCCTCGAACTCGCCGAGGAGGTCGAGGGCGATCGCCTCGAGGAGTTCGGGGTCGTCGACGGGTCCGGACAAGGAGCGGGCACGGGTGTTCACGTCGAACGGCGGTTCGACGACCTTTATGCCGATAGTCCGGTAGAGGGCTCCCTTCCGTCTGGCCCGGTCGGCCACGGCCGCCGCGAGTTCGCGGACGGAGTCCCGTTTCCGCTCGAACGACTCGACGGGTTCGCCGAAGGCGGACTCGCGCGAGAGGCTCTTCGGCCGGCCGGTCGGCGTGACCTCCCGCGGATCGATGCCCCGTGCCCGGCGGTAGAGTTCGCGCCCACGGTCGCCGAACCGGTCGGCCAGCCGATCCCCGTCCGCCCCGGCGAGATCGCCGATCGTGGTGATCCCCTCGTCACGGAGGTCGCTCGCGGTGACGGGACCGATCCCGTGGAGGTCCTCGATGTCGAGCGGCGCGAGGAAGGACTGGACCTCGCCGGGTTCGATGACCACCAACCCGTCGGGTTTGTCGTGGTCGCTGGCGATCTTCGCCGCGCTCATCGTCGGGGCGATCCCGACGCTGGCAGTGACACCGATCTCGTCGTCGATGCGACGTTTCAGCCGGTCGCCGAATCCCCGGGCCGCGGCCCACGTGGTTCGCTCGGTCACGTCGAGGTAAGCCTCGTCGATGCTGACCTCTCGGACCACGTCGGCCACGGCATGGAGGACGGCCTTCACCTCCTGGCTAATCGACGCGTAGTAGTCCATATCCACCGGCCGATAGAAGCCGGCCGCCTCGGGATCGGTCTCATCATCGGCGTCGGCCATCCGGGGAAGGCGCTCCAGGGCGGACGAGATAGCCATCGCGCTCTCGATGCCGTACTCACGGGCCTCGTAGCTCGCCGTCGCCACAGCCCCGTGGGGATCCTCGGCGTCGTATCCCATGCCGATCACGACCGGTTGGCCCCGCAGCTCGGGCTCCCGCAGCCGTTCACAGGCGGCGTAAAAGCAGTCCATATCGACGTGACAGACGATCCGGTCCGTCCCGTCGGAGGCGCCCGGCAACCGGGACCCGCTCTCGGCCATGGCTCGGCTAGCGGCTCGGCGGTTGTTAACGTTCTGTGGCGAGCGGAACCGGAGGCGGTGTCGATCGATCAGTCGCCCTGGGGGATCGGAACCGGCCCCTCGACGCTCGTCCCGTTCCGGCGACAGGTTTCGAGGGCGTGCTTGGCGGCCATGCCGGCCGCCTGGGCGGTCGCGCCTGCCCCGACGCCGACTTTGAGATCGACGCCCGCGGTCTCGTCGACGTGGGCGACGGCCCGTTCGTAGTCATCGTGTTCCAGGTCCGCCCCGACGGCGATCATGTTGTCGCCGCCGACGAAGAAGGCGAGGGTATCGTGCTCGCGGTGGAGATACCGCATGAGCTCGAAGTAGCTCTGTTCGATCCGGATGAACGTGTCGAACGCGTCGAGTTCGTCCGTGTACTTGGCGGTCGCGTCGTTCACGTCGAAATGGGCGATCTGGACGTCGTCGTCCTGGCGGTCGGCCGCCGGGAGCGGCGAGCCGCGGAGGATCTCCTGCCGGCGTTCGTCCTGGGCGCTGCCGGCGGCCTGGAGCTGCTCGGAGGCCGCGGAGAGGGCGACCGCCGGCGTCGGGCCGGTCGCGACGCTGAGGCTCACCGTCACCGGATAGCGGTTCCGGATCGAGGCTTGGATCCGGGCGTGATCGGCCATGTCGATCCCGTTCGAGACGGCGATCATGTTGTCGAAGCGCGCGAAGAACGTGTACCCCTCCCGGTCGCCGAACAGCTGCGCCAAGTCGGCGTAAAGCCGGGACTGCAGCGTCTGGAGGTCCGCCTCCCGCCGGGGTTCCGGGGTGACGGTCCAGGGCCCGTAGTTATCGATCTGGATCAGCGTTATCTGCGGGTTCGCCACGTTGGCGGGCGGTTAGCCCCGAACCCATATCCCTCCTTTGATCCGTACCGCCCTACGGGAGCGCCCTGGCGGTGGCGGCGACGCCGGCGTCGTAGTCGACGTTCAAGCCCTGTTGGGCGAGGGCGCCGCCGAAGGCGGCGATGAACTCGGTGGCGTTACCGGGGCGGGCAGAATGGCCCATACACCCCACGCGGAAGATCTCGCCCGCGAGATCGCCGAGGCCGCCGACGATCTCGATCCCGTGATCGGCCATCAGTGTCTCGATGACCGCGTCCGGGTCCACGGCGGACGGCGTGCTTACGGCGTTGAGGGTGGGAAGCCAGAAGTCGTCATCGGGTGCGAGCGAGAGGCCCATCCCTTCGACGCCGGCCTTGATGGCGCCCGCGACGGTCCGATGGCGGTCCCACCGGGTTTCGATGCCTTCCTCCGCGACCATACGCAGCGCCTCCCGGAGGGCGTAGGTGGTGGAGATCGGTCCGGTGTGGTGGTAGGACGGCTCCTCGCTCCAGTAGTCCCACACGTCGAGGAGATCGAGGTACCAGGTTCGGACCGGCTGGTCACGTGCTTCGACCTTCTCGACGGCGCGCCGGTTGAAGGTGATCGGGCTGGCCCCGGGCGGCGCCGAGAGGCACTTCTGTGACCCCGAGTAAACGACGTCCGGCCCCCAGTCGTCGGTTCGGAACTCGACCCCACCGAGGGAAGCGACGGTGTCGACGACGGTATAGGCGTCGTGATCGCGTGCGATCGACGCGAGTTCGTCGACGGCCGGTTGGCGGACGCCGGTGCTCGTCTCGCCATGGACGAACCCGAAGACGGTCGGGTCGTGCTCGGCGAACGCCGTCGCCACGGCCTCGGGATCGAGGGGTTCCCCCCAGGGGGCGTCGACCGTGACGACGTCGCCGCCGGCCCGGGCCGCGACCTGCCCCATCCGATCGCCGAAGTAGCCGTTCGAGGGGACCAGAACGGTCTCGCCCGGCTCGACCATGTTGGCGAACGCCATCTCCATGGCGGCCGAGCCGGTCCCGGAAACGGCGAGGGTGTGTTCGTTCTCGGTCTGGAAGAGATACCGGAGGAGCTGCTGAACCTCGGACATGACCTCGACGTAGTACTCGTCGAGGTAGCCGACGAGTGGCGTGGCCATCGCCCGCAGGACGCGGGGGTGGACGTCGCTCGGGCCCGGGCCCATCAGTGTCCGATCAGGTGGCGTCAGTTCGCCGATTGCCGGCGTATCGGTCATAGGTGACCCTCCGACGGCCGGGGTAAAAGCCTACACGAATCGGTCGACGGTCATTTCGTAGTCACGCCTGTGAATTCAAAGCGAGCGCCGCTGGATTCCGCCTCTGTCACCGAAAGCGTCCAGCCATGGGCATCAGCGATACGCTTGACGATAGTGAGACCGAGCCCGATACCCTCGTCCGACGTGGAATAATCGGTTCTGAGAACCGTCTCGCGATCGTCCTCGGGGATCCCCGGCCCGTCATCGGCGATGAAGAAGCCGTCGTCGAGCGGGCCAACACTGACAGACACCTCGTCGCCGCCGTGGGTGACGGCATTCCTGAAGAGGTTCTCGAGGAGGTTGGCGAGTCGGCTCGGATCCGCCTCGATCGTCAGATCGGCCTCCACGGAAAGGGACGCCGACCGGGAGTCGATATTCGACCAGCACTGGTCGGAGATGGCGGCCAGGTGGACCGGTTCGGTATCGGTGATCGCCTTTCCCTCCCGCGCCAAGGTGAGGGTATCGTCGATGATCCGATCCATCCGTGCCAGGCTGGATTCGACCCGATCGAGCCGATCGAACTCCCCCTGCTCACGGGCCAGTTCGAGGTTCCCGCTCGCGACACCGAGCGGTCCCCTGAGGTCGTGCGCCAACACGCTGGCGAACTCCTCGAGCCGTTCGTTCTGTTGGGCGAGGCGTCGGCGCTCCTCCCGGAGTTCAGCCGTCCGTTCGATCCGATCGAGGGTGGAGGAGCCGTGGGCGGCAAGCAGTTCCAGAAGCTGGAGGTCGTCGTCATCGAATGCCCCGACGTCGGATGAGGCCGCCTGCATGACCGCCTCCGATCCGATAGGAACGCTGAGGCCGGACCGCCACGGTCCGTGCGGTTCCGAGAGGTCGTCGGCCTCCAGGTCGTCGATCCTGAAGGATTCGCCATCGCGCAGCGTCCTGCCCGCCACACCCTCATCGATCGGAAGTGAATCCACCCCATCGTCCGGCATCGAGGCCGAGGTATGGCGGGGAATCAATCGATCGCCCTCGGGTTCATAGATCATGCAAACGTCGAGAGCGAGGACCTCCACCGCGGCTTCGACCATGTATTCGTACACCTCGTCGTCGGAGGTAGCGGCCTCAATCTCGTTGGCGACCTCGTTGAGCGCTTCCAGCCGTTCCTCGTACTCCCGTCGATCAGTGATGTCCGTGATGAAGCCCTCGAGAGCTTCAACCGATCCGTCAGGGCCCCGGACCCCCCGACCGCGTTCCCAGGCCCAGCGGAGGCCTCCGTTCGCAGTACGGATTCGGTAGGTTACCTCGAACGGGTCCCCTCGATCCAATGCCTGCTGGACGGCGTCCCACATGGCGCCTTGATCCTCCGGATGGATGATGTCCTGGCCCCATAGCACGTCACCCGACTCCAGAGCCTCCGCGGGATAGCCCGTGAGTTCCTCGCATTCGCCCCTAACGAGTTCCATCGGCCAGCTAGGTTCGTTCTCACACCGATACACGATGCCGGGGAGGTTCGTGATGAGGGTGTCGAGCTGGCGTTCCCGTTCCTTCCGTCCGGTGATGTCCCGGGCGAGGAAGACGACGGAGTGGGGCTCTGTCCGTTGGCCGACGAGCGGGGTCAATCGGGCCTCGAACCAGCGGACCTCGCCGTCGATGACGAGCGAGTATTCGACCCGTTGGGTCTGACCTGACGCCAGCGACTGGGAGATGGCCTGCTGGATCGCCGAAGCCGGTTCGGGTGGCAGTTCCTCGGTCACGGTCCGTCCGATCAGCTCCTCGGGCGGATCGACCAGATTGTCCGATTCGCCGGCGAGCACCTCCTGATACCGGCCGTTTTCGTCATAGACGATGACGATGTCCGGGAGAGCCTCCAGGACGGCCCGGATCCGATCCCGATTACGTCGAAGGCGGGTCGTGGTCTCGATGGCGTGAATGGCGTGGGCGATGTCGTTGCCGAGCTCGGCGAGCAGCGTCTGTTCCTCGTCATCGAACGCGTAGGGGCGATCGGCGTAGACCGTGAGGACGCCGAAGAGCGAGTCCTCGTAAATCAACGGGACCCCCGCGACCGCCTGAAATCCGCGCTCGAGGGCAGCCTCCCGCCATGGCTCGAACTGGGGGTCCTCCTGAACGTTCTGCGAGACGGTGATTTCGCGGGTCCTGATGGCCCGACCGACCGGCCCCTGGCCGGCGGGGCTGTCGTCGGCGGTCACAGAGATTTCGTTCAGATACCCGGCGTCGATCCCTGCGGATGCGCGCGGGGTGACGATCCGGGAAACCGGGTCATGTTCGGCGATCCAGGCGAACCGGTACGGGGAGGATCGGCTGATGATCTCGCAGACGCGTTGTTCGATTTCGTCCCGATCGGAGGCCCGGACGAGCGCCTTGTCCACGTCCCGGACGACCGAATTCACCCGCTCGAGGTGATCCGCCCGTGCCCGAGCACGGTGTTGATTGACGGCATTAGTGATGCGTTTCGACAGGAGGTCGTACTGTTCCTTGCCGTGGCCCTTCTGGAGGTAATCCGTCACGCCGGCGGAGATGGCCTTGCTCGCGATCTCCTCTGACCCCTTACCGGTAAAGAGAATAAAGGGGAGATCCGGGTGATCCGCCCGGACCGCGTCGAGGAATTCCAGCCCATTTCGGTCGGGCATGTCGTAGTCGCTGACAATACAGTCGATCGTGGTCGCTGTGATTGTCTCGAGGCCCTCGGCGGCCGAGTTCGCGGTGGTGACGTCGAAGTCCTCACGCTCGAGGAAATCCGCGGCGAGATCGGCGAAGTCCGGGCTGTCATCCACCAACAGCACACGGATCGCCGATTCCATACGCCATTGTAGTACGAACTCCCCTATTAAACACACCTACACCGAAGCGAATGGTCCGGATTCGCTGTCCCAGCGCTGGGCTCGACATGCTCTTTGGGGTTGCCGGCCGAATCCAGCCATCGCCCCCGAGCCCGAAAGGAACCTCAGCGGATCCACCATGCCATTGGCCTTGACCACAGCGGGAGCGCTCCGTGTTATCAGTCACACTTCGATTCTCAATTTCGAAAATAATCGTTAGTGATCCGTTGACAATCTTCGTCGATTTCCACATTCCCTTGCCGAAGAGATGCGTTAACGCCGCATTTGTCGGTATCGGGTTAAACCACCCTGTAGTTAAATAGTAGATGTCGAAATCAATAATTGGCCATGCCGGAAGAGGCAACACCGACGGTGTTGGTCGTCGACGACGACCAGGAGATCATCACCCTCATCACGAGATTCCTTCGTCCGGATTACGAGGTCGTGAAAGCAGATTCCGGACAGGCGGCTACCGACCTGATGGATGGTTCGATCGACATCGGGCTGCTGGACCGGGCCATGCCGGGCATGACAGGTGATACCTTCCTCGATCGGATCAGGGATGAGGGGTTTGACTGCCCGGTTGCACTCCTAACAGCAGTCTATCCTGAGTTGGAAATTTCGACCATGGCATTCGACGATTACGTCCTCAAACCGGTGGGTCGCGAGGATCTCAGGTCGACGGTCGAATCGCTCCTCGACCGAAGATTGATGAGCGACACCGCCAGGGAGTATTTGGCCACCAGGGCGAAGCTGGAAACCCTCGAAGCAGTCAAGGAGCCCCTCGAACTGCAAACCAGCGACGCGTATCGTCGGCTGGAGGAGCGAGTTCGATCGCTCGAACCCCTCGCCCTTCCACACCTCGACGGGACCGAACGGGTTCCATAACGACCCGGCCGCCTCGGAACCGAATCGAGAAAGGACCCGAAATCACGGGGGTGCTTGACCCGCAGGCTTATAACGGGTACCTCCCCTGTTTGACACAACTCAGCCACCATGGGCAGCCACGTCAATTACAGCGGCCTCGTGATCGCCGGGATCGGCTTCTTTCTGACCCGGTTCACCGTGACATTGGCAATCTATGAGAACCCGGTCCGGTTCTATCTCGCCGGGATCCTCCCGCTCGTCCTGGGCCTTGGCCTGGCGGCGTTTGGCGTCGCCCTGGCCGTCGCGGACGTCGAAACCACCCTGGTTCGAACGACGGCGATCTGGTGTGCGATCGGCGCCGGCACGATGCTCGTCCTCGTCCTCCTGACCCTGTTGGGCTCGACGCCCGGCGGAATGCCCGATCTGGCGTCGGTCCGATCGCGGACGTACCTCTCGAACTTCCTCATCGGTGGCAGCGTCGGTGGGACGCTGACCGGTCTCTACGCCTCGACCAACCGTCGGCAGCGGGGCGAGCTCAAACAACAGGCCAACCGCCTCAAAGTCCTCAATCGGCTGCTCCGCCACGAGGTCCTGAACGCGGTGACGGTGATCCGGGGCCAGACAGACATGGAGGGGGAAACCAACGACACGAATGAGGTGATCGTCTCCTATTCGGATGCCATCGTCGATACCATCAACGAGGTCAAATACCTCGCTCAGGGACCGTGGGCGAACGAACCCGCGAGTGCCGCTATCGATATCACAGATGTCCTCGATCGAAGCATCGAAAAGATCCGAGAACAGTATCCGGATGCCGATATCGATGTCGACATCGACGCCGACACACTAAGTGTCCGTGCGAACGACCGGCTCGAACGGGTCTTTACCCACCTATTGGAGAATGCCGTGGTCCATTCGGGCGAGGGCGATGCCCCGGTCGAGGTCACCGTCAGGTCGACAGCGACGGATGTCCGGATCAGCGTCACTGATTCCGGTCCGGGGCTCCCGGAGAGCCAACGGCAGTTACTCGAAACCGGCGAGATCCCGGAGTACGACGACCCGAACACCGGGTTCGGCCTGAACATCGCCCGTCTCCTCGTCGAGAGCTATCGAGGATCGATCGAGACTGACATCGACGACACCGGTTCGACAATCACCGTCGTCCTTCGCCAGACGGAGCCCAAGGGGGTCAATCCGAGACCGATCCCGACGGACCTCTCTGGCGTTCGCCCGGCGATCCCCCACCTGCTCGTGATCCTCGCGGCGGCCGTGATCGCCGGCGTTGTCTACGGGGCGGTCGTCGAGACCATGGGTAGTTCCGTGAGCGTCATCGGTGTGTTTTACGGCATCGACAACGCCCTCGTCGGGTGGATCACCCACGAGTTCCACAGCATCGTCTTCGGGTTCGTCTTCGCGGGCCTCCTCTCGGTCGCACCCGCGTGGTATCGGGATCGCCTCGGTGGGACGCTCCTGGTCGGGGCCGGCTGGTCCATTGCGCTCTGGTTCGGGGCTGCCGGTGTTATTTCTCCGATCTGGCTGCGGCTTCTGGGCATTCCGGCAACGATCCCCAGCCTGTCGTTCATGCTACTGTTGAGCCATCTGGCATGGGGGTTGTCGCTGGCGGTGCTCACGTATCTCGGCTACCGACATGTCGCCCCGGAATTGATGGCCATCAGGGACCGAGGGCCACGATCCATCGGGTAACCCGGATCAGGATTCTTCGTCTCGCTCCAGCAGTTCGACCACCTTCTCCGTATCGACGATCGTCCGCTCCGTTCCCTGGGTATCACCGGGGACCTCGTCGGCAAGTGGATAGAAATTGATCCCGCCACAGTTCGGGCATTTCCGGGTCTCCGGGCCGTCGATCAGCGTCCCGCAATCGCTACAGGCCCAGTCCTGACCGTCGTCCATTGACCGGGGTTACGCGCGGACACAGGTAAACCTCGGCCCGTCGACCGATCACGGCGCCAACTCGATCGGGAGATCAGGGTCCACCAGCGAGTATTCCGGTGGGTCGAAGGCGGTCACGAACGCGTGAAGCCCGACGCCCGCGTCGGCCGCCTCCCGGAGCCGATCCGCAAACTCCGGATCGACTGATCGATACGGTTGGAACCTCTCGGCGTCCGGCCGCTGTACCACGAACACGACGTGCGCTTCCTCGCCACGTTCCGCGACGGCCATAAGTGAGGACAGGTGACGACGCCCGCGTTCGGTCGGTCTATCGGGGAACTGGGCGACGCCGTCATCGACGTGGGTGCAGGATTTGACTTCGACGAGCGCGGTCGGACCCTCCCGACGCTCCAGGCGGAAGTCCGTGCGGCCGTGTTCGGGGAGCGTCGGTTCTCGGTCGCGGATCCGGCAGTCGTCGAAGGCCGGGACCCGTCCGTCAATGACCGCCGCTTCGAAGAGATCGTTTGCGAACGCGGCGCGGACGCTGACATACACGCCATCGACCTCGACAGCGACGGCGTCGTACCCCGTCACGCGGGCGGGATCGTCCACGGGGAAACATAACACCGTCCGTCCGGGCTGCAAGACGGTTTCGAGGGCGCCAGGATCGGCTAGATACACTCGTTCGGGCGATTCGTCGACACGAACGGTGATCACGAACCGGTTTGGACGATCGACGAAGTCGCCGGGTACCAGTCGATCCTCGAACGTGAGCAGGGGGTCCGATGATTCTGCCATCCGTCGGCTGATTCGTCCATACGGGGCCCCAGATGATCAACCTCCGGAAGGGGATGCCGAGGTTTTCCTCACTGTCACGGGAGGAGGTGACTGCGATATTGGGGCCGTTCCGGGGACCATCGGCAGTTCGACGGGTTCGCTGAGTCCGCCGCCCCGGTTACGTATCCGACACGTCCCCCTCTCGCGCCCAACCCAAGGATCGCTCGACCGCCGCCCGCCAGCGATCGTGCCTCGCGTCCGCCTCCGCGGGGCTTACCCCCGGTTCGAATTCGCGGTCGACCCGCCAGTGGCCGCGGAGCTCGTCGATCGATGGCCAGTACCCGACGGCGAGCCCCGCCGCGTAGGCAGCGCCGAGGGCGGTCGTTTCGTCGACGACTGGGCGCACGACCGGCGTCTGGAGGATGTCGGCCTGCAGTTGGCAGAGGAGGTCGTTCTTCACGGCACCGCCGCCGACCCGCAACGGTCCCAACTCGACCCCGGCGTCAGCTTCCATGGCCTCCGCAACGTCGCGGGTCTGATGAGCGATGGCCTCGTGGACGGCGCGGGCCACGTGTTCGCGACGGGTATCGCGGGTCAGTCCGACGACCGTCCCCCGGGCCCGACCGTCCCAGTGGGGCGCCCCCAACCCGGTGAACGCGGGTACCACGTAGACGTCGTCCGTCGAGTCGACCCGTCGAGCGAGGGCCTCGGCCTCGTCGGGGTCCTCGACCAACCCGATGTCCACAAGCCATTCGAAGGCGGCGCCGGTGACGAAGATCGAGCCCTCGAGGGCGACCGGGCCGCCCGTCCGCTGGAACCCGACGGTCGTTAACAGGCCATGGGCGGACTCGACGGGCTCGTCCCCGGTGTTCATCAGGAAGAACGAGCCTGTCCCGTACGTATTCTTCGCGTCCCCACGGTCGAAACACGCCTGTCCGACCATCGCGGCCTGCTGGTCACCGAGCGCTCCGGCAACCGGGACGGCGGCGCCGAGGAAGCCGTGGGGGTCAGTGTAGCCGTAATACTCAGTGTCGCTCGATGGGCGGACATCCGGCAAGCACGTGCGAGGGACGCTGAACTCCTCGAGGAGCTCGTCGCTCCAGTCCAGTTCGTGGATGTCGAAGAGCATCGTCCGCGAGGCGTTGGTGACGTCCGTGACGTGCTCGCCGGTGAGCTTGTAGACGAGCCAGCTGTCGATGGTCCCTAGCAACAACTCGCCGTCCCGTGCCCGTTCGCGGCGATCATTCCTCGGGCCGTGGTCCAGCAGCCACTCGGCCTTCGTTGCCGAGAAGTACGCGTCCGGTTCCAGGCCGGTCAATGCCTTGATGCGATCGACCAGGCCGGCCGCCTGAAGCTCATCGACCCGGTCGGTCGTCCGCCGGTCCTGCCAGACGATCGCGTTGTGGAGGGGCTCGCCGGTCTCGGCGGCCCAGAGGACCGTGGTCTCTCGTTGGTTGGTGACGCCGAGCGCAGCAAGTTGAGCCGGGTCGACGTCGGCGTCGGCGAGGGCGCTCGAGATGACCGAGGTGGTGTTCTCCCAGATCTCACAGGGGTCGTGCTCGACCCAGCCGGGTTCGGGGTAGCGCTGTTCGTGCCGTTGGTACGCGTGGGCGACGACCTGCCCCCCGCGGTCGAAGGCCATGAATCGGGTCCCAGTCGTGCCCTGGTCGATCGCGCCGACGTAAGTCGCCCCTTTCATGATCGACCCGTGCGCTCGGGCGACTCATAAGGCCGACCGTTGGTGGGAGCCGTTCCGGCCGGGACGACCCCGCGGCGGCGTCCAGGGACCGATCTGGGCATCAATGACCCGGCGAACGAACATCAGACACTGTGGGTAACTGCACAAAGCGATCGGCATCGCCCAGCCGGGGAGGGTGTGGTTCATGGTTGGTGTGGCCGGTCATCGTGACGGCCGGATCCGCCAAGAGTGTCGCCACGTACTGTCAGTGGGTGAGACCGTGGGGCGTTCCCACGATCTGGGCCCGACGAACCACGTCGATCCGCCAGCGGAGGATCCCCACACAGACGAGTCCCACTACTAGTCCAGCGGTGACAACGTAGAAGGATAGCTGATAGCTGCCGGTCGTACTGACGATCTGTGAAACGAGCGTCGGACCGGCGACGCCGGCCAGCGACCACGCCGTGAGCGTGTAGCCGTGGATCGCGCCGAGTTCCTGGGTGCCGAAGAGATCGGCCAGGTAGGCCGGCAAACACGCGAACCCACCGCCGTAACAGGTGATGATGAGAAACATTACGCCGGCGAACAGCCAGACGCTGGTTATCAGGGGCAGAGCCAGGAAGGCGACGGTCTGGATGGCGAAAAATACAGCGTAGATTCGCGTTCGACCCAGATAGTCCGAAAGGCTCGACCAGACGATCCGGCCGGCGCCGTTGAACACACCGAGGAGGCCGACGACGGAGGCGGCGACTGCCGGGGTGGCGCCCGTTATCGCCTGGGTCATGTTCGAGGCGACCGAGAGGAGCATGATGCCCGCAGAGACATTGATGAACACGATGAGCCAGACGAGGTAGAACTGGGGCGTCCGGATCGCTTCGCGCGCCGAGCGTTGTTCTAGGTCCCCCTTGACGACGATCCCGTGTCCCTCCCGGGCTTCGATCTCGTGGGGGTCCATCCCCGCTGGTGCCCAGCCGGTCGGTGGCTTCGCGAGGTAACTCGCACCCGCGGCCATGGCCAGGAAGTAGGCGACCCCGAGCGCGAAAAAGGTCGAGGGGATGTCGGTCGCGGTTATCAGGTAGTTCGCCACCGGTCCCGTGATGAGCGCGCCCGTGCCGAACCCCATTACCGCCAGCCCGGTCGCGAGTCCCCGCCGGTCGGGGAACCAGCTCACGAGCGTCGAAACCGGGGTGATGTACCCGACCCCGAGACCGACGCCCCCGAGCACGCCGTAGGTCAGCAGGAAGCCGCCGTGGCTGCCAACCTGGACTGCCACGCCGGCGAGAACCGTACCGCCGCCGAACAGAACCGCCGCGACCAAGCCGGACACCCGCGGGCCGTACCGTTCCACGTAGCGTCCCAGAGAGGCACTTGATATCCCGAGGGTGAAGATAGCGATCGTGAATCCCAGCGACACATCGCCAATCGTCCACCCCAGCGAGTCCTGCAACGGGTTCTGGTAGACGCTATAGGCGTACACCGACCCGATAGAGAGGTGTATCGCCATCGCCGAAAGCGCGACGAGCCACCTGTTCTTCGTCGCTTCGTCCGACGTCATACGGTGTCACCGTACAGACACCTCCCACCTTACAGTTGATGAATCTGCTCACGGGCATACGCTCGAAAGACTCGTTTCGAACCTTTGGGTTGTCGTTGGCGCCGGGTTTATACGCTCAATCTGAACGAATCCGCCAAAAAATCTCGATCCCGTGTTTCGTTCCAGAATCGGACAGCGACCTCCGAGCGTTTCGGGTTGCTCGGAACAAGTCGCTGAGCCCACGAAAACTACTTTCCAACGCGGTGGCTGGGGGATTTCCGATACCTTGAAACCGGTAAAAAGAGCCGGTTTATACTTAAATGGTATGGGGCCGGAGGGATTTGAACCCCCGATCAACTGATATCTCCGGTTTCGCCTCGGTACTCCAGAGGGTCGTCAACGCGGGTGGTGATCACCCACCCGCTCGGTATATCAGTCTGGAGTGTCGTCACCGGGCGCTTGGCCTCTGGAGTCAGTTGCCTTCCCGGACTAGGCCACGGCCCCTGGATTCGGGGTAGGCTCAAAGCCAGTAAAGGGGTTTCGATCCCGTCACTCTCAGTCGCGGTCGGTGTCCGCCCAGTCGCAGTCCTGGCACTTCCAGCCGGTCACGAACTCGGTAACGGTAGGCATGTACCCGATCTCAAGGACGTCGCCCCCGCACTCCGGACACTCGCGGTCGGCATCCTGGATTGCATCGGTCTCCATTACGGCGCTTCCCTCGATAAGCTCGGCCAGCTTGCCGGGTGTCACCATCCGGCCCTGCACCACGCGATTCTCTGCCATGCGCAGAATTGCGGATCGATCGCCATTAACCCTGTCACCGGATCCGACAGGGGTTTGCCGAGGGGACATCTGGTTACGTCGTGATGCGGTCTGGGGTCATTATCGCCGGGGGTCGGTCAACCCGGTTCGGGGACGTGGACAAGTCGGTCGCCCCGTTGGATGGCGTCCCGATGATCAGACGGGTGACCGATCAGCTCGAGCCCGTGATCGACAGGTTGGTGGTAAACTGTCGTGAGGATCAGGTCGACCCAATCGACGCCGCCTTAGAGAACTCTCCCCTTTCACCGACGTTTGCAGTCGACCCGGAGCCGGATCTCGGGCCGATGGCCGGGATCGAAACCGGCCTTCGGGCGGTTTCTACGGAGTATACGGCCGTCGTCGCCTGCGATATGCCCTTCGTCGACCCCGACTTCGTCGAGTTCCTGTTCCAACGGGCCGCCGGTCACGACGCCGCCGTCGTGCGGTCGGAGGACGGGTGGTATCAAACCACCCAGGCGGTCTACCGGGCGGAGGCCATGGCGGAGGCGTGTGCAGCGGCACTCGATGCAGGACAATCCCGGATCGTCGACGCGCTGTTCGACCTCGATTTCGTCGAAGTTTCCGAAGCGGAGGTCGCCGACCACGCGTCACTGCGGACCTTCGAGAACATCAACACCCAGGAAGAACTCGAGGCGGCGGAGGAATTACTCTAAATCGCTAATAACGTCGACCACCGGGTCGTCGGCGATGAGTTTCGTGAGGACGACTCGTGGCACGTCAGCGCGCTGGAGGATGCCCGCTGCGATCTCTCTGGCGACGGCTTCGAGCTCCGGGTTGTCGACCATGTTCAGCACCGGTATCACGGTCGCGTCGGCCGGGACATCTTTGTGGCCACCCGCAGGGCTCGCGAGCACCACGGCGACGTCGGTGGCGGAGAGCTCCTCGCCACGTGAACGACCCGTGAGCTTGGCAACGCGTTCCGGCCGGTGGACGTGTTCGTTGTCGAGGGCCTTGCCGACGGTCTGCACGCTGGCGATCGGGAGCACCGTATTCGTGGACGCCGGGACGATCGGTTCGTCCTCGCCCGGGGCCTTGAAGAGGCGGTTCCGGGCGCCGTCGGCCTTGACGAGGACCGCATCGGCCACGCCCGCCTTTCCGAGCTGATCGATGACGGTCGGGTCGTAGCCCAAATACCGGTTGTCCTCCTGTTCGGGGACGACCCCCACTGGCCAGGTTTCCGCGTTCGCGACGGCGTCGACCGGATCCTGCGTGACGAACACGTCGGCGACGTTCCCGTCGAAGATGGGGATCCGAACGGTCGCCGTAACGACCGCTCGGGGGAGGGCGTTCGCGAGTCGATAGAGCAGCGTCTTCTTGCCGCCGGCGCTGACGACACAAGTGGTGCCGGCGTCGGCGTCGAGCGTCGAAGCGAGATCTGTCGTCATCGGGCGACTCTGAATCGAAAATAAATACGCAAACGGCGTGCTCAGTCGTCGGCCGAGGCGGGCGCGTCGGTCGGTTCGATGCCGACCTCGATCTCAGCGGCGGCGGCCTTGTACTCGGGGATCTTCGCCCGTTCGTCCAGCACGTCGTTCGTCAGGCGGTTCGCCGAGGCGGCGGCAAAGTGGGGGGTAGTCCAGATCGACCCCTCCTTGATGTCCTCGGTGACCTGAGCCTTGAGCGTGATCTCGCCACGACGTGATTTGATTTTCACGTAGTCCTCGTCCTCGATGCCGTACCGCTCGGCATCGTTGGGATGGATGTCGACGAAGTTCTCTGGGTACTGCCGGTTCAGCGTCGGCGAGCGCCGGCTCATCGTGCCGGTATTGTAGTGTTCTTCGAGGCGGGCAGTGGTGAGGATGAGCGGATACTCGTCGTCCGGGACCTCCTTTGGCGGCTGGTGATGGACCCCCTCGATCTGGCCGAGCCCGCTGTCGGTGGTAAAGCCGTCCTCGTAGAGGAACGGATCGCCCTCGTCGCCGGGCTCGAGACAGGGCCAGTGGAGGCCCTCCTCGCCAAGGGCGTCGTAGCTCATCCCGTGATAGCTCGGCATGACTTCGCGCATCTCCTCGAAGACGTCCTCCGGGCCATCGAAGTCGAACGTCCCATCGTCGAAGAGCCGGCTCCCGACCTCACACAGGATCTCGAAGTCGTGTTTGGTGGTCTCGTGGACCTTCTGGACGCCGCGCATGCGCTGAACACGGCGGTCGGTATTGGTAACCGTGCCGCCACGTTCGGCCCAGGTCGTCGCCGGGAGGACGACATCGGCACGCTCCGCGGTTTCGGTCATGAAGATGTCCTGGACCGCCATGAACTCGAGCCGGTCCAAGCGCTCTTCGACGACGTTCCCGTCGGGCTCGCTCATCACCGGGTTCTCGCCCATGATGTAGAGGCCGTGAATCGACTTGCCGGCCTCGTGGGAGATTTCGACGTTGGTGAGCCCGTTCTTGGGCGGGACATCGAAGCCCCAGATCTCCTCGACCCGCTTGCGGTCCTCCGGGTCCTCGACCATCTGGTAGGCGGGGAGGGTGTTCGGCATGGCCCCGACGTCGCAGGCGCCCTGGACGTTGTTCTGGCCGCGGAGTGGGTTCACGCCTGTTCCCGCACGGCCGAGGTTCC
>CAYOLR010000014.1:0-25124 GCA_964404815.1 uncultured Halobacteriales archaeon
CGTCCCGGAGGAGACCAGAGGGGCGAACGACGACGGGACTTCCCGTTACCTCCGTCCGTTGCCGGGTGCGGCGAGGATGTACCCCGAGACCGACGTCCCGCCGGTGGAGCTCGATGTCAGCGAGGTCGAAACCCCGGAACTGCTCGTCGAGAAGGCCGACCGTTACGTCGACGATTACGACCTGGATCCGAACCTCGCCCAGCAGGTGGCCTACTCGGCTCGGATGCCGTTGTTCGAGTATGCCGTCGACCGAGGGGTCGATCCCAACCTGGCAGCCAGAACGGTCGAGAGCACGATCACCGAGCTTCGGCGTGAGGACGTGCCGGTCGAATCCCTCGGGGATGATCGGTTCCGTGAGGTCTTCGATCTGCTGGCCGATGACGAGATCGCCCAGGAAGGTGTCCCGGATTTGCTGACGGCCCTCGCCGAGGACCCGACGATCGGCGCGGCCGAGGCCGCCGAACAGGAGGGGCTTGGAAGTGCCGAAGCGGACGTTATCCGCGACGTCGTCGTCGAGGTCGTCGAACGGAATGCGGATCAGATCGAGGCCGAGGGCATGGGCGCGTTTTCCGGGTTGATGGGGGAATGCATGGGCGAACTCCGCGGGAAGGCCGAGGGCGAAGTCGTCAGCGAGATTCTCCGTGTAGAGATCGGCAAACGGACCTAATCGGAAGAGTGTTAATCCGGCCGCTTGGAACACGGGTGTGACATGGACCTGCACGGCCGGACCGTCCGCCAGGACGTCCGTGAACTCGGCGAGCGGCTCGGCGACGTTTTAGCCGACCAATCAGCGGCTGGCGGGTTCGAGACTGTGGAGACCCTCCGAACGGGATCAATCGCATATCGCCGCGGCGAGACGCCCTCACGATCGGCCATGGAGCGCACGCTGGACCAGCTCGATCCCGACCTCGAGCACGTCGTGGCCCGGGCGTTCACCACCTATTTCGAGCTGATCAACCTGGCTGAAGAGCGGCAACGGGTCCGCGCGATCCGGAAGGCGAGCCAGGCCGGGACGGTCGAGAACGGCCTCCGTGAGGCGGCGGAACTCCTGTGGGACGCGGGAGGGCCGGTCGCCGATGGGGTCCTCGCCGATGTGCTCATCGAACCGACCTTCACGGCCCACCCGACGGAGGCCCGTCGAAAGACGGTCAAGGCGAAACTCCGATCGATCGCGACGGATCTCGAGACCCTGGACGAACGGCGACTGATGACGAGCGAACAGGCGCGAATCGAGCGGGACATCGAGGCTGAGATCGTCAGCCTCTGGCAGACCCCCCAGGTCCGGTCGCGGCCGCCAGAGCCCGACGACGAGGCACGGAACGTCCAATGGTACTTCGAGAATACCTTGTTCGATGTCCTCCCCGAGGTCTATGCCGAGCTCGCCGATGCCCTGGCCGCCGAGTTCGATGATCCGCCGGCCGTTCCGACGTTGTTCGAGTTCCATTCATGGGCGGGCAGCGACCGCGACGGAAACCCGTACGTGACCCCTGAGGTGACCGAGGCGGCGTTGGATCGGCACCGCGAACTGGTTATCGATCGGTACCGATCGGAACTGGAAACGATGACCGGAGTGTTGAGTCAGGACGACGAACAGGTCGACGTCGGCGAGCGGTTGCGGTCATCGCTCGCGGCTGATCGGGACCGGCTTCCGGCGACCGCAGCTGCCGCGAGGAACCGGTACCCCGCCGAACCCTATCGGCAGAAGATCGCCCTCATGCGCGAGCGGCTGGCACGGGTGGCGGTCGACGAACCCGGCCGGTACGACTCGCCGGCAGGTCTGATCGATGACCTGACCCTTTTGGCGGATAGCCTGGAATCGAACGGCGGGGAGGCCATCGTTTCGACGCATATCGACCCGGTTCGTCGGCAGGTGGAGACCTTCGGGTTTGTCCTCGCCACGATGGACCTCCGGGATCACCGGGAGAACCACACTCTCGCGGTTGCCGAACTCCTCGACCGCCTCGACATCGATTATCGGGCGCTTTCCGAGGACGAACGGGTCGAACGGCTTACAGCGCTGATCGGTCGGGACGGAACGAGCGTTGCCATGGACCGGCACGACGACCTTTCGCCGACCGCTCGACGGGTTTGTGACCGGTTTGATTCGCTGGCACAATGGCAGGACGACTACGGTGTCGAGGCCATCGACACTTACTGTATCAGCATGACCGAGCAGCCCAGCCACGTCCTGGAAGTCCTCTTCCTCGCCGACCAGGTGGACGTCGCGGCATTGCCCGAGCAGTGCGACCTGGATATCGTGCCGCTCCTTGAGACGGAGTCCGCCCTCTCCCGGTCGCGAGAGATCATGGGCACGTTGTTCGAAAACGAGGTCTACCGGCGTGCGCTGGAGTGCCGGGACGGCCCACAGGAGATCATGATCGGGTATTCGGACTCCAACAAGGAGAACGGTTTCCTGGCGGCGAACTGGTCGCTGTATCGCGACCAACGGCGGTTGGCGGGGATCGCGGACGATCACGACATCGAACTCCGGTTCTTCCACGGGCGGGGCGGCTCGATTTCTCGTGGTGGCGGCCCGATGAACGAGGCCATGCTCGCCCTCCCCCGGGAGACCGTCACGGGCGAGATCAAGTTCACCGAGCAGGGTGAAGCGATCGCGGAGAAGTACGCGAATCCGCGCATCGCCAAACGCGAACTCGGGCAGATGGTCAACGCCCAACTCAGCGCCCGCCTTGACGCGATCCAGGCCGACGAGTCCCGACCGCTGTCCGAGTGGGTCGAAGCGATGGGGACGATGGCCGATGCGGCTCGTGTCGAGTACCGGTCGCTGCTGAACGCCGAGGGGTTCGTCCGTTATTTCGAACAGGCCACGCCGATCGAGGTGATCGAGGACCTCAACCTCGGATCACGGCCGGCCTCTCGTTCCGGCGACCGGTCGGTCGAGGACCTCCGCGCGATCCCCTGGGTGTTTTCATGGACACAGTCGCGATGTATCATTCCCGGGTGGTATTCGCTGGCCACTGGGATCGACGCGTTCCTGGAAGCCGGTGGCGATATGGCGACGCTCCGGCGGATGTACGAGGAGTGGCCATTCTTCCGGACGATGCTGGATAACGCTGCACTGTCGCTCGCCCGAACCGATCTCGAGATCGCCGCCGAGTACGCGGATCTCGCCGATGATTCGTTGCGGGAGCGGTTCTTCCCCCGGATCACGGACGAACACGCCCGGGCGGTAGCGCTCGTCAAGGAGATCTCCGGAAGGGAAACCCTCCTGACGCGGGAGTGGTTAAAGGAGAGCCTCTCGCGACGGAACCCCTACGTGGATCCCCTGAACCTGTTGCAGGCGCGGCTATTACGTCGGTCTGACCGGACAGATGTGGAGGAACGGACCCTCCGTCTTTCGGTCAAGGGCATCGCCGCCGGGATGAAGAACACGGGCTAGGCCCACCCGTTAATTCCCACGACCATCCGCCAGGGCGGCGATCCGATCACGTGCCAGGTAGCCCAGGATAGAGAGGACGACCAGAACGGCCACCAGGATCCCCGTCGCGACGAACCGCCGCTGAGCGAGCCAATCGCCCGCGAGGTTGGCCAATGCAAAGCCCGGGAACCGGCCGATGACCGAGACCATCACTAACTGCCAGATGGGAATGCGGGTCAGCCCGCCGACGAAACAGAGCGCGTCGTCGGGGAGACCGGGAATCAGGAACACGGTGAACAAGGCCATCACCCCGTGTTCGTCGACGAACGAATCGAACTGCTCGAGGGTATCGGGATGGATCGTCCGTTCGACGAACGGTCGGCCGTATCGGCGAGCGAGGCCGAACGCGATCGTACTCCCGATCGCCGTGCCGATCAACGAGTACGCGGTCCCGTTCACGGTTCCGAACAGGAAGCCGCTGGCGAACCCAACGGCGTGGCCGGGAACGGGTGCGATGACGACTTGAAGGGCCTGTATGGCAATGTAGATGAGCGGGGCCAGTACGCCGAATGACCTGACGAACATCCGGAGTGCCACCGGATCGGTGAAGATGGCGAGGTGCTGGCGAACGATCCAGACCGATCCTATGAAGAAGGCCATAATGACGCCGAGAAACGCGAGGGCCATCCGCCGACTCCTGGCAGACGCGAAGACCCGTATCCGAGACTCCATCGTCGATGTGCTCGATCGGATTGCCAGCCGGCTAAACGTAGCGGTCTGTCCGTGATCGACCTACCCGGGCCGAGCCAACCATTGGGCGATCCCCGCCGGAACCGCCGCGAGGAGTGCGAAGACGGCGACCGTGACCAGTTCGGATTCCGTCAGGACGAACCCACCGAGGGAGCCGATGCCAAAACGACCGGCGTTCACGACGAACGGCAGTACGAGGAACCCAGGTGTCATCAGGAGGAGGACTGCCATCGTCCGGAGCCAGGGGATGGCCACCGTCTTGTGGCCACCCCGTCGCAGGAGAATACCCGTGACGCCCGCCATTCCGACGATAAAGCCGATGCCCCTGCCCCCGAAATCGGCGAGAAGCCAGGAGAGATAGGCCGCAGGCACGACGGCGAGCGTGGCGGCGATGACCGTTCGACGGAGGTCCATTCGACGGAATCGTTTGCGGACCGATCCCGCGTCACTCGACGTCATCTGTCGGGCCCCACAGCTTCGCGAGGTGGGCGGTTCGGCTCCGGCATGGTCGGCTGGTTGGGTGGGACCGGCTGCTCCCGCCAATTTCCCCCGGGGAACTCGCCTAGTTCCGTCTGGAGGAACCCTTTCCCGAGGAGAAACGTCACCCACGGATCACCGATCGACCGGCGGACCCGCCCGAGCGGGCCGGCCCCCTCGATACCGTCGGGCCGGCTGGTCGCGAAGTCGTTGTTCGAGAACCGATTGCCCGGACCGGCCGGGGCCCCGAGGGCAATGTCGACCCGTCCGGAGCCGTCGACAGCATTGTCGGTGATACGGTTGCCCCGTGGTCGCCACAGCTGCTTGTCGTAGTTCGGGACGAGGACGATCCCGAAGTTCGCGTGCTCGCTGACGCGGTTCCCGGTGACGACGTTCTCCGTCCCGCCAGCGATGTTGATACCGGTCCCGAATGCGGGGTATCCGATGGCTTTCGTCGGCGCGGTCTCGTTGTTGTTGTCGACGACCTCGTTTGATTCGATCCGCACGCCCCGCTGGGGTGCGAGTCCCTCCGAGTCGAGGGTGTTGGGAACGATCCCTGACATGTTCTGCCGCCAAACCGAATCCCGGATAACCAGTTCCCCGCCGGCGTTTGTACCCGAATAGCCGATGGAGTTCCCCTCGGCGATCAGGTTCTCGAGGACGGCTCGGCAGGGTTGGCACTGGCCGACGTAAAACCCGGAATCTGGATGTCCAGAGGCGTAGCTGTGCTCGAACTTCCCGTTCACCGAATCGAAGGCGTAGACGCCGTATTCACCGTTGTTGTAGGCCGTGAGGTAACTCCCTCGGTAGCCGTCGACGCCAACCCAGTAGATGCCATTATACTCGTAATGCCGTGCCGTGAGGTTCTCGACGACGACCCCGTCAACGGTCGCGGTGATGCCATTGCGCCGGGTGAACTCGCCATCGAGGACGACGGCGTTTCGGTCCCGCCCCCGGATCGTCAGTCGGGGCGTATCGGAAACCGTCACCGATTCGTGGTATTCGCCGGGGCCGACCGATATGAGGTCCTGCGCCTCGGCAGCGGTCACGGCAGCCTGGATGGACTCGTAGGTTTCCGGTACCCGCCGGACGGTATAGTTCTGGTACTCCCGCGGAGAACGCCGATCAGGGGCGGTTACCATGTCCCCGGCGTTCGGTCGGCCGCTAACAATCGACGCGGTTCCCAACGACCCGGTAGCGGCGGCGAGTTTGAGGAGCGTCCGTCGGCGGCAGCGCGGCATGCTACCGGCTGGCACGCGCGGCCGGCTTAACTGTTGGTGGGGTTACTACTCGACCGTGATTGCGCCCTTCATGCCGAGTGAAAGATGCGGTTTGCAGTAATAGCGATGGACGCCGTTCCGGGTGAACGTTCGGTCGTAGGTGAACCCCTGGCTGCTTGCGAACTCGCTGTCGAAGGAGCCATCCTCCGCGACCACGTTGTGTTCGCCGCCCTTTCCGGTCCAGACCCATTCCACGACCGTTCCGGTCGAAACCGCGACGGCAGCGGGGGAGAAGGCGAAGCCACCCCCGTTGCCCTCGGCACCGACCGCGACCTGGACGGAATCCCGGCCGGTCCGATCGACGGTCCCCTCGAAGTTCGAGACGTTTTCGAACCAGTCGCCATAGCCCTCCGACGGCCGGTCCCTGTCGGAACACCCCGCGAGGGCGACCGTCACTAGGCCGGCCGACCGGACGAACGTACGTCGGTTCATCAGCTCTCCTCGTCGATCTTTCGGCTCGCCCGCCGCATGACCCCGCGGAGGGTGGTAACTTCCCGCCCGGTGGGGTCAGCCCGTCCGAACAGGCGGCGAACGAGCCGCATCGTCTTGTCGTGTTTCTCCTCCGGATAGTCCAATTCGTGGAGGAACTCGCCGACGTGGTCGTAAAACCCTTCAAGTTCATGTGGGGCCGCCCGATCGACAGACCGGTCGGGGAGTTGAGTGTCCTCCAGCGTGAGCTCCCGGAGTTCATAGAGCACGATCATCGCCGCTTGCCCGAGGTTCAGCGTTGGATAGTCCGGGGCTGCCGGGATCGAACAGATCTCGTCGATCCGGGCGAGTTCGTCGTTTCGGAGCCCGACCCGTTCACGCCCGAAGACGAGCGCGGTCGGGCCCTCGACGCCGCTGAGGCGCTCAGGGAGTTCCGCCGGGGTTGAAAAGGGAAAGCGGACGTGTTTGTCGCCACGCTCGTTGGTGATGGCCGTGAACCCGATCGTGTGGTAGCTGTTGACCAATTCGTCGAACGTGACTACCTGGTGGTTCGGAAGGATGTCCTCACGGGCTCTGCCCGCAAACCCGTAGGCCTCACCGTCCGGGTCGAGCGGCGGCGGGTCCACCAAGAGAAGGTCCGAGACCCCGAAATTCCGCATTCCCCTCGCGATCGTTCCGATGTTCCCGGGGGTCTCAGCATCGACGACGGCGACGGCGAGATCGGTCATCCCGGGTAATCCATATCGAGGTCGACGTCACGGAGGTCGATCCGGTGGTCATCCTCCGAGGGTTCAGGAGCCACCTGTTCCGGCGATGGGGGCTCCGGGAGGTCTTCCGGGTCGGTTTCGACATGCTCGATCCCCTCGAACCCCTCCGGGGCCCGGTTCCCGTCGGCGAACCATTCGTGAAACTCGTCCTGGAACGTCTCCTCGCCCCGAAGGGCTTGCCCACCGGCCTCCTGATACCAGTAGAGGAAATCGCGTTCGTGTTGCGAGCAGAGCAGTACCTCGGAGAGAGGTTCGCCGTACACCACCTCCGCGACGTTACAGGCCTCAAGATTCTCGTCGCCGTGAATCAGCCAACAGGCGTTACAGGGAGAGCCGGACAGAACGGTCAACCGCATCAGCCGATGGCGGGGTTCGCGAGGGATCTCCTCGAGCGGCCGGAACTCGCCCTCTTCGGTGAAGATGTCGGTCTCGTCGAACCGCCAGCCACGAAGCCCGATGCTCACTTTCCCCATTGTGATCCGCTAGCCCTGCGGGCGATAAAAACCGTGCGTCTCCGGGTTATTCTCTCGTCTGATAATTGCGTGCCAACAGTTAACACGTAACAGGGGCGAACTCGGAGGCGAATGGTCGAGTCCTTCTCAGCCGGATACTATCTCCTCAGGCTCTATATCGAGCCCCACGAGGGCGACCGGGCAGTCATCAATTCGGTCGACCATTCCGACCTCCTCGATGAGGTGTACGGCGACGCCGATATCCGACCCCAGCAGCCGCTCCTGGTGAAGCTCGACGAATCCCACCTGCCGGTCCTCCCTGGTCGGGACATCCCCAGCGGGATCCTGGCGGTTCCCGGACCGGTCCTCGAGGAGACACGGATCGATACCCCACCGACCCTCCGTGAGGTGTTACTCGCGAAAGGCGAGCGAGCCGACCGACTCATCGATCTCTTCACGCCGGTGACCGCCCAGACATGGTCGCCCAGCTGAACCGGATGGGTTTTCCTCGTCCGGTCCGCTGCTCACGATATGCGAACGGTCGATGTCGGCGAACTCACGATCGGGCCGGGCCACCGCCCGCTGATCATGGGTGTCCTCAACCTCAGTGAGGAGTCGCCGTACTCGCCGAGCGTGTTCCAAGACCCATCCGCCGCCGCTGATTACGTCGATCACTCGCTCATCGAGGAAGGGGCCGATATCGTCGATATCGGACTCGAATCCGCCAACAAACGGTTCGAGGTCAGGTCGGCCGACTGGGAGCTCGACCGACTGGACCGGGCGTTCGAAACGATCGATCGTGTCGACAATGAAGCCGTTTTTTCGATCGAAACCCGGTATCACCAAGTCGCCGAGCGCGCCCTCGAGGGCCCCTTCGATATGGTGAACGATATCTGTGGGTTTGCGGATCCCGAAATGCCGGCCGTGTGTCGACGGTTCGACGCTCCCATCGTCAAGATGGCCAGCCCGCCCGACCTCGACCGGCCCGGCGCCGTGGACACTGTCGACGAGATTTACGATGCCCTCGCGGGTGGCGAACTCACCGACAAGACCATTGTCGATCCCGCGTTCGGCGGTTGGAGCGAGACCAAGACGCTGGCCGACGATCGGGAGACCTTTCGACGGCTTGCCGAGTTCAGAACCCTCGACCGACCGATTCTGGTCTCGATCAATCGGAAGAACTTCCTTCGAAAACTCGCCGGTCGGTCGACCGAAGAGGCCCTGCCCGTGAGCTTGGCGGCCACGTCGATGGCGGTCGAGCGTGGCGCGAACGTCATCCGAACCCATGACGTCGCCGCGACGCGTGACGCCGCGCTCATCGGCCACGAATTCGGTGCCGATTCATCGGCGGACGATCGCGTGACCGAGTTCACGTTTCGGTCGAGGAGCGAGGCGGAACGCGTCCTCGCCCGGCTCGGGGCGGAGGACGTCCGGCCGGAGTCGGTCATGACGCGGACGTTCCTGTTGACACGGCTTGCCCGGTCGGACCGGGAGCAGGTTATCGCGGCAGCCGGGTCGACCGGCCTGGAGGCGATCGAGGTCGACTCTGGCGTACTCGTCGCCGGGGGACCGGCGGCTGTCGATCGGTTCACGAGCCATCTCGACAACGACCTCCTCGGCATCGGGCGAACGCTCCGTCGTGATTGATCGGACCGTCAGAGATTCGCGAGGAAGTCGTGGAGTTCCGCGGCCAGCCGTTTCGGGGCGGCCAGCGGTACCATGTGGCCGACGTCCGGCAGGACGACGACCGAGGACTCAGTGAGGCCATCGGCCACGATAAACGAGGCCAAGGGCGGCGTGACGGTATCGCGCTCCCCGACCACCAGGAGGGCGGGGGCCCGGACGTCATCGAGGACCGAACGGAGATCGAACGCGAGCCTCCCACGCATCGACGCCGCGTAACCGTCGGGATCGTTCGATCGCAGTAGTTCGCGATACAATCCCAGGAGTTCCGGTCGGGTTTCCCGGGTGTGGGCGGAAAACGACTCCTCGATCTCGTTCGCCGCACGCTCGGCCATTCCGTTGCGTTCGATGGCTGCCGCGATATCACGTTGGGTCGGTTTCTCCGCGTCGGGCGTCCCGGGTCCGGTCCCGATCAGGCCGAGGGACCGGACGCGATCCGGGTGGTCGGCCGCGAAGCGGGTGGCGATGAGGCTCCCGAGGGAGTGGCCGAGGAGATGTGCCTGCTCGATATCGAGTTCGTCGAGGAGACCGCGTAAATCAGCGACCCACGTCTCGGGGTCATAGGGCCCGGGCGGAACACCGCTCGCACCGCTTCCACGGAGATCGAACCGGACGACCCGATACGTCGTTTTGAGCGATCGGGCCACCCCCTCCCAGGAAGCCAGTGTGTTGCCGAGTCCATGGATGAGGACGACTGGTCGCCCGCTGCCCTCGTCACGGTAGTGGAGTTCGATCCCGTTGACCGTCGCCCGCATGTCTCCGGCCTCTCGGGTGGTTGGGAAAAGCGTATCGACGTGAACGACAGTCAGCGGTCCGGCGATCGATCAGTCGGCCTCAGCCCGACGGACCCGTTCCTCCAGGGCCGCCTTGTCGATCTTCCCGACGCCGGTCCGGGGGAGATCGCTGAGGACCGACAGCTCCTCGGGTCGCTTGAACACGGCCATGCCCCGCTCGGCGAGGAAGTCCTGAAGCTCGTCAAGGGATGGTGGTTCGCTCCCGTCCGGTGGTTCAACGAAGGCGAACGGCCGTTGCCCGAGCCGGTCGTCGGGTTTGCCGACGACGGCGATGTTCGCCACCTTCGGATGCTCGACGAGTTGGTCCTCGACGCCGGGGGCATAGATGGTCTCACCCCCGCGGATGATGGTATCCTTGATCCGGCCGTACACCTCGTAGTTGCCGTCCGACCGCTGGGCCAGGATGTCTTCGGTGTAGAACCAGCCGTCCTCGTCGACGTTCTCGTCGTTCTCCTGGGCGTTCCGGAAATACCCCGTGAAGAACCCGGGACCCCGGACGGCCAGTTCGCCAGTCTCGCCCGCGGGAAGGGCCGATTCACGGTCGAAATCGACCACAAGAAGTTCGTCGGCAGCTGGGGCGATCGGCCGACCGACGGTCGTCGCTTGCACGTCCACATCGTCGTCCGGCCGCGTACAGATGAGGGGTCCCTCGGCCATCCCGAAGATGTTGCAGAACCCGACCCCCCACCGATCGACCGATTCGTAAACGGCGCGTGGAGGAACCTTCTGCCCCCCGCTAACCAGGACCTTCAGGCTCGACAGATCGTAGGCATCCCGGTTCGGGTGTTCGAGGATATCGAGGATCTGGGTCGGCATCGGGAGCGAGTAGTTGCCCCCGACTGCCTCGATCAGGGCCATCAACGCCTCGGGTTTCAGCTCGGGTTCGAGCGCCAGCGTGGCACCTCGCCAGATGGCGGCCCCGACGACGCAGCAAAGGGAGGCGTTGTGTCCGATCGGAACGCTCGGGAACGCCACCCAATCCTGACTCACCCCGGCGACGTCGGCCATGTGCTCCCACTGGAACACGTAGTCGTTGTGGGTCCGGGGGATCCCCTTTGGCATGCCCGTGGTGCCACCGGAGAGCAACATGACGCCCGGTGCCGAAGGGTCGACCGAACCCCCCGATTCGGCCGTCGGCTGCTCACGCAACGAGTCGAAGTCGACCCACTCAGACCCCGCGGGTTCACCGACGGCGATCGTGTGGTCGAGGGTGGGGGACTCGTCTCGAAGATCGTCGATCAGGCCGGTGTAATCGAATCCCATCTCGTAGCGGTCGCCGTTTGTCACGTAGGCGACGGCGTCCATGAGGTCGATGACGTGGCGAACCTCCGCTTCGCGGTGTCTGGGCAACACCGTGACCGGGATGGCACCCACCCGCGAACAGGCGAAAAAGACCTCGAGAAACTCCGTACAGTTGGGGAGCTGGAGGATTACCCGCTCGTTCGCCTGGATGCCCAGGTCCATGAGGCCCGCGGCGATCCGGCGGGAGTTCTCGGCCAAGGTGATATACGAAACGTCCCGATGTGGGCCGATGACGGCGGTTTTTGACGGCGATGCGTCGGCCGCGCGATCGAGCACGTCGTGGAAGGTCAGATCCCGCCAGTGGCCCTGCGCTCGGTAGGCCTCGCGTCGATCGTCCGGGAATGGGACGTATCCGTCGAGTGAGTCGGTGGGGCGGTCACCCGTTGTCATGGTTCATCCCACCGGAGGGGTGGGCTAAAACCTTGACCAAGCCGACGGTGGTGACGGCGTAACGGGTGGTCGAGCCTTCCGGGTGAATAAAACCGGCGACGGGTCCAGGGCGTAACCATGACCCCGCCCATATCGGCGCATTCGGGCTCGTCCTCGCATGGGGCCGCCTGGACTCGGTGGTCTTCGATGGGTGGAACACACGATCTCCGTTACACCCTGGCGGCGTTCGCGCTGACGGTCTCGCTCGGCGGGCACGGACCACCAACACCGCCATCGGGAACCTTTGCCGCAACCGTGTGTCGTCGACCGGACTCCGGTACCTATATCCAGCGGTCGAGCGATTCGGCGGTCGATGACAACCTCCGCCTGGGTCCACCATCTCGGCGGCAGCGTCGAATTCGTCGAAGGTCCAACCTATACGACCCGCGCCCTGAAAGCCGGGGGCGGTCCGGAGCCTCCTTTGGTCCTCCTGCACGGGATCGGGGGACACGCCGAGACGTTCGTCAGGAACGCGGTTCCCCTGGCAACGGCCCTCGGTGATCGGGCCGTCTATTCGCTTGATTTTATCGGCCATGGCTATTCGAGCCGCCCGACCGATATCGGGTATCGCATCACTGATTACATGGATCAGGTCGAGGGCTTTCTCGACGCGATCGGCCATGATACGGCCCATATCCACGGTGAATCGCTGGGTGGATGGGTCGCCGGCCGGCTCAGCCTCGATCGGCCGGAACGGGTCGAGACGGTGGGACTGATCACCACCAGTGGTGTCTATCACATCGATACCTCGGGAGCGGTCGAGGAGGGCGTCAAGGACGAGAGCATCGAGGGCATCGAGAACCTCTACGAAACGAGCATGGACATGCTCGATTCGGGTGTCACACGGGAGACTGTCCGGGACCGACTCCAGTGGTTGTTCGTCCAGGAGGTCGACCAGGAGCTCGTCGATATCCGGCACCGGATCTACAGCCAGGCGGCCAACCAGGCGGCGATGCGGATCATCTACGAGTCGTTCCTCGAGGACGTCCAGGACCCCGAGCTCTTTTTCACCACCGACGAACTTCGCGACCTCGACCGGCCGACCCTCGTCATCCACACGGAGCACAACCCCAGCGCACAGAAGGAGCTAGCCGAGTACGTCCACGACCAGCTCCCGACGTCCGAATACCACCTTTACACCGAGTCCGCCCACTGGCCACAGTGGGAGGAACCGGAGCGGTACGAGTCGGATACGATCGCCTTCATCCAGAAGTGGGGCTGACGCCATGCAGTCTGTCGAATCAAGCCCGTCAGGTTTCCTCTGGGTGGATTATTTATGATGGGGGCCGTCAGGTGGGGGTATGCCTGTCCGCACGAAGGAGGAGTATCTCGAGGGGCTACGTGACGGTCGCGAGGTATATTATAAGGGCGAGTTGATCGACGACGTCACGACGCACCCGGCCACCCGTGGGATGATCGAAACCCAGGGTGAACTCTTCGACCTCCAACACGACCCGGAACACGCGGATCTCCTGACGTACGAGTCACCGACCAGCGGCGACCCGGTCAGCATCTTCTACAAGAAGCCGCGGTCTATCGAGGACCTCGAACAGCGGCGGGAGGCGTCAAAGGTCTGGATGGATTACACGTGTGGGATGTCGGGCCGGGCGAACGACTTCCTCGCGTCCGGGGTCACCGGACTGGCGATGGGGCACGACCATTTCACGACAGCGGAGCGCGATTACGGCCAGCATATCTTGGACTACTACGAGTTCGTTCGCGAGAACGACAAGTGCATGACCCACGCTCTGATCGATCCCCAGATCGATCGATCCAAGGGCGGGTCCTTCCGCCTCGAGGACGAGGTCGAGCGGCCGGGCGCCGTCACGAAGATCGACGAGGACGACGACGGAATCTACGTGAGCGGGGCGAGGATGCTGGCCACGCTCGGTCCCCAGGCCGATGAAATCCTGGTCTATCCCTTCGGCTATTACGGCGAGGACGGCGACGAAGTCCTGGCGTTCGCCTGTCCCGTGGATGCCGACGGGCTCAGACAGATCTGCCGACCGCAGCTCTCCCATAACGACAAGCGGAACCACCCGTTATCGTCGCGGTTCGACGAGATGGACACGTTCGTCGTCTTCGACGAGGTTCATATCCCCTGGGAGCGGGTCTTCGTCAACGGCGACGCCGACATCGCCAACGGCTGGCGGGATCGGGAGAAAACGGCCTACGCGAACCTGGCATACCACCAGACGGCGGTCAAGGACATCGCGAAGGCGGAGTTCGCATGGGGGGTGGCACTGATGCTGGCCGAGAGCACCGGCATCGACGATTACTTCCACGTACAATCAAAACTGGGCGAGATCGGGATCTTTACCGAACAGACCCGCGCGAGCACCAAGGCCGCGGAGGCCGACGGGTATTCATTCAAGGATTACTACGTCCCGGAGCCCACCTACCTCTTCACCGTCAGCGGGAGCTTCCCGGACATGTACCCACGGATCATCGAGATCCTCCGCGACCTCGGCGGGAGTGGGCTGATCGGCGTCCCGGCATGGGAGGACCTCGAGGCGGAGAACCCGCTCGGTGGGGATGTCGCGGCGTACTTCCGCGGCAAGGACATGGACGCTCAGGAGCGCCTAGGCGTTCAAAAGCTCGCCTACGAGATGGCGATCGGGGGCATGGGTAGCCGTGAGGAACTCTACGAGCGGTTCTACACAGGCGGGCCGATGCGGGTTAAATCGAACTTCTACAAGAACCACCCGGAAACGGAGACCTACAAGGAGCAGGCCTTCGAAAATGGCCTGAAAGGGGCCGACCGGCTCTCCTCGACCGATGAGGCCCCGGCGGTCGACGACTGACTATTCTGGCTCGGGCTCGTCCTCGAATTCGTCGCTGTGCCGGTACGAGCCGGAGAATTTCCGGCCCTTGCCCCACCAGTAGAGCGCTTCGGGCATGTCCTCCTCGGTCCACGTGATCGGATCCCAGTTCGGCTCGAAGATGAGGTAGCCGCCCGCGAACACCTCGACTTCGGATCCCGATGGTTCGTCGTGATAGATGTACCGCGCCTGGCTGATCCCGTGATGCCCCGGCCCGCCTTTGAGGTGAACTTCGTGGTCCTTGAGGACGTCCGCTGCCCGATCAAGGTCGCTCTCGTCCTTGAGATAGTAGGCGACGTGGTTGAAGTGGTGGTGATCGTCGTCAACGAAGGCGATCTCGTGCACGATCGGGGTGACGCTCAACCACTTCCCCGTCGGCTCACCCTCGATGACAAGCTCCTCCCGGAGCTTGAAGTCGAGGACATCCTGAAACCACTCTGAGCACTCCTGGACGTTCGGCGCGTAGCAGTTTACGTGGTCGATCCGCCGCACCCCGACGCCGCGTTCGACGCGCTTCTGTGGCTGGTTCTTCAGCCGGCTCCGTTTCGCCGGTGGGACGTCGACCCATTCCATCTCGGCGAAGAGTTCGAATTCCTGGCCGGCCGGCGAGTCGAAGCGGAGGGCCCTTCCCTGTCCCGGTTCGGCACCCGGTTCGAGCCACCGAACGTCGTACCCCGAGGCGTCGATACGCTCGGCGTACTCGTCCAGATCAGCGTCGTCCTCCACTTGGAAGGCGATGTGGGCGGCGCCGGGGGTCTCGGCTTCGGTCAGGATGAGCGTGTAGGCGTGCCAGTCACCCCACCCTCGGAGGTAATACCGGCCCTCCTCTTCGCGTTCCAGTTCCAGCCCGATGACGTCGTGGAAATGGCGATAGGACGCTTCGAGGTCAGGGCAGTTCAATTCGACGTGGCCCAACGTTGCCACAGCCATGGATCCGCGTCACGCCCGGCCCTGGTAGGTGTTTCGTCAGCGGTCGATGGGATCGCGGTCCAGGCTCGAATCCGATACGGATATACGGTAACCCGAACCCGGGCCAGGTACGGCAATGGACAGACGACGGGGCTGGGAGGTCCTCGGGATCACGACCGGGGCGTTCTTCGTCACGATGGTCGCACGGCTGACGTTGAGCCCGTTAGTTCCCGACATCATCGAGACCTTCCACGTCACGAAGAGCGCGACCGGGATCGCCCTCTCGGGCATGTGGGCCGCCTATGCCGTGTTTCAATTCCCGGGAGGCACCCTCGCCGATCGGATCGGCGAGAAGCGGACCATCGTCTTCGCGATCGGGGCAACCGGAGCGACGAGCCTGCTTCTGGCTCTATCGCCGTCCTTCTTGCTGCTCGCGTTGTTCGCAATCACACTCGGGACCGGGGCCGGCTTCTATTACACCGCCGGTTCGGCCTTCCTCGCCGGACAGTTCGAGAATACCGGCCGGGCGCTCGGGATCCACGAGATCGGCGCGTCGGCGGCCGGCCTGATCGCTCCAGTCGCGGTAGCGCTAATAGCGGCCCGGTACGGTTGGCGATCGGGGCCACTGCTCCCTGCGGCGCTCGCGTTCGTCGTCGTGGGGTTGCTGGTATGGCGCCTGCCCTCGACCCCACCTACGTCGCCCGACCGGACCCTCCGGGATCAACTCGAGATCGGACGGCTATGGGGGTTGCTGTCGCGGCCCCAGATCAGGTTCACGGCCTTTCTCGCCGTTCCCGGCTACTTCACGTGGCAATCCTTTTCCTCGTTTTTCCCGACGTTCCTGGTCGAGTACAGCGGGCTTACGACGCCGTCGGCGAGCGTCGTGTTCGGCGCGATCTTCGCCGTGACGCTGGTCGGCACCCCGACGCTGGGCTGGCTGTCCGACACTGTCGGTCGGGATTCGAGCCTGGCGCTGGCTTTCGCCCTCGGGGCGATCGGGTTCGGGGTGTTCCTCCTCGGTGACGGGTGGATGATGATCGGGCTCGGAACGCTCCTGGTCGGGGGTGGCTTGAGCTTTCCGGGCGTCATCAATTCGCGGTTCATGGATCACCTGGCGAGCACGGAGCGGGGCACCGGGTTCGGATTGGTCCGGACCATTGTGCTGTTGCTCAGCTCGCTGGGGAGCGGCGTGACCGGGACGCTTGCCGATGGGTTCGGATGGACTGTCGCGTTCGGGTTTACCGCCGTGCTGTTCGCGGGGTTGGTGGGCGTCATCCTGATGACTTTCCTCCGGAATGGCTCCCGGTGACCCACCGAGGATACCAACATTCATGTCGGTGTGAGGGCGTTCGGTGCCACCATGGACGTCTTGGAACGGTTCAATGATCGATACCCGTTCGGCAACCACCTCGGTATCGAGATCACGAACGTCGGCGACGGATACGCGGAGGGCCGGCTCGAACTCGAGACGCATCATTCGCTCTCCGAAAAAACCAATCTCGCCCACGGGGCCGTCCCGTTCGGCCTGGCCGATTCGCTATCCGCAGCCGCCCTCGCCTCAGTCGAGGGGAATCCCGGACCGACGATCGACGTCCGGATCGATTACCTCCGGCCCGCGACCCGTGATATTTGGGGGGAGGCCGAAGTCATCAGGTACGGGGAGGAGACGGGTATCGTCGAAACCGACGTGTTTGACGACGCGGATCGGCGGGTCGCGACGACGCGCGGCGTCTACAAGACCAACCTCGTCGAGGGCGAAAACCCGTTCGTGGACTGAGGAACCGGTTAAAAAGTCCCGTACTCGGGAAAGGTGGAATCCGGTCGCCGACGACGGCCGTCATTTGCCCTATGTTGTCCACTGATGGTCCGTTCTCCTCAATAGTGTGCATCCTTGTGAGAATTCGGCGGGGAATCCCTCCATTGTATGGGGAATTCTCCCAAAGATATAATTAATCGTGGCCAAACCCGACGGTCATGGTATCAGACGATTCGGGGGGAACGAACCGATACGTGAGCCGTCGAGACGTCATCCGTTCAGCCGGGGCCGCCGGGGTTGTCGGCCTGGCCGGCTGTACTGGGGGAGGCGGCGGTGATGGCGGTGACGGTGGCGACGGCGGTGACGGCGGCGATGGGGGTGACGGTGGCGGGTCGACCCCGACGGCGACGCCCGGCAGTGCCGAGATGGAGCCGGTGAAGCTCGGGGCCGTTCACCCGCTAACGGGTCCCTATGGCGCGTTGGCCGAGTTCCAACAACAGGGATTAGAGCTCGCCGTCAAGGCCATCAACGACGCCGGCGTTCTCGACCGTGAGCTCCAGAGTTTTCACGGCGATACCCAACTCGATCCGCAGACCGGTAAACAGGCAGCCCGGAAGTTCGTCGAGGACAACAACGTCGACATGCTGATCGGCGCGATCAGCAGCTCGGTGGGTGTCGTCCTTCACGAGTTTGCCGCCCAACAGAACATCCCGTACATGTGCCCGACGGCGGCGAATTCCATCACGATGGACAACTGCAAACGGACGACCTTCCGGTACGAATATCGGGCTCAGCAGACCGGGGTCGGGACCGCCCCATGGGCCGTCGAGAACTTCGGCTCGAACGTCTGGATCCACAACGCCGATTACGCCTGGGGCAACAGCGTCGGCAATGCTTGGAAGGCCGAGGCCCGCAATGCGAGCTCCGACGTGGAAATCCTCGGCCACACCAAGAGCCAACTAGGCGCCACCGACTTCTCCTCGTACATCAGCCAGATCGCCGCCTCCGATGCCGACTGGGTCGCGACGGGGGTCAACGGCGGGGACGCAGTCAACTTCCTCAAACAGGCGGCCAGTTATGGGCTCAAGGGGAACGTGGACATCGTCAGTCCGACGAACGCCTTCTCGTTCATTCGGAAGGCGGCCGGTAGCGCAGCCGAGAACACCTATGCGACTGTCCGATACTACGAGAAGTTCAACACGCCGGCCAACAAGGCCTTCGTGAACCAGTTTTCCGACCAGTACGGCCGCCCGCCGGACAACTTCGCTCACGTCGTCTGGGTCCAGGCCTGGATGTACGCCAACGCGGTCGCCCAAGCCGGAACCACGGATACCGACGCCGTCATCGACGCCCTCGAACAGGTCACGTACGACGGCCCGATGGGGACAGTCACCTACCGTGAATGCGACCACCAAGTCAAGCGGCCGGTGCAGGTCGGCCAAATCGTTGCGCCGAAGGACTACGATTGGCCGGACGTCTCGGTGATGAAGACCATCGACGCCGACGACGCGATCACACCCTGTGGCGACACGGGCTGTAGCTTCTGAGCCCGACACACGTCGAAGCCGGCATGGGCGGCCGGTGCCACCGCGAACCATCCGGATTCGTCACGACAAAGGAATGTTGAATACACACCTTGCCACGATGATGCATAATGGCCGTTAACGCGAACCTCCTGGCGCTCCAGTTGCTCAACGGGATCGCACTGGGGGTCCTCTATCTATTGATCGCAGCCGGGTTGTCGGTCATTTTCGGGATGACCGATATCATCAACGTGGCCCACGGCGCCCTCTATGCCCTCGGGGCCTATTTCGCGCTCTCGGTGATCGATGCGACGGGGAGCTTCTGGCTCGCGCTCGTGATCGCACCCATTGCTGTCGGCGTCTTCGGGGTGGCGATGGAACGGACCACCCTCCACCGGATCTACGACCGCGATCCGTTGTACCATATCATCCTGACCTTCGGGTTCCTCCTGATGATCACGGAGTCGATCGAGTACATCTGGGGAAAGTCACCCCAACGGTTCTCCATCCCGGCCGAGCTCACCGGTGCCCTCCAGATGGGCCCCATCTTCTACCCGAAATACAAACTGTTCCTGATCGTCGCCGGTATCGTCATGGCGGCGGCGGTGTGGGCCCTCTTTGAGTTCACCGAGTTCGGGCTGGTCATCCGGGCCGGCGCACAGGATGCGGGGGCGGTTCGGCTGATGGGGCTCGACGTGTCGAACTATTTCACGCTAGTCTTCGCGCTCGCGGCGGTTTTGGCCGGCGCAGCGGGAGTCCTCGCCGGGCCGTTTCTGAACGTGATCCCCTCGATGGGCGATTCGATCCTGATCATCGCCTTCATCGTGGTGATCGTCGGCGGGTTGGGCTCGTTCCGCGGCTCGGTCGTGGCGGCGATGCTCATCGGCATCATCCAGACCCTGGGGTCCGTCCTGGTTCCCGAACTCACCGGATTTACCGTCTTCCTGCTCATGATCGCCGTCCTCCTGATACGACCCCAAGGACTGTTTGGCGAGTACCAGGTCCGCCAGGAGGCCACGAAGGTCGAATTCACCGAAATGATCGACCCGATCCGGCTCTCTGATCGTCGCGCACTCGCACTGATCGGCGTGCTGCTCATCGCCCCGCTTGGTATCGGGACGGTTTACTCGTCGTTCCTGATCGGCCTATTAAGCCTGATGTTCGCCTGGGCGTTGCTCGCACTCAGTCTCGACCTCGTGTTGGGGTATATGGGGTTACTTTCCTTCGGTCACGCCGCCTTCTGGGGGATCGGGGCGTACGTTGCCGCCCTTGTCGCGATCCATGTGACGAATTCGTTCCTCCTCGCCCTCGCCGTGAGCATCGTCATCACCGCCGTCGTCGCGTGGGTCATCGGCGCGTTGTCGATCCGGCTGGCGGGGGTCTATTTCCTGATCATTACGCTGGCGTTCGCCGAGATCTTTAACGAGGCTGCCTTGAAGTTCGACGCCATCACGGGGGGAAGTGACGGGCTATCGGGGATGCCGACCATGGAACTGGCCGGTGTGCTCAATCTGGGTAACACCGTGATCTTCTACTACGTCTCGCTGGCGATCATCGTCGGCATCTACTGGCTCACCGTGCGGATGCTCGACTCGCCGTTCGGACGGGCCATGAACGCAATCCGTGAGAGCGAACGTCGTCTCAAGTTCCTGGGCTACGATACCGATATGTACAAACGCCGGGCCTTCACGCTGTCCGGTGCCATCGGCGGCGTGGCGGGCGTCCTCTTCGCGACCTATCAGACGTTCGTGAGTCCCGGCGCCCTCAACTGGATCGTGTCGGGTGACGCCTTCATCATCGTCCTCCTCGGGGGCATGGGGACCCTCTTCGGCCCCATGATCGGCGCCAGCGTCTTCGTCGGCATCAGCGAACTGGTTTCGGGGTATATCGACCAGTGGCGGTTCCTCCTCGGGCTTCTCTTGGTGCTGATCGTGATGTTCGCCCCGCGGGGCCTCATCAGCATTAGGCGGGTCGTCACGGACGCGCTCGATGATTATCGGAACGGCTCGGCGCAACCCGTCGAGGATGGTGGCGATGACCGAGTGACGATGGAGGATGACCCATGACCGAGCCCGTTCTCGAAACGGAGGATCTTACCAAGCGGTTCGGTCAGCTGGTCGCAGTCGACCGGATCAGCCTCGAGGTCGACCCAGGAGAGATCCGCTCGGTGATCGGTCCCAATGGGGCCGGGAAGTCGACGTTCTTCAACCTCATTACGGGCCTGCTCCGGCCCGACGAGGGTACGTTGTGGTTCAATGGCGAGGACATCACCGGGCTCCGCCCGCACGTGATCGCCCGCCGGGGAATCGCCCGTTCGTTCCAGATCACGGACGTCTTCGACGGCCTCAGTGCCTTCGAGAACGTTCGGTTGGCGGCCCAGGTCGGCGACGACCGCCGGGATTCGATGGTCAGAAAGGAGAGCGATCTGACCGAGGTCGCCGCGACCGCCAACCGGGTCTTGGAGGACATCGGGCTCGCCGACCGGGCGGATCTGAACGCCGCTGATTTCGCCTACGGCGACCGGCGGAAGCTCGAAATCGGCCTCGCCATCGCCAACGATCCCGACCTACTTCTCCTCGATGAACCCACGGCGGGCATGGGCCGCGAGGACACGATCAACACGATCCGGCTGATCCAGGACCTCGCGGAGGAACACGGGTTCACGCTCATGTTGATAGAACACGACCTCGAGGTCGTGATGAACATCTCCGACCGGGTGACGGTCCTCCAGGACGGCCAGGTGATCGCCGAAGGGCCGCCGGATGCGATCCAGGCCGACGAGGAGGTCATCGAGGCCTACATCGGGGGTGCGCTCGAATGAGCGGGGATCGGCTGCTGGAACTCGACCAGGTCTACGCTGCCTACGGCGAGAGCCAGGTAATCAACGGCATCAGCCTCGGGATCGACCGCGGGCAGGTCGTGTCCCTTATCGGCCGGAACGGCGCGGGGAAGACCTCGACCCTGCGGACCATCATGGGGATCCTCACCCCGCATCAGGGGACCATCCGGTTCGACGGCGAGAACGTCACCACGCTCAGCGACCACAAGAAGACCAAACGGGGCATCAGGTTCGTCCCAGAGGACCGTCGGCTGTTCCCGGACCTCACCGTCCACGAAAACCTCCGAATGGGCGCGGTCGCCGCCAGCGAGGGGGTCTATTCGATCGACGAGGCCTTCGCGGCCTTCCCACGACTCGACGAACGGCGCAACAACCTGGCATCCCACCTCAGCGGCGGCGAACAGCAGATGCTCGCCATCGCGCGGGCCCTGGTTGGCGAAACGGAGCTCCTACTCCTCGACGAACCGACGGAGGGCTTGGCGCCTCAGATCGTCGAGGCCGTCATCGAGATCATCGAACAGATCAAGGACCGTGACCTGACGGTGTTGATCGCCGAGCAGAACATTCACGCGGCGATGGCCGTCGCCGACCGCCACAACGTGATCGACAAGGGTCGAATCGTGTTCGAGGGGTCGACGGCGGACCTCGAGGACGATACAGAGGTCCAAGAACAGCACCTCGGGGTGGGCGTCGAGGTCAGCGGCGCCTTCGACTAGCGATCGGGCCAGAGGGTTCTTGGCCGGCTCGCGACTCCGGACGGGTATGGAGAAGTGGACACCACACGGGTGTGGTCCCGACCGGCAGCGAACGTTCTACCGTGGTGATGGGTCGCCGATCCCGGTCGGGTACGAACCGTTACGCGAGGCAGCGGAAGCCGCTATGTCGGAAACCGCGCGGGCCTTCGTCGGCGGTGGGGCGGGATCCGGATCGACGGTCGCAGCCAACCGCGAGGCGTTCGAACGGTGGCGGATCGTCCCCCGGGTCCTCCGGGGGGTTGCCGACCGTGACCTGTCGGTGACGGCATTCGGACGGGAATTGAGCGTCCCGGTCATGCTGGCGCCGATCGGTGCACAATCCGTGATCCACGAAGACGGCGAGCTGGCCACCGCCCAGACGGCCGCCGACCTGGACGTCCCGATGGCGCTGAGCACGGCACGGCGTCATCGGTCGGGATGGAGACGATCGCGGACGCCATGGGTAGCACGCCGAAAGTGTTTCAGCTCTACGCCAGTGGTGACGAGCAGCTCACCGCAAGCCTGCTGGACCGGGCCGAATCGGCCGACTTCGACGCGATCATGGTAACGGTCGATATGCCGTACCGGGGCTGGATCGAGCGGGAGCTGGAACGTGGAGGATTTCCGCCGGCAAACGGTCACGGGTTGGCGAACTATCTGAGCGATCCGGTCTTTCTGGAACCGCTCGATGCCGATCCCGAAGTAGACATGGTGGCCGCGATCGATCGGTACCTGTCGGTCGCTTCGGCCCCGGACATGACGTGGGAGACCATCGCGGCGATCGCGAAACGGACGGAACTCCCGGTCTGGATCAAAGGGGTACTCCATCCCGATGATGCTCGACGGGCCGTCGACGTCGCCGACGGTGTGGTCGTGTCGAACCATGGTGGCCGAAGCCTCGACGGGTCGATCGGTGCGCTGACCGCCCTCCCGGATGTGGTGGAGGCCAACGACGATGGGACGGTCATTTTCGATTCGGGCATCCGCCGGGGGGCCGATGCGATCAAGGCCCTCGCCCTGGGTGCCGATCTCGTGATGATCGGCCGGCCGTACCTCTATGGGTTGGCATTGGCTGGCGAGGCCGGCGTCCGTGAAGTACTGCAGAACTTCGTGGCGGACCTCGATATCGCCCTGGCCAATTCGGGGCATCCCACGATCGACGACCTGGATCGATCCGCCCTCCGGCGTGTCTGAGCTGGGGAATTATCTGACGCCCAGGTATTCCTGCATGAGCGTCTCGTCCGTGCGGAGTTCCTCGGTCCCGCCCCGGTACTCGATCCGACCGGTTTCGAGGACGTAAGCCCGATCGGCGACCTCGAGGGCTAGGTCGGCGTTTTGCTCGACCAGGAGGATAGTTACGCCCTCGTCGTTGAGCGCCTCGATCGACGCCTGGAGGTCATCGATAATCTGCGGCGCGAGGCCCTCGCTCGGCTCGTCCAACATGAGGAGGTCGGTGTCCGGACCGACCAGTGCGCGGGCGATGGCGAGCATCTGTTGTTCGCCGCCGCTCATGGTCCCGGTCCGTTGTGACCGGCGTTCGTCGAGCCGGGGGAACAACTCGTAGACTTCGGATGCCGTGGATCCGCGTCCGTCCCCTGCAGAGACGGCCAGGCGGATGTTCTCGTCGACCGTCAGATCGGGGAATACCCGCCGGTCCTCGGGGACCCACGAGATACCGAGTTGGCGGATCTCGTGGGGGCGCCGGCCCTGGATCGACTCCCCTTTGAAGTCGATCCGGCCGGAGCGGGGCGGAGTCAATCCCATGACGGAGCGGAGGGTCGTGGTCTTTCCGGCCCCGTTCCGGCCGACCAGGGTGACCATCTCCCCCCGTGAAATCTCGAAGGAGACGTCGTGGAGGATGTGGCTCTCCCCGTAGTACGTATTGATCCCCTCGACGTCCAGGAGCGGCGACCCGTTCATCCCGCGCCTCCGCTGAGATAGGCGCGTTGCACCTCGTCGTCCTGACGGACGACGGCCGGCTCATCGTAGGCGATGAGGGACCCCTGGTTCATGACCGCCACCTTGTCGGAGACGTCCATGACGACGTCCATGTCGTGTTCAACCAGGATCAGCGTGATGTCCTGGGCGATCGACTCGATCAGATCCTTCATGTCGTTGGTCTCCTCCGGGCTCATCCCGGCGGTCGGCTCGTCGAGGAGCAGGAGTTGGGGATCGAGGGCGAGGGCCATCCCGACCTCGAGGTGTCGGCGTTGACCGTGCGAAAGGTTCCCGGCGGGCCGGTCGGAAACCTCGAGGAGGTCGACCGAGCCCAGTGCCGCCTCCGCGTCCTCGAGCGCCGCCTCTTGGCCGCTGTAGTGAGACAGGAAATCGCCGGGTCGGAGGCCGCTGTGACGCCGTTGGGCGGCGAGTCTGACGTTTTCGAGCACGGTCAGCTCGGCGAAGAAGTTCGTGATCTGATAGGAACGGGCGATCCCGCGTCGGACGATCTCGTGTGGTGGGAGCCCGTCGATCCGCTCGCCGCGGAACGTGATCGAGCCACGCGTCGGAGTGAGTTTGCCCGTGAGCAGATTGAAGAGCGTCGTCTTCCCGGCACCGTTGGGTCCGATGACCGCGGTGATACTGTCGGCTTCGATCTCGAGGGACACCCGGTCAACGGCGACCAACGCGCTGAACTCCTTCGTCAACTCGTCCGTGACAAGCAGGGTGTCCGCCATTAGGGACCGGGAGTGGGGCGCCTCTTATAAAGCCTACCCGTCGCGGGATCGGCTCCGCACGCACGGGAGATCGGCTACCGTGACCCGGATATCGGGGAAAAACCATCGAGGGCGGCAACGATCG
>CAYOLR010000015.1:0-24177 GCA_964404815.1 uncultured Halobacteriales archaeon
CCAGAGCCCGTCGACCTTCACAAGCCGACGGTCGACCCGCTCACGATCATCGACAACGGCACGACCTACACCCGCATCCCGGACGTTTTCGACGTCTGGTTGGACTCCTCGGTGGCGACCTGGGGAACGATCGATTACCCGGAACAGACTGAGGCCTTCGAGGAACTGTGGCCCGCGGAACTCATCATGGAAGCCCACGACCAGACCCGCGGCTGGTTCTGGTCGCAGCTCGGTATGGGGAGTGCCGCACTCGGGGAAATTCCCTATGAACGCGTCCTGATGCACGGCCACGCCCTCGACTCCGACGGCCGCAAGATGTCGAAATCGCTCGGGAACATCGTCGAGCCGTCCGAGGCCATCGACCGGTTCGGGCGCGATGTCATGCGGGCCTACCTGCTCTCGCACACCCCACAGGGCGACGACCTCCGGTTCTCGTGGGACGGGATGGAGGACATCCAGCGTGACCTCAACATCCTCTGGAACGTCTTTCGGTTCCCCCTCCCGTACATGCGGATGGACGGGTTCGATCCGGCAACGGTGGACCTCGAGGACCTCGCCCTCGAACGCGAGGATCGCTGGGTGCTATCGCGGCTACAGGCCGTCAAACACGACATGACAGAGGCCTGGGACGACTTCCGCCAGGATCGGGCCCTGGAGGCGCTGCTTGAGTTCGTCGTGGACGACGTTTCCCGGTACTACGTGCAGACGGTCCGCGAGCGGATGTGGGAAGAGGAGGAAAGCGCGTCGAAGGACGCCGCGTATGGTACCCTGTATACGGTCATGCACGACGTCGTGTCGCTGCTCGCCCCCGTCGCCCCCTTCGTGAGCGAGGAGATCTATGGGAACCTGACCGGCGAGACAGGACACCCGACGGTCCACATGACCGATTGGCCGGGAGTGGATGAAACGCTCAGAGATCCGGCACTTGAGGACGCTATCGAGATCGTCCGGGGTATCGAAGAGGCGGGGTCACATGCCCGACAGCAGGCCGGACGAAAACTCCGCTGGCCGGTCCGTCGGGTGGTGGTCGACGCCGAGGGCGATGACGTCATCCGGGCCATCGAAGCGCACGGCGACCTGCTGGCCGACCGGTTGAACGCCCGTGATGTCGTCCTGGTCGAGCCCGACGAGCGATGGGAGGAACTCAGGTATTCGGCCGAGGCCGACATGAGCGTGCTCGGCCCGGCCTTCGGCGATCTGGCCGGCGAGGTCATGGAGGCTCTCAACGAGACGAGCATCGCTCGCAAAGACCTCGACGAACTGGCCGATGCCGTCGAATCGATCCTGGGGGAGGCGGTCGACCTGACCGAGGAGATGGTCGGGTTCGTCGAGGACCTCCCCGCCGACGTCACCGCCGCCGAGTTCGAGGGGGGAACGGTCTACGTTGACACCACGCTCACGGACGAAATCGAGGCCGAAGGCTACGCAAGGGAGGTCATCCGACGGGTGCAGAAGATGCGGAAGAACCTTGACCTCGAGATGGACGAGTCGATCAGGCTCGACGTGATGATCTACGACGACCGGATCGCCGAGCTCGTGCATCGACACGAGGATCTCATCAAGGAGGAGGTTCGGGCGGCCGATCTCGGGGAGGTCGACGACGGGTACGAGGAGGAGTGGGAGGTCGAAGGCGTGACCATGCGGTTCGCGATCGAACCGCTGGCGGGCGCTCCGGCTTAATCTACTCGCCACCAAATCGACGGCCGCGAAAAATCGGGGCCGGAGGTTAGTCGGGATGTTCGCCAGGCATCCGTTGGACATCCCGGGTGCCGTCGAGCTGATACGCGAAGTGAAGCTCGTAGAGGCACGCGAGGCCGACGGCCATGTAGTTGAGGCCGATCGACGATGGCGAGGTCGAGAGGACGGTTGTCGCTGTCGTATTCCAACAGCGGCGCCTCCACTCGTTCGGCCGTTACCGCCGACGAGGGACTCGGCGAGGAAACACCTCCGGCAACTTAGAGCGCGTTGGCGATGATCGGCGCGACCGAGACGACGCTTTCCGTCCTGTCGAGGGTATCCGTCCCGTAGACTGCCTCGACGCCAGCACGCGCGAGCTTGAGTCGGGCGTTCCCGGCGAGCACCGGATGGACGCAGGCGGCGTAGACCCGGTCGGCGCCCCGGTCGGTGAGGACCGCGATCGATTCGCTCATCGTGCCGCCGGTCGCGATGATATCGTCGACCACGACCACGTCACGCCCGTCGACGGCGGTCCCGCTGGGAGCGATCTCCACTTCGGTCGGGGAGACCCGGGTCTTCTCGAAGTAATCCGTGTGACCCGTCCCGTAGGCGTTCCTGACGGTTTCCGCCAGGGATACCGCGTTCTCGTCTGGTGCCAGGAAGACCGGATCGGCTAGGTCGGTCGGGAGCGGCTCGGCCAGCACGCCCGCCGCGTCGAGCGGTTCGGCAGCCACCTCGAAGTAGTCGCACACGGCGTCAGTGTGCGGGTTCACGACGAGAACACGGTCCGTCAACGGGCTGATGGCCCGGGCGACGGCGCGGCCGGAGATCGGTTGGCCGGTGTCGAAGACGGCATCCTGCCGGGCATAGCCCATGTAGGGGAGGATGGTCGTCACGTCGCTCGCTCCCTGCTCGCCCACCGCATCGAGGAGCTGAAGCAGCTCGACGTGGGCGTCGGCCGATACGGTGGACGCCACGACCGTCACGCTGTCACCATCGATGGGAGCCGTCACGAGCAGCTCGCCGTCCGGAAACCGCTCGAACTCGACCGGGGCGAGTCGATCCCCCATTACCCGGGCCATCTCGGCGGCGAGCGCCTGAGATGCCGAGCCGCTGACGATCATATCGAAGGCTCACCGGCAGCCGTTAAACCGGTTTCCGTTACCCGGGGACCGCGATCCCGCATACCTCGGGGATGCCGAGCGGGTGAGCCCTGAACCCGTCGCCGCTATCGATCGCCAAGGTTCCGTCCGCCGTGGCCGCGAAGACGGCGGCATCGTAGGCGAAATCGACCGGCGGTGCGTCGGTCGGAAAATCGACCGGTTTCCAGTCGCCGTCGATCCGTTCGAACGCTCCCTGGGCCGTCGCCGCGTGGGCCCGGTCGCCACCGGTAGCAACCGCGTGGAACGCCCCCTCGGCCGCCGCCATCCAACCGTTACCGAGGGAATAGAGGCCGGCGGGTGTGGCCGCCAATGGGAGCCCGTCGGTTGCGACGTCCTTGACGTCGGACAGGCCTGCATGGACGAGCTCACCGGCCATCCGGTAGACGCCATCGGCGGTCGCCACCAGGTTTCCATCAATGGCCCGAATCTCGGTATCTAACTCGCCGATCGGCCTCCACTCGTCGTCGAAATCAGCGAGATGGCCGTCGGGCGAGGCGGCTCTGACGCCGGCATCGAACCCGACGGCGATCGACGGCCCGAAGCCGGTTGGCGAGAAGTCCCGGCCGTCGGAGACGACGACATCCTCGTCGGTGGCAACGACGAGCCGCTCGGCCGAAGCCGCGATATCCGCCGGCGAGCACCGATGTATCACGCCGAACTCTCCGACCCGATCGCCGGACACCGACACACGGACGACGCCGACTCCGGCGGCAACGAAGATGTCCGTCGTCTCGCCGTGCTCGGTGAACAGCCGTTTTTCGGCGAGCGTATCGTCCATGGTTCCTTGGGTCGGGGGGATCACCTAAGGGGTTGCGTCATTGTGCCCCGCGGTGGCCCGATCGAACGTTCGGAATCCCTTTGACCCGGCCCGCCAATCCGACGGCCATGGAGTTGTTCGGGTCGAGCGGGACGCGGGGGGTCGCGAACGTGGAGTTGACCCCCGAACTCGCGATTAGCGTGGCCCGTGCCGCCGGCACGTACTGGGCCGCCGATCGGGTCGCCATCGCCCGGGACACCCGAACCACCGGTCCGATGCTCGCGGCCGCCGTGGCGAGCGGTCTGTCGAGCGTCGGCGTGACGGCGGTCCGGCTCGGAGTCGTCCCGACGCCGGGCGTCCAGGCCTATGCCGAACGGGAAAGGATCCCGGGCGTCATCGTCACGGCGTCACATAACCCGCCGGAATATAACGGAATCAAGCTGGTCGGCCCGGACGGGGTCGAGCTCGGAGTCGATGCGCTTGAGGCGCTCGAGGAGGCCGTCTTGGGGGACGATATCGAACCGGCCGACTGGGAATCGGTCGGTGACATCACACGTGTGGAGGGGACGAACCGGCGCTACGTGGAGGCAGTCCTGGCCGCCGTGGATAGCACGGACATCGAGGACGCCGGGTTGACGGTCGCCCTCGATCCCGGGAACGGCGCCGGCGCCCTGACGTCGCCGGATTTTCTTCGGGAACTGGGCTGTCGTGTCGTCACCATCAACGCCCAACCGGACGGCCGGTTCCCGGGTCGTGATCCGGAACCGGTCCCCGAGCACCTCGACGGGCTCAGACGGTTAGTCCGGGCGGCCGACGCCGATCTCGGTATCGCTCACGACGGGGACGCCGACCGGGCGATCTTCGTGGACGAACGGGGAGAGTATATCGAGGGCGATGCCGCCCTGGCCGCACTCGCCGCTGCCGACCTTCGCGGGGACGACGTCACGGTCTCCGCCGTGAACGTCTCCCAGCGGCTGGTCGACGTGGTGGACAGGGCTGGCGCCAGACTCGAGCTCACGCCGATCGGCAGTACCCGGATCATGGAACGAATCCGAGAGCTCAGAAAAGCCGGCGAACACGTTCCCATCGCCGGCGAAGGGAACGGCGGGGTCATCTTCCCCGACTACCGGCTGGCCCGGGACGGGGCCTACACGGCCGCGAAGTTTCTTCAGCTGGTGGCCGACCGACCGGCCAGCGAGATCGTCGCGGAATACGATGGCTACGAGAACATCCGGATCAACGTGGGCTACGAGACCGAGGCCGAACGCGATCGCCTTCTCGAGGCGGCAGCGGATTACGCGCGATCGTCCGAGGCAGAGCTCTCGACGCTTGACGGATACCGGCTCGATTTCGGTGATGGTTGGGTATTGGTCCGGCCCAGCGGAACGGAGCCGCTCATCAGGATTTATGCCGAAGCCCGTGACGGCGAGCGGGCCAGGGAACTCGCCGAGGCGGTCGAGGCGACGCTGACCTGAGTTACCGGTTGGGGTACTCCGAGAGGGCCTCCTGGAGCCGCTCCCGTTCGTCCCTCGCCGCCTCGAGATCGCGTTCGATGGCGCCGGAGGCCAACCGCTCCCGATCACGTTCGTCGAGGGTCTCGAGCGCCTCGGCCGTCTCGCGTAACCGGGAATACGCCGGGTCACGGGTGATCTCCCTGACCGTCCGGAGCGCCCCTATCGTCTCGGCACCGGCGAACTGGTCGATGATCGGAACCAGCTCGCGGATCCGCCACCGCAGTTCCTCGGCGGGCGGCGGCGGCCAGTCGATCGTCAACGGGTCGGCGTCGAGGCGATCGAGGTACGTCCGGTTCGCCCCGACCCTCCCCAGGAACGTCTGCGGATCCTCGACATAGTGGCCCAGTTTCGACCGGGAGAAATCCGTCCATTCGATGAGCTGGGGAATGGGTTTCTCCCCCACTGGATTCGACCGGAGATACGAACGGAGTTCGGAGGGCGGGGCTCGCATGTCGATCAGGGGCCTGTCGGCCGCCGACCCGATGACGCCGAGGACATCGGTGACAGGGGCTTGCCGGCGAAACGTTTCAAAGCTTTCAGTCACCCGGTCGTTGTAGTGGTCGATGGGCTCCCGGAGCCGGTCGATCGGGGCATCGAAATCCACCTCGGCAAACTCCAGGAGCGACTCGAGTTCGTCGATACGCTGATCGAGGTCCCTGATCCGACGGCGGACGTTACGCCGTGCCTCGCGGTACCGTTGGCGGAACTCCTCACGGTCGTCCAGTCGGTCGACCAGTTCACGGACGGGGGCGAGCCGGTCCCGGGCCTTCTCGAAGTCGCGTTCCTCCAGCCGCCGCCGATCGAGGAGCTCCGCCGCCGCTTCGATCGTCTCCCGTTCGCGGAGGTTATCCGGGATGGATTCCTCGAAGTCGGCGAGCTTTCCCTCGAACTCAACGTACGCTTGGAAGGTCTCGCCGCCCGAGCCGGAGGCCGGCTCCTCGTACTGTTCGATGAGCTCGACGAACTCGTCGTACACCTCCGCGAGCTGCTCGAGGTCGGCTTCGCCAATCTCCTCCACGGCCCGATCCGCCTCTCGATACGCCCGATCGGCCGCCGCGAGGGAATCGACCGCGTCAGCCATACACTTCGTCCGGGTCGAACACACGTTCGCCGACGACCTCGCCGTCGAGCGTCCGATGGAAACACGAGTGATAGCCGGTGTGGCAGGCACCGCCGTCCTGCCGCACCAGATAGAGGATCGCGTCGCCGTCGCAGTCGACGCGGATCTCGTCGATCTCTTGGACGTGTCCGCTCGTCTCGCCCTTTTGCCAAAGCTGGTCTCGGCTCCGGGAGTAGTAATGAGCCAGTCCGGTGTCCCGGGATCTGTCGACCGCCTCGGCAGTGACGAAGGCCATCATCAGAACCTCGCCGGATTCGACGTCCTGGGCAATCGCAGGGATGAGGCCGTCGTCGCCGAAGTCCAACGCGACGCCGGTATCGGTCATGGCCAATCCGAAGGCGCTCTGGCCGATAGGGCTTTCGCGTCGTCGGTCAACCCAACCCGACCGCGAGGAGGAGGCCGAACATGACGTCGCCGTAGGTTAGCGCGAGGAGGAGGCCGAAAAACAGGGGAATGAGAAACGGCATGCCGGGAGAAACCCAGACCTCGTCCTCGCTGGTAACGACGTCCAACCCCGCCCGGAGCGACCCCGCAGTTGTCCCGTATGGGTTTCCCACCTCGTCGACGAAGGTCCTGGCCCCCCAGGGGTCTTCGGCACCCCCACCGTCGGGTCGGACCCGGCCATCCGTCGGCGGGTTGAAGGACTCGGGGAGACTCGCCGGGTTCCGGAGGCGCTCGCGGTCCTCCCGGAGTTCGGCGAGTGTAAGCCCCCGCCACCGGAGGTACATCCGGAGGGCGTCCAGATCAAGGCCGGAAAAGGTGAAACCATCGGGCGTATCGATGAGTTTCCCGTGGGTCTCCGGAATGGCCTCCCAAGCCACCGGCCGGCCCACGAGCATGGCGGACGCGATTCGACCGGACAGCGCGTTGAGGACCACGAGGGCGACCGGGTAGAGGGCACCGACGAGGACGGCATCGGTGACGATCGTGAGCGAGAACGTGCCATGGCTCGGCGGGACGAGCGGGAGAGTCAGGCCGGCGATCCGGTAGGCCGGAACGGTGGGGAACAGGAGGCCAATAACCACGAATGCCTTGGCATCGGCCAGGCCGAACGCCCCGAAATACCAGAAGCCACCGGCGAGGATGACGAGGAGGACCACACTGAAGGTTACCCGAAAGGTGAACAGTCGCTGCGCGAAGGGGGCCGACCCCAATATCCGGGAGCCATCGATCGCGAGGGTAATGAGGGCGAGCCCGACCAGTGGATACCACACCCGACCGTCGATCCGTCGGGTTTCGAGGTCGCGGTAGGCGACCCAGGCGAAGACGGGGACGGCGAAAAGGCGGAGGAGGTCCGCTGTTGTCACAGCCGAGAACGCAGGCCAAACGACAATAGACCTTCCGTCCGCTCGTCCAGAGGTGGAGAGCAATATGAAAGAGTGGGGGCGGACCCCCTGTCGGTCCGTTAGGTCGTGCTTCAGGTTTCCTAGTATTGTGAATCAACCCCCGCCGTCATCGACCGAGAGTACATGCAGCGTCGCGACCAGGACCGCTCCTGCAATGACCAATCCCCCTGAAACGGCAAACATGAGCAGATAGTCCATGGTGGCCACCCAACCACCAAGCAGCCCGCCGGTTCCCCCCGCTACCGCCGCTAGTGCCGTGTGAACACCAAGCATCTCTCCACGAACCCCAGGCGGTGCCAGCCGAGTTACGATCGCAGTGCCAACGACGGCGATGATGGCCCAGGTCAACCCGATCAAGACGAGAACGAGACCGCTTGCTATGAGGCTTAACGATAGCAGGGTGATTGCACCAACAAATGCAATAACTGGAAAGAGAAGGCCCCGTAGCAGTAGCGCCCCGGATTGGAGTAGACGGACATCGTATTCGGATGCCAGTTTCCCGGCTCGTTCGTACGAGATCGCCGACGCGATGGAAGAAACGAGATAGAGCGCGAAGATCTGTCCGGGATTGAAGCCCGAACTCGTAAAGAACAGCGGTAGGGGCGCCCAGAACGCGGCGAATCCGGCAAAGAACAGGCTAGCACCAGCGAGATATGTGGCCATGGTCGGTCCCAGTCGCTGCATGAACCGGCGGGGTTCGATACCACGCGTCGTCCAGTACAACCGGTTCGGTGAGAAGGCAAACGTCACACCTTTCACTCGACCGCTGGTCGTCGCCAGGAGTCGCCCGACCCGGCGAATCCGTCGTCTATCAAGCGTTCCATCGTCGAGCCTCGGCCGCGGCAGCGACCGAACCGATAGTAAGGCAGCCAGGCCCGCACAGAGCGAAAGTAACCAGAATAGACTCCGAAGGGCGTCGGAAGACTCCAGGATGCCACGGGTGAGGAGCGGCCAGACGGCACCGAGGACTAATCCACTAGCCCACCCATATCCCTGGTATTTGTTCAGTTGGCCGATGAGATGACTCCACTGTCCCTCCGGGGCGTCGGCGACCACTAGCATCGTCAGGACCGGACTAACGGATGCAACAACGAGCCAGAGACCAGCGTTAGTAAGGATGACAGCTGTGACATCCGTCAAAAACGGAACGAGTGCAAGGGCGATGGTGACAACACCGAGGGTGACTAACACAAGTGTTCGACGGTGCCCGACACGATCCGCCATCCGACCGAACACGATTGCACCCGGGGCTCCAACGGCCGTGGCGCTCGCCGCAAGGAGTCCGAGGTCAACCGCCGTCCCCCCGAGTTGGACGACATACAACGGGATCAGGAGTGAGGCCCCACCGAAGCCCACTGATCCCAACCCCCAGGCGTAGAGCCATCGCTCGGCCATCATTCGATTCTCAAACAGGTGCCACCTAACGGTGTTGATGCGGCAAGGCGTTTGTCTGGATTAGCTACGTCCGTCGACTCGCGGGCTGGCTCGTTCACGTACGGTTGCTCACTGGCGTGGGCACTACCGAGCAAACGGTTCAGGAAACTCGTGGTATCATCGAACACCACGACCAGGGGATAAAGCCCGCGTTCGACAGGCTGCATAGGCCAATCATCGGGAGCAGTGCGATTATGAGGAGCTCCCAAGGGAGCAACACCTGTGGATTCCGGTAGGCCAGCGGCGGGATTGCGACGAGGAAACCCGAAACTGAAACCAAGACCACCCATCCCCGGCCGAATCTGGGTTTAAAACTCGTCCTACCGGGCGTTTCAACACATCCTAATTCCGGAATATTACAGACAGCTCTATCCAATTATTGAACCGTATGGCAAGCGAACGTGTTACGCTGAAACCTAGATAACCCGGTTTTGTAGGTAGTCGAGGTGCTTGGCGTTGTAGACGATCTGGACCTCGTCGGTCTCGGGCGACCCGATGCAGGTAAGCCGGACGTTCCGGTCCTCGACCTCCTCGTCGGAGAGGATCTGCTGCATGTCCATGTTGATCTCACCCTCCTTCAGGATCGCCGCACAGTTCGCGCAGGCACCCGCCCGACACGAGAAGGGCCAGTCGTACCCCTGGGCCTCGGCCGCCTCCAGGATGTACTCGCCCTGGTTGACGTCGATGGTCCCGTAATCCTCCTCGTCCAAGCCCGCATCGGCGGCTTGGTCGAAGAGGTCATCGTCGTCCATGTCCCATCCGTGGTCGTCCAACACTTCGTAATTGAGGTATTCGACTGTCGGCATCGGCGGAAATTCGACCGCCTCCGTGTTAGAGCTTGCTGTTACGTCCTTCGGAATCTTATGCGATAACGGTTACCCGCCGATCGGGAAGAACCGGAACAGGAGGTAGGCGGTGACGGTGGCCAATGATGGGACGGCGTTCTGCAGGAAGATTACCCTAGCGGTTGTTTTCGGCTCGAAGAGGTCGGCAGCCTTCGGGAGGTCCTTCGGTTCCTCGTCACCGATCGCCGCGTGGTGATCGGCCGACGGTGTCCCGCCCTCGCCGCCGACGGTCGGGGCGTCATCGGCACCGGCCGCCAGGGCTCCGACCGATGCCGAGGGGGCGGTGTCACCGGCGATCGTGTCCGAAATGGTCGCCGTCCGGGTCGCCCGACCCCACCCGAGGCCGACGATGGCCATGGTCGCGATCACCACGAAGCTCGCCGGGATCCCGATCCACGATAGGAAGGTGACGAGCGACGCGCTCACGACGGCCACGATCAGGGCTGCGACGAGCGGCAGCTCGGTCAGGTCGTTTCCGATGGTATCGAGGGTCCGTCTGGCGATCGTGAAGGCGCCGAGCCCGATCGAGGCGCCGGCGATGAGGATGCCGGAATTCATCGAGACGGTCCCGTTACCGACCAGCGGGGCAACTGCATTGGCGACGTTCGAGGCGCCGGCCGAGAACGCCATGTAACACCCGATGAGGATGACCGAGACGGTGCCAATGAATTCCCGCATCGTCGTATTCGGGCCGAGAACCGGTCGCGGAAGCCCCCCTGACCGGTCGATCGTCAGGAGCGAGCCTTCGGTCCGGGCGATGGCAAACCACTCCACGAGGCTCGGGTAGGCGTACCGGCCGATAACCCCGCTGACCCAGAAGGCGATCACCGGAGCGACCAACCACCACGAGACGATCCGGCCCATTACCGCCCAGTCGAGGGTGTCGGTGGCGAGCCCGAGGCCGGCGATAGCCCCCACCGCTGTCATGGAGGTCGAGGCCGGGACGCCGAAGATGTTCGACACCAATAGCGCGAAGCCGATAAAGAAGAGGACGGCGATGCTCGCCTGAAGCGTGAACAGGTCCGCCGGGACGATCTCGCCACCAAGTGTCTCGACGACGTTCCGGCCGATCGTCCACCCGCCGAGCAGCGCGAAGACGGTCATCAACGCCGCCGCCCAGATCTTCGAGATCGTCTGGCTCCCCACCGCGGGGCCGAACGCGACCCCGGTGTTCGAGCCGCCGATGTTGAATCCGACGAAGATCGCGACGATCACGCCGATGACGAGCAGCGCTTCTACCACGGGAATATCCACGACGTCCCGAGATTAAATCGTACCGGGATCCGTTCATTCGGCACTCTCGAAAAGCACAGCCCGCTGGCGGATCCGATCGGGTAGTCGGAGCCTTTAGGCCGGGGGGTAGCGAAGCCCGGGCGTGGCATTCGAAACCTTCGACGTGTTCCCTGCCGTCGACGTCAAAGACGGAGCGGTCGTCCAGCTCGTCGGGGGCGAACGTGGTACCGGAAAGGAATACGGCGATCCCGTAGCAGCGGCACGCCGCTGGGTCGAGGCGGGTGCCCGAACGCTCCACCTTATCGACCTCGACGGCGCTTTCGAAGGTGAACGGAAGAACGCCGACGCGGTCGCCGCGATCCTGGACGCCGTCGACATCGAGGTCCAGCTCGGCGGGGGGATCCGCACCCGAGCCGACGCCCGTTCACTGCTCGAACAGGGGATCGATCGGGTCATCTTGGGGACGGCCGCGGTCGAGGACCCGTCGATCGTCGATGACCTTTCGGATGACTATCCCGACGGGGTGATGGTGAGCCTCGACGCGAGCGATGGCAAGGTGGTCGTGGCCGGCTGGACCCAGGGGACCGACCTCGATCCGGCCGAGGCGGCGGCCAGATACGAATCGCTCGGCGCGGCCGCTATCCTGTTCACGAACGTCGACGTCGAGGGGCGGCTCGAAGGGATCAAGACGGAACCGATCGAGCGGGTGACGGACGCCGTTGATATTCCGGTCGTCGCTAGCGGTGGCGTGGCAACGATCGACGATATCAAGACGATCAAGGGGGCCGGAGCGTCTGCGGTGGTCGTGGGGACCGCCCTCTATGAGGGCCGGTTCACGCTCCGAGAGGCCAACGCCGCCGTCAGGTGACCGGCTGCCGTCGGCGTCCGAGCCGCGGCAGGGCGATGAGCACCCAGGCGACGCTGGCCAGCATGACGCCGACCGGCGCAGCATCCCCGAAGAGCATCGGCCCGCCGACGAGCAGGCAGAGCCCGGCGAGCACGACCCGTTTGCTCATGGGTGGTGGCATGGTCCATGGTACCAAATAGGTATGTCAGACGGCAGTCATACGCGCGAGCGGAACCCCCATGTAGGTGGCACCATTCGGATGGCTTATGAGCGAACGGACGGCCGCGGTGACGCGTGAGACGGCCGAGACGCAGATCGAAGCCACCCTCGATCTGGACGGCTCGGGCGAGTCGACGATCGAGACCGGACTGGGGTTCTTCGATCACATGCTGGAGAGTTTCGCCACCCATGGGCTGTTCGACCTCACGATCCGGGCGGACGGCGACCTCGACATCGACGACCACCACACCATCGAGGACGTCGGGATCGTCCTGGGCCGGGCGCTTGGGGAGGCCCTCGGCGACAAACGTGGGATCGAGCGGTTCGCCGACCGGCGGGTCCCGATGGACGAAGCCGCCGCATTGATCGTCGTCGATCTCAGCGGCCGGCCGTATTTCCGGTTCGACGGGACGTTTTCCCAGGAACGCGTGGGCGGATTCACGAGCGTCCTCGCGCGGCACTTCCTGCGGTCGCTCGCGACGAACGCCGGGCTCACCCTCCACGCGACCGTCGAGGGCGAGAACGCCCACCACGAAATCGAGGCGCTGTTCAAAGCCACGGCCCGGGCCCTGGACGATGCCACCCGGATCGACGAGCGCCGTGGGATCCCCTCCACCAAAGGCGACCTCGAGTAGCCCCTAGAGCTCCCCGAGGAGGAGCGCTCGGAGGGACTTCGGGCTGTCCAACAGGTCGGCGAGCTCGTCGAGCGACCCGTCGACCGCCTCGGCGAAGGCCGCGGCGCCGCCGAACCGCTCGATTTCCTCCGGCGGCATGAACTTCAGGAGGAAATCGGGCGTCCCCGAGGGGATGCCAACGAAGTGGACGGTGATCACCCCGTGATCGCGGAGCATCAACATGGAGAGCGCGGCCGTGGCCTCGATGGGGACGAGCGGCGGCTCGTCGACTACCGCACGTTCCATTGCTACCTCCAGGATATCGGCGCCAGTGAGTTTGAGAATCGACGGGGTTTCCGAAACCGCACCATCGAGCCGCTCTCGTAGCGCGTCACCGACAGTGAGGGTCGCCTCATAACAGTCCCGGACCCGCCGGGGTTCGTAGCGTTCGAGCGACCGGACGGCGCCGACGACGAAGGTTGGCCTGGCTTCGAGACCGAGCTTCCACGCCTGCGAACGGATCCGCCGGACGAGCGAGGCATCGCCGCCCATCACGCCGAACCGGGGGCCGTAGACGCCGTACTTGTCCAAACCGGTCGAGACGACGTCAACCCCGAGCTCGAGGCTTCTCGGATGATCGAACAGGACGGGCGCGACGCGGGCGCCGCCGGCGTCGTCCATGTAGATCCTGACGTCGTTCCCGTGGGCGAGCTCGACGATCCGGTCGACCTCATCCATATCGAGGATTTCGTAGGTGACATCCATCCGCGAGAGCGCGACCAATCCCACGTCGTCGGCCGAGGCCATCGCCGCCGCGAAGTCGTCGTATCCGGTCGTATCGACGAACTCGGCGTCCACAACGTCCGCCGCCCGGATCACACTCGCGTGGCTGTTGTTCGGCGCGACGCCGATGACCGTCTGGCCGGGGTCCACGAGCGTCATGAACGTGCTCACGGTCGCCGCCGTCATCCGGTTAGCGAGGAACGCATCGTGCTCGTCGTGGTCGCCCCCGAAGTGGTCCAGGACGAGGTCGGTGAAGCGGTCCTCGTACAACGCCGGGGCCGTCTCGTCGTCCAGTTCGGCGAGGTCGCCGGCGTCGGCGGGGAAACCTCGCTCGAGTCCGGAAAAGTTGAAGATCGACTCCGGGCCATCGGCGCGCCAGCGCTCCTCGATGATCCGTCGGGCTTCGAGAGCCTCGTCGTACTGATCCTCGGCGGTCGACAGGATCCCGCCGGTCGCGTATGAGAGTTCCGGGTCGATGGGGTTTCCGAACCGGTCAGTCGTCGCCATACCACCCGGATGCGATCCGGGGGCCGTATAGCTATCCGTCCCGCGGGGAGACGACCCACGGCTATATTAGGCGGACCGTTCAATCCAGTCTCGACAGGAAGCGATGTTCGACGAGATCATGGAGAAGTTCGAGGGGAGTCCCAGCCAGCAGGCGGTCATCCGCCTCCTCCTCGAACGGGGATTCTCGGTCAATGACGACGGTCGGGTCGTCTCCGGCGGCATCGAGATCCCGAATACCCAGATCGCCCGCGAACTGGAAATCGACCGACGGGTGGTGGATTCGACGACCGAAGCGATCCTGTCGGACGAGGAACTCAAACCCATCTTCCAGAACATCTCGTCGATCCCAAGTCTTCGCGACCTCGCCCCGGTCCTCAACCTCAACGTCCTTACGTTCATCCCGACGGGGGCCGACCAGCCCGGGATCGTCTCGACCGTCACCAGCCTGATCGCCGACCGGGGCATCTCCATCAGACAGACCATCAGCGAGGACCCGGAGTTCACCGACGATCCGAAGCTCTACATTATCACCGACGACCCGCTCCCCGGTGACCTCCTCAACGAGATCAAGTCACTGCCGTTCTGTCGGAAGATCCACCTCGAGTGAAGCCGATCCCAGGCTTTACCCGGGGTGCCGGCCCACCTCACCTATGGAGTCGGGCGAATCGTATCGGACACTCGCCGGTCGTGGCGAGGCAGCGTTCGAGGTCCGCGGCTCCGAGTTCATCGGGTACGCGGCCCCGGTCGGGACCGTTGAGGCGGCCGAGGTGTTCATCGACGAGATCGAGTCCACCCATCCCGACGCCACCCACAACGTTCCCGCCTACCGGGTGCGAACCGGGTCGGGTATGGTCCGATCGTGGTCGAGCGACGACGGCGAGCCATCCGGATCGGCGGGCAAGCCCGCGCTCAACGTCCTCGAACAGCAGGATCTCGAGAACGTCGCCGTCGTCGTTACCCGATATTACGGCGGGATAAACCTCGGCGTCGGCGGGCTCGCCCGGGCCTACGCCCGTGGAGCCAAGGCTGCAATCGAGGCGGCCGGGGTCGTCCAACAACGGCCACAGCGCGAAGTGACGATCGCGGTCGAGTATGACGACTCCGGAACGGTCCGGGGGATCATCGAGAGCGAAGGCTACGCGTTCGAGGCTGACTACGGAGCGGCGGTCGAATTCGCCGTCAGCGTCCCGACATCGGCGGTCGATACCTTCTGCGACCGCGTGCGCAGCGCCACCAGCGGCCGGGCATCGATCGATGGGTGAGCCAGCAGGGAGCTTAAGCCTCGGCCAGGAAAGGAGCAGCTATGAACCGGATAGCCGCATCCGACTACGCGGATATCGTTCAGGTCGGCGACCCGGCACTGGCGCCGTCCGGTGATCGGGTCGCGTTCGTCAGGCGCGTTCCCCGTGACGAGCACGAATACGAGGCGACGATCTACACCGTCCCCCTCGGTGGCGACGGAGCCAGCCAGTTCACCGCTACTTCAGGCACCGATAGTGCCCCGCGGTTCTCACCGACCGGGGACTCGTTGGCCTTCCTGTCCGCCAGGGATGAGGACGAATCGGACAACCTGTGGGTGATGCCGACCGACGGGGGCGAAGCCAGGCGCGTGACGGACACCGCGAATGCAGTCGAAACGCCGACGTGGTCGCCCGGCGGCCGGTATATCGCGTTTACCCAGCGGTCGACGCCTGACGAACGCGAAGCGGGATACGACCTCGATCTCGAGACGTGGGAGGGGGATGACCCCTACGAACGCGATGACCCCGATCCCCGGGTGATCGACCGGCTGGTCTATCGGTCCCAGGAGCGGTATTTCGACGATACCCGGACCCATGTGTACGTCGTCGACCTCGAAACGGACGAGGTTCGCCGATTGACGGACGGCGATGCCGATTTCACCGTGCCGGACTGGGGGGATGCGACCACCCTTTACTACGCGGTCAAACGGGGACGGGATCCCGACGATTCGATCGAATTCGAGATCGTCGCCCACGACCTGGTCGACGATACCACGGAGACGGTGACCTCGACCACGGCGTGGATGATGGAACTGGCCGCGACGGCCGACGGCCGTATCGCGTTTCCCTACCACCCGGCGGATCGGGGCACGCTCCACTCCACCGAAATCCACGTCTACGACCGATCGACCGACCGCACTCACGACCTCACGGATGGAATGGACCGGACGGTCGATCCGGAGCCGGGGTTCGAATGGGATCCGGCAAACGCCGAGCTCTACTTCGCGACGCCGGATGAGGGGGCGGTGGCCCTCAGGAAGTACGACTGGGCGAGCGCGGAGATCTCGACAGTCGTGGACGACGGCCATCTCACGGGGTTTTCGGTCGGGGCGGACGCGGTGGCGTTCACCCGATCCGAATGGGATCATCCCGGCGACGTGTTCGTCACGACCCGTGGCGGGGGCGAACGGAACCGGCTCACCCGGGTGAACTCCGACTTTCTCGACGACAGGGCCGTCCCCCAACCGGAGGAAGTGTGGTACGAATCCGACGGTGCCGATATTCAGGGCTGGCTGCTGACCCCGCCGGACGCGGATCCCGACCAGCCCGTCCCCTTGGTGGTCGAGGTGCACGGCGGGCCCCATGCCATGTGGTCGACGAGCGGCACGATGTGGCATGAGTTCCAGACGTTGGCCGCACGGGGGTACGCGGTGTTCTGGTCCAACCCCCGGGGATCGACCGGCTACGGTGAAGCCCACCGCGCCGCGATCGAACAGGACTGGGGGGCGGTCACGATGGCCGATGTCATAGCCGGCGTCGAGGCGGTGAGCGACCGACCGATCGTGGATCCCGACACCCTCTTTCTGACCGGCGGGAGTTTCGGCGGCTACATGGCCGGGTGGATGGTCGGCCACACGGATCGGTTCGAGGCGGCGGTTGCCCAGCGTGGTGTCTACGACCTCATCGGTTTCTACGGGGCCACCGACCAAGCCTTCAAGCTCGTCGAGTGGGACTTCGGGACCACGCCGTTGGAGGATCCGGATTTCCTCTGGACGCACTCCCCGGTGGCCTACGCCGACCAGGTGACGACACCCGTTCTCCTGATGCATTCGGAGAACGATTTCCGAGTCGCGATCAACGACGCCGAGCTCTTCTACCGCCTGTTACGCAAGCAGGGTGTCGACGTCAGGCTGGTCCGATACCCTCGGGAAGGACACGAGCTCTCACGGAGCGGCGAGCCGGGCCACATCGTCGATCGGCTGGAGCGTATCGCCGACTGGTTCGACCGACATGTCCCATGACGAGAGGCTGAGCCGTCCCGATGGAAACGGCGGACTGATCAGCTCTCGACGGTTGCCGAAACGCAAGGGCAGTTCCGGGTCGGTTACGTATGGGGAATCGGATATATCAACGGTCGTTTCGACAGGAGATAAAATCGAGATATTCACCTTTGCGTACTGCGGTTTCGACCTGAAATAAGGGGGTTCGTCGTTTGCCGATGCCCGCGGTGGCCTTGGAGAGTCGGCCGTCAGTCGACGATGATCTCCGAGTCCCCGTCCAGCATCTCCGGATCGGCCTGCATCTCCCGCTCGTAGCGATCGATCCACTCGGCGAAGCATTCGGGACAGAGACGCTGGGTATCGACCTCGGCGCGATCGACGGTCACCCTGACGGTCCGGGCGAGAGCGTCTGCAACGGCCGACCCGCAGGCGTCACATGGATCGGACATATCGGAAATCCGCCGGGCAACCCTATAGTCCTTGCCTCGGCGCCGATCCGGCAGTAAGAGGTTTATCCCTTCATGCTTTAGCGCCGGGGCAAGCCAATGGAAGAAAGCGTCTCCGGTTTCAAAGTCCGGGGCGATTGGGGCGAGATCGTCGAACACGGGGAACGGATTACTCGAGCTCTTCGGGACATCGATCAGGCTGACGACCGATTCGACGAGTGGGACGACTGGCGACCGAAGTCCCACGAACTCCTCGATTCTGAGATCCGGGAGAAAACTGCCTCTCACGCCTCGGTCAAGGAGGGCGCCGGGGAACGCAAGGACAAATCGCCGAACGACGACATCCAAACGGCCGGCGAAAAGCTCGCAGAATCATACGAAAAGCTCGAAGAGGCCGATACGGACGAGGCCGTCGAGAAGTGGCACGATTCGATGAGCTACGTCGCCCGGGCGGCCGACTCTGCCGGCCGGAAAGCCCTCCGGTCGGTCGAAGACGCAGTCTACCGGAACGTGATGACCCAGGTGGCACCCTACTATTTCGATAACGAGCTGGTCAGTGCCAACATCTCGCGATCACGGGATCCCGACGCGCCGTTCGTACTGGAGGTCAACATCAACGACGACGACCTCAAGAAGCGGGTCGCCAAGCAGCTCGAGGCCTACGAGGACCAGATCGATCGCTGGCACGTCGACTCGGAAAAGGAAACCGAGGCGGCCGAGGCAGCCGAAGGGGTCGAACCACCGGAGTCCGAGCCGAACGCCGATTCGACGACGACCTAATCCTCGGAGACTTCGCCCTCGACGGCTTCGGATTCTTCCGGAACCGTCTCCCGCGTGATTCGCGCCTTCATGATCCGGGTGTTGTCGACCTGTTCGACGCTGATGCGGATCCCGTCGTACGTGATTTCCTCGCCCTCCTCGACGAGGCGGCCGGAGCGGTTGAAGATGAAGCCCGCGATGGTCTCGAACTCCTCCCCCTCGGGGAGATCGATGTCCAGGACTTCGTTGACCTCGTCGATGTTGACTTCGCCGCGGACCAGGACCGTGTCATCGGAGACGAACTCGACCGGTTCCTCCTCCTCGACGTCGAGGATCTCGCCGACGATCTCCTCGAGCATGTCCTCCATCGTGATGAGGCCCTCGGTGGTCCCGAACTCATCGATGACGATTACCATGTGCAGCCGGTTTTCCTGCATCTCGGTGAGGAGCTCGTCGGCGTTCTTGCTCTCGGGGACGTGGAGGGTGGGCTCGATGAGGTCGTCGAGCTCGACCTCCGTTGCCTCGCCGTAGTGGCGCTCTCGGATGAGGTCGCCGAGGGAGACGATCCCTATGACGTTGTCGAGGCTGCCCCGGTAGACCGGAAGCCGGGTGTGGCCTGACTGGACGCAGGTCTCGATGGCCTCGTCCAGATCGGACTCCTCGGCCACGGCGTCCATGTCGAGCCGGGGGGTCATGACCTCCTTGGCGATGGTATTGTTGAAGCGGAAGATCCGCTGGAGCATCTCTCGTTCGTCCTCCTCGATGACCCCCTCTCGTTCGCCCGTCTCGATGATGTCCTGAATCTCGTCCCGGGTCACATAGGAGGTCTCGATCGCCGAGCGGCCGCCCGTCACCCGGTTGACCAGCCTGGTCAAGTAGTCGAAGGTAACGATGAGCGGCATAAGCACCCATTCGGCGTACTGCAGCGGCCGGGCGATCCGGAGGGCCCAGGACTCGGTGTTCTCGACGGCATACGACTTCGGGGCGCTTTCACCGAACAGGAGGACGAGCGCCGTGATGCCGACGGTGGCAAGGGCGACCGCCTCGCCCCGGCTCACGTAGAAGGCGAGCAACCCGGTCGCGATCGACGACATGGCGATGTTGACCAGATTGTTCCCGACGAGGATCGTGACGAGGAGCCGGTGGGGATCCTCCTTCAGCTTGGCCACAATTTCGGCGCCGGGGGTGCCATCCTCGACCATCGCCTCGAGCCGATGTCGCGCCAGCGAGAACATCGCGATCTCGGACGAGGAAAAGAACGCAGAGAGGACCAGCAGCACGAGGAGGCTGAGGAGACCGATCCAGGTGACGAGCTCGGTGGATACCGGCACTCCGAGCACGGAAGTCGCTGGAGCGGCTAAAAGGCTCGGCGACAAGGACATTCCAGTACAAATCGTTGTCAGGCAGGTGAATTAAGGCTTGTCATGGTCGCTGCCGGGAGCGAAGGCCTTACCCGCGAATGCGGGCTATCTTCGGGTATGTCAGGGGACGACCCACCGATTACCCTCTATCGCTTGCAAGCCTGTCCGTTCTGTGAACGGGTGGTCCGGCGGTTGAACGAACTCGATCTCGACTACCAGTCACGGTTCGTCGAACCGCGGCATTCCGAACGGAACGTCGTCAAGCGTATCTCGGGCAAGCGAACGGTCCCCGCGATCGTCGACAGAAATACCGGCGTGACGATGTCCGAGAGCGCCAACATCGTCGAATACCTCGACCGCACGTACGGGGGTGCCTGAATGGTCGATTTCGACGTCGTTAGCCTGCCGGAAACCGACCACGTCGGCGAGGGCGACACCGCGCCGGACTTCACCCGGCCCCTCGTCAACGGCGAATACTGGGAGGACGTTTCACTCTCAGAGCTGACCGCCGAGGGGCCGGTCCTCCTGGCCTTCCATCCCATGGACGGCGCGTTCCCGGCGACCTACCTCTGGAAGGGGTTGAAGACACGCGACTGGACCGATGCCGTCCAGGTGGTCGGCCTGTCGATCTCCGATCCGTACGCCCACAAGCAGCTACTCAGGGAACGCGACATCGTTGGCGAACCCTACCGCCTGTTTTCGGACCCCGCCAACGGGGTGGCCGAGGAGTACGGGATCGTCAATCCCCTCGACGGGATGACCGGTATCGAGGAGCCGAAACCGGCGATCTACCTGCTCGATTCGGGCCGCGAGGTCCGGTACGTCTGGGTCGCCCAGGAGTGGCCCGACTTCCCGGAGTACGATGAGGTCGAAGCCGCGATCGAAGGGCTCTGAACACCGCGTTTTTGGCCCGCCCCGCTGAACGTCGTCCCATGAGCGATCGGCTTGACGCGGCGGAAACCGCCCTCCGGGATGGGGGGCTCGTCGTCTATCCGACGGAAACGGTGTACGGGCTCGGGGCCGATGCCCTGGACGTCGACGCGATCGAGCGAGTGTTCGAGGCGAAGAACCGCGACCGGAGCGAACCGCTCTCGATGGCGGTGCCGGGAATCGAGGCAGCCGCCGAGTATATCGAAACCCCGTCAGTCGTGACGTCGTTTATGGAGTCGTTCCTGCCCGGGCCGGTGACCGTGGTAGCGGAAAAGCTCTCGACGGTCCCCGACGCCTTGACCGGCGGTCGAAACCGTGTCGGTATCCGGGTGCCGGACCACGAGCTGGCCCTCGATCTCCTCGATCGCGTCGCCCCGATCACGGCCACCAGTGCCAACGTGAGTGGCGGCGCGAGCGTTCGGTCGCCCGGGGAGCTCGATCCCCGGCTCCGCAAGGCCGTGACGGTGGTCGTCGACGGCGGCGAGACCCCCGGGCTCGAAAGCACGGTCGTCGATCCGGGGCTCGGAACGATCCACCGGCGGGGCGCCCTAGCCGACGATGTGGCCGAGTGGCTTCGGGCCCACGATCGATAACCGTCGGGTCCTGACCGTCAGAATGAGACGTTGGTTTCCATCCCCTCGGTGGCCTCCTCAAGGCCGGTCTCCTTGACCTCGGAGGTCAGTCGTTCGCCGAGGTCCCGGTCCTCTGCGATCATGGCGAACTCGTCGTGAAACCGATCGCCGACGAGCCGCCGCTCCTTCTGGATCTCCACGATGTGCCGATACCGCCTGACCGTCGACTCGCTCACGTCGAGGTCGGCGGCGATTTCGGTCATGGGCCGGTCCGAGCCGAGCAGCTCCCGGAGGCGGTCAAGGTCGAACGGGGCATCGAGATCGCGATCCGTTACGAGATGGAGGTCGATCCGCGCCCGACCGACGGTCTTCGAGCGTGATTTGTCACCGAGATCCGCGGCGATCTCCGTGTCGTTCTTCCCGGCGAAAAACCCCTTGACGACGGTGACGAGTTCCTCATCGGAGAGGGACGTCCGGAACTCGTACCGCTCTCGCATGCGCTCGATAACCGAGCGAAGCCGGTCCTCGGTGGTCGTGTCGTCGGCTAACGAACCCCGGGCCTCCTCTTGTTGCTCCGTGACGGTCTCCCCCTCGGCGACGTCGAGAAAGATGTCCCGGAGTTGCTCGGTCTTGTCGTCCATTCCCCGCGAGTCAGGCTCCCACGAGGCAAAAGCTTGTTGACCCAGGGCTGAACGGGGCGTGGTGGCGGCCACGAGGCAAGTTTTATGCGGGTCCTGACCGGGATCAGTGCCATGTTCGCGGTGCTTGCACAGGCCGACGTCACCCGGCCCACCTTCTGGCGGATCAGCCACGTGGGCGAGGCGATCTTCTATTACCTCGCTGCGGTGGCCGTGGTCATCTTCCTCTACGGGGTGTATCAGCGGGCGACACGGTACTCGATGGGGTCGGACGATCCGTTCGATCGCCTGGAAAACCTCCCGGGCCGGGTCGTCAGCGCGGCGAAGATCGTCGGGTCGAACGAGCTCCAGTTCAACCGGGACCTGTACGGCGGGTTGATGCACGCGTTCATCATGTGGGGCTTCCTCACCCTGCTGATCGGAACGTCCATCCTCGCCATCGATATGGACTTCATCCAGAACATCACGGCGATCATGGGCCAGGAACGGTCGATCTTCGTCGGCGACTTCTATCTGGCCTACTCCCTCGTGATGGACGCCCTCGGATTCCTCTTCGTCGTCGGGATCGGCATGGCGCTCTACCGTCGCTACTGGGTCCGCAACCACCGGCTCTGGGGGAAGCACACCGCCATCGAGGACGACCTGTTCGTCTGGTCCCTCTTCGTGCTGGGCGCCGGCGGTTACCTCACAGAGGGGATCCGGATCCTGGCCCAGGGCTACCCGTCGTTCGAGACCGTGAGCTTCGTCGGGTGGTTCGTGGCCGACCTGCTCCGTATCGGCGGCGTGTCGTCGGAGATGGCCCTGGCAGCCTACCCGTGGGCGTGGTGGAGTCACGCCCTGGTCGCGCTGGTGTTCGTCGCGTCCGTTCCGTACGCCAAACCCCTCCATATGCTCTCGAGCTTCGCGAACGTGGTGACCCGCGATCCCAAGGCGGGGTCGCGGCTGCCCGGGGTTCCCGCCGACCTCGAGGCGGATACCGGGGCCGAGACCATCGACTCCTTCACCTGGAAGGAGTTGCTCGATCAGGACGCCTGCACGAAGTGTGGCCGGTGTTCGTCCGTCTGCCCGGCGAAGGCCTCAAACCGCCCGCTCGACCCCCGGGACGTCATCCTCGATTTGAAGACATACCGACAGGAATTGGATGCCGGCGGCGACGAGGTGCCGATTATCGCCGACGGCGGGGTGATCGACCGGGAGACGATGGAGTCGTGCATGGCCTGTATGGCCTGCATGGACGCCTGCCCGGTCGAGATCGAGCACCTCAACTCGTTCACCCGGATGAACCGCCAGCTGGTCGACACTGGCGAGGTCGACTCCAACGTGCAGGACGTCTTCCAGAACGTGATGCAGCGGCGAAACACGTTCGGCGACCCCCAGGACAAACGCGCCGATTGGGCGGACGAGCTGGATTTCGACCTGACTGACGCTCGGGAGGACTCGGTGGAGTACCTCTGGTACGTCGGCGACTACCCCAGTTACGACGACCGGAACAAACAGGTGGCGCGCTCACTTGCGAGGATCTTCAAGGCAGCCGAGGTGGAAGTCGGTATCCTCTACGAGGACGAGATGTACGACGGCAACGACATCCGCCGGATCGGCGAGGAGTTCCTCTACATCGAACTCGCAGGCAACCTGGTCGAGACATTCGAAAACACGGAGTTCGACAAGCTGGTCTGTACCGACCCCCACTCCTTCAACACGTTCAAGAACGAGTATCCGGAGCTCGACCTCGAGGAATTCGCCGAGGACCCAATCATGGATTTCGAGATTGAGGGCTACTGGAACGAGGACGGGAGCGTCGACGTCCTTCACTGGACCCAGGTCGTCGAGGAACTCGTTGCCGACGGTCGTTTAGGGCTCGCCGGAACCGAGCTCGACTACACCGTCACCTACCACGATCCCTGTCACCTCGGCCGGTATAACGACGAGTATGAGGCCCCGCGCGAACTCATCCGGGCTACCGGGTGTGACCTCTACGAAATGCCCAGGAACCGCAACAATTCCTTCTGCTGTGGCGGGGGCGGCGGTGGGCTCTGGATGGACTACGACGAGGATCCGAAACCAAGCGAGGAGCGGATGCGCGAAGCGTTGGAGGACACCGAGGCCGGCGACGCGGTCGAGAAGTTCGTCGTGGCCTGCCCGATGTGCATGACGATGTACGAGGACGGCCG
>CAYOLR010000016.1:0-24085 GCA_964404815.1 uncultured Halobacteriales archaeon
GAGGAGACCAGCGAGTGGAACCCGCTGATCGTCCCACAGGCGATCGTCACGAACAGGAGCGGGAAGAGGGGAAGGCCAGCCGTGCCCCAGAAGCCGTTGTAAGCACCGATGGAGATGTCGAGCGGCTGGGCCGAAGTCCCGAGGATGGTGCCGACGATGACCGCGAGCAACGTGCCCCCGACCCCCGTATAGAGGAGGAACGAGGACAGGTAGTCACGCGGCTGGAGCAGCAGCCACACCGGCAGTACACTCGCGAAGAACGCATAGACGATGATGATCGGCACCCACGCGCCGATGTTCGCGTTGATGATCGATGGCAGGAACGTGCTGCCGCCCTCCGGGACCAGCGTGATCGGATACTGGATTCCGACCCAGACGCCGGCGAAGACCGCGGCGACGAACACCACCGTCCCGGGGATGAACGGGAGGTCCATCTGGTACAGGTAGACGCCGAACACCAGCGCGAGGGCGATGTAGATCAGGCTCGCCGTCGCGGCGCTCGGATACGCATCGAGTACGATCCCGACGACCAGCGCGAAAACGGCTACGACAAGGATGATCGTCAAGAAGGCGAACCAGAGGAGCATGTTCTTCCCACGCTCCCCGACGTATTCGCCGATGATGTACCCGATCGACTTCCCCTCGTGTCGGAGGCTCCCCGACAGGGAGACGAAGTCGTGGACGGATCCCATCAGCGGGTTCCCGATAGCGATCCAGAGCAGGGCCGGAACCCAGCCCCAGACCACGCCGGCGGTGATCGGGCCGACGATCGGCGCGCCGCCGGCAATGCTCGAATAGTGATGCCCCAACAGGACTGGCTTCTTCGACGGAACGTATTCCTGCCCGTCCTCGTATTTATGTGCAGGTGTCTCGCGGGTCGCGTCCAGTTCAACGAACTGTGCTAGGTACCGGGAATACCCGAGATACCCGGCACTGAACAGGATCAGTACCGCGATGACCAGCCACAACACTGCTACCATTGGTAAGGTACCTCATTTGAAGGTATCTGGAAACTTCGTTATAAAAGTTGACGGATTATTTCAACAGCAAAAACGTTGATAATTACAGGAATGGGCCACCGAGTTGCCGAATCACAGCGGGTTACGCATAGGTTACCCGACCTTTACGGCTCACATGAATACTTTGTGGTAATGGCCCTCAGACCGTCGCTTCCGGGGCAACTTCGATATCGAGTTCGGCGGCGACGTCATCCAATAGTGACCCCTTAACCTCCTCGACCCGGGTCTCGATCACGGCGAGGACCGGTTCCGAAAAGGCGGATTCGATTTGTTCGATCCGTTCACGCTCCGTGGCGATCCGTTCCCTGAGGTAGGTTGCCCCCTTCCCCTGCTCGCCCTCGTCGGGAGCCGGGGTCACTTTGTTGATCACGAGGCCGTCCACGGTGAGGTCGTATTCGGTGAGCTGGGCGATCGCTCGCTCCGTCTCGTTGATCGACAGTTCGTCAGGGTTCAGGACCAGGAAGAACGCCGCATCTTCGCGGAGCACGTTACCGGCGAACTCGAACTTCTCCTTGCGTTCGCGGAGGCGAGCGATGATGGGATCGGATTCGGCACGTTTCCGGGCGGATTTCTCACCGACGGCGGCCTTCTCGAAGAGATCGATGCTGGTCTCCCGTTTGTCGATCAGCCGGTCGATCCAGTCCTCTAGGAACTCCGGGAGCGAGAGGAGCCGGAGGGTTCCCCCGGTCGGCGAGGTGTCGAAGACGACCCGATCCCAGTCGTCGGCGTCACGCATGACCTCGATGAACCGATCGAATAGAGCCGCCTCGTAGGCCCCGGGGGTTTGGTGGGCGAGCTCGATCTGTCGATCGATCTCGTTGACGATGGCCGGGCTGACCTGCTCGCCCATCTCCTCTTTAACCGATTGGAGATGGGCTTGGACCTCGTCCTCGGGATCGATCTCCATGGCCCAGAGGCTGTCGATCCCCTCGACCGCTTCGGGATCGTCGTCGAACTGCTGGTCGAACACGTCGGAGGTGCTGTGGGCAGGGTCGGTGGACACGATGAGCGTTTTGAGGCCCGCTCGGGCACATTTCAGCCCAAACGCGCTCGAGACGGTCGTCTTACCCACTCCACCCTTGCCACCGAAGAAAACGAACTTGTTCATGTTAGAAGTGGTATTGGGCGCCCTTTCGCTCGATGAGCGATTCGCGGTCCCACATCCGGCGCTCCCAGTTCTCGAAGTCCTCGGCGAGGTAAGGAAGCAGTTCGGACGTGTAGTAGGAGATTGGGCTGGGGATCCCGAACGCGTCGGCGAACATCGCGAAGAGGAGCGCGTCCTCGGTGTCCTCCGCTTCCTTCTCAATCTTCTCGAACGCCGGGTGCTCGATCATCCCGTGATAGAGCCCGTGCATCCACTCGTGGAGCCACTCACGGAACCGCTCGATCCGCTCGTGAAGCTCGAGGTTCTCGGCCATCGTTAGGAGTTTCTACGATGCTGACGGCTATAAATCCCAGTCAGTCAGCAGGCACAGCCCGTCGCGCCGGTCGAACGCTCGAACTCCATCTCGTCGCCACAGGTCGGACACGATGGTGTTTCGTCGCCCTCGACGTCGAGGTCCAGTATCCGTTCGCTACAATCGTGGCACCAATAGGCGCCTTTCGACTCGGCGGTGCCGCCGCCGCGGTTCGTGGATTGGTTGGAGGCTTCGAGAATGTCCTTAACCGTACTCAAAACGCTCATGGCTGTACACATCCCTTCTTCCAATATAAAACGTGGGTCGGTTTTGTACCTCGGTCGCACAGCCAGCTACTCGACATCGGTAGCGAGGCGATCGAGTGCGCGGCGGAGCTCGCCCCGCCGTTTCCAAGCGGCTACGCGGTCGGCGAAGGGGAGCGGGAGGTTGAGGCTGACGCTTGACTCCATCGTCACCCGAACCCCCTCGTTCTCCGGGCTCACCTGAATCCGCGTCTCCATGGCCCTGAACGGGCCGGCAGTCCCGCGCTGGCGATACTCGATTCCGTCCTCGCGGTCCGAGAAAAGGAACTCGGTTTCCATACCGGTTGTTGCGGCCGTTACCAGGACGCCGTCCTCGGTTTCGGCCAGGTCCTTTACGCGGAAGGTCCCCTCGTACTCGAGGAGGGTTTCCGGGGTGAGCAGCCGCTCGACCGCGGGCAGGCCCGCGCGGATAAACCGAGAGACCTCGACCGTGCGCATCCGTGGGGATGGCCGGACCGAGGGGCTATACCCTTAACGGAGCAGCAGCGGGAGGGCCAGGAGGGCCAACAGGGCCACCCCGGCGATGACGGCGTAAAAGAGCCGTTGAATGCGGGTTGCCGCGGGGATTTCGGCCCGGAGATCGGGCCGCGCGGTCCACACGTATCGGTGATAGGCGATTCCGCCGATGCCGACGACGACCCCACCCGAAATAACGAGCGATTCGGTGATCGAGAACCCCAGTGTCGTGAGATACGGTGGGCCATAGGAGAAGCAAATGGTAAAGCCAAGCAGGACGACGACCAGAAACGGGACCGGGTCGATCGGCGTCCCGTGTTTGTTCCGTGGCTTGATCTCGGAGAGCGACACGGGCATCTAGAGGGCAGGATCGGGCAAATGCTTTCGGGGCCGGACTTAAGCCCCCCGGGGGAGTAGCCCGCCGTCGATGGAATCTCAGGGTGACCCACGGGTGTTGTTCGTGATGAACCTCATCCTCTCGTTCGTGTTCAGTTACTTCGTGGTGTGGGGGTTGGCGTTTATCGACATGCTAACGTTCGATTGGGGTACGGTCGCTCTCGGTACCGCGGTACTGGTCTTCCTCACCCATATCGTCATCATGCGTTGACGGTTCGCCAGGGGCAAACCAGAACCCCCTTTCTTCTCTGCCAATAACCTGGGCTATGGAGCGGTACATGGGCCTATCCCGTCGGGCGTTCGTCAGGCGGGCCGTCGCCGTTGGTGGCGTCGGTGCTCTGGCTGCCTGTGTCGAACGGTCCGGGATGCCGGACCTGCCAGCCGGCCCTGCCGACTTGTCGACGATCCCCGAGCGACAACACGCTTGGAATACGGCCCTCGCAACGGACGGACACGGGAACGTTCGCGCTCCCAGACATCACGTCCTCCTTTTACTCACTGCATCGGGGTCGGGTCCACCGACCGATGCCGACCGCGATACGCTTGAGACCACGTTGCGGGCCCTCGAACGCGCTGTCCCTCGGGGGAACGACGGGCTCGCGTTCACGATCGGCTACTCGCCGGCCTACTTCGCGCGCCTCGGCGGCGGCCCGACGGGTGCCGACCTCCCGGAACCACGGGCCTTGGCATCCTTCGAGGACCCGGCGTTCGATCGGCCCGATGCCGTCCTCCACCTCGCCAGCGACCACGGCCAAGTCGTCCTGGCGGCGGAGGCGGCGCTCTTCGGGGAACGCGAAGGGCTGAACGACCAGGTCTTCGAGACCGACCTGAGCGACGTATTCGAACGAGACGATCGGCGGACGGGCTTCGTCGGCGCTGGCCTGCCTGCCGACAACGACGACGTTGCCGGGATCCCCGACGGGGCCGTCGACGACGAGTCGCCGATGTTCATGGGCTTCAAATCGGGCTTCAAGGAGAACCAGGCGACGGAGGACCAGGTGACGATCACCACCGGACCGTTCGCCGGCGGAACCACCCAGCAGATCTCCCGGATTCGGCTCAACCTCGGTCAATGGTACAACCAGGACTCCCGCGACCAGCGGGTCGCCAAGATGTTCTGTCCGATGCACGCCGAGGAGGGCCTCGTCGAGGGTACCGGTGACAACCTCGGGGATTCGAGCCAGCTCGGCGAGTGCCCCGCCCACACGGAGGACGACGCGAGAACCCGGGGCCTCGTCGGCCACTCCCAGAAATCGGCACGAGCCCGCCGGGAGGACAGTCCGATCATCCTCAGACGCGATTTCGCTTCGACGGACGGTGATCACACGGGGCTCCACTTCGTTTCCCTCCAGCGGGAGATCACCGATTTCGTCGAGACCCGTGAGGCTATGAACGGGGCGGACCTCGTCGGATCGACCGCAGTGGGGCAGCGAACGAACAACGGGATCCTCCAATACATGACCGTGGACCGACGGGGCAACTACCTCATCCCCCCGAGATCACTGCGGGCGTTCCCTCCAGCGGATCCATGAGACGACGGGGGTTTCTCCGGGCGGCTGGCTCGGCCGGCGTTGCGGGCATTGCCGGCTGTGGGGGCTTTCGTCTCCAGTCGGCCAACCGTGCCCCGCCGCTCGTCGAAAACCGTCCGTCGGCGGTCTACTTCCCCACGCACATTGAGGGCATGGCGATGATCGATACGACGAAGACGGGTGATTACGGCCTCGGTTTGACCTACTCCTATCCCCACCGGTTCTGGACGACGACCGGGACTCAGACCGAAGCCGTCACGATCAGGACCGAGGACTCGATCCACCTGATGGCGACGGTCTGGGACGCCGAAACGGGGATGGTGTTACCGATCGGCGCCGGCCTCACGACCGAGATCACCCGGGACGGCGAAACCGTCGTCGAGCGGGCCCCCTGGCCGATGATCTCGCCGGTCATGGGCTTTCACTACGGCGACAACATCGCCCTCCCGGCCGAGGGCGAGTATTCGATCACCGTCAGGGTCGGCGCCGTGGCCGGCCGACGGCTCGGGGGCTTCGCCGACCGGTTTTCGGCGCCGGTCGAGGCGTCCATACCGTTCGATTTCTCGCGAAGCAAGCGTGACGAACTCGCCTACCGCACCTTCGACGACAAGGCGGGGGCCCGGGATGCCCCCCAACTGATGGACATGGAGATGCTCCCGACCTCACAGCTCCCGCCGAGCGAACGCCTGCCCGGGCGGATCCTCGGCCGAGCCTCGTCCGGCGACGCGACCTTCGTCGCCGCCGAGGTCGTCACCGGCTCGGACCCCTACCTCGCGGTGTCGCCTCGAACCCCGTATAATCGGATCCCGTTACCCCTGATGTCGCTCGCGGCGACGGTCGCTCGCGGTGACGAGGTGGTCTTCGACGGTCCGCTCAAATCTGCAATCGATCCCGATCTCGGGTACCACTACGGGGCTGCCATTGGCGGGATGGAATCCGGGGATAGGATCGACATCTCGATCCAGGCGCCCCCGCAGGTATCGCGACACGAAGGGTACGAGACGGCCTTCCTCGAGATGCCGCCGCTGACCATCACCGTTCCCTAAGCGACGATTTCGGCGTATCGATCGAGCTGCTCGCGCTGATTCGCGGCGGGAAACCGGGTGACGAACGTCTCCACCCCGGCTGCCCGGTAGCGATCGAGGTGGCCCCTGACCTGTTCCGGCGGGCCGAACACCCCACGGCGACGGATCTGATCGTCATCGAACGCCCCTTCGGGGAGATACGTGAGCTCTTCCGGCGGGTAATACTCGAGGAGGAACTCACGGGCTCGATCGAGTGCGGTGGCTTCGGTGTCGGCGATGACGACGTCCTGGTAATAGGCCGGATCCAGGTTGGTCGGGTCTCGGCCGGCCGCCGCCACCGCTGATCGGGCGTGTTCCAACCCGCGCGAGTAGCTCTCGGGATCGACCGCAATCGGGAGCCACCCCGACCCGTACCTGGCCAGGCGGTCCCTGATCCGAGCCGGAAACCCGGCGGCGGGATCGAAGGCTGCGGAGGCCACGTAGATCGGCGGTTTCCGTGTCGGCCCGAAACCGATACTCGCCCCGTCGAGCGAGAGGAACTCGCCGTCCAGGGTTACAGGCTCGTCCGTCCAGAGTCCGTCGATGATGGCCAGTGACTCGTCGAGCATCGCCCCCCGCCGCTCGAACGGAACGCCGAGCTGTTCTTGCTCCTCGCGCTCGGTCGGTCGAACCCCGACCCCGACACCAAGGGCGAGCCGTCCTCCACTGATCTGGTCGACGGTCGCCGTCATCTGTGCTACGCTGACCGGGTGGCGAAGGAGCGGGAGGTAGACCGCCGTGCCGATCGCGACCGACGCGGTATCGGCTGCCACGGCGGCGAGGGTCGTGAGCGGCTCCAACCGGGGCTTGGCGAGGACGCTATCGCCGACCCAGACGCCGTCAAACCCGAGCGTCTCGGCCCGCCCGGCCAACCCGACGATGTCTGCGCGGACTGTCGCCGTCAACGTCTCCTTCGACTCGCTCGAAAACACTGCGCCCCGGGTCGGAAGGAGGTACCCGTGTGACGGCATGATCACACCTTCCAAGGCGGGGACAAACCAGTTTCGGGACGCTCCGTCACGTCTTTTGGTCACCGTGAAGGAACCCGGGACATGCTCGGTGAGCAGTCGGTCGATGGTTCGATCGATCGCCAGCGAGTACTCCTCTTTCTGGGGGTTGCCTTCGGGATCGCCTGGGCGGTGGCCCTGGTCATTCACTTCACGGGCGGGTTGAGGGAAAGCCCAGTCCTCGTCGAGGGAACCCAGCTAACACTGGCCCTGGTGCTGTTAACGACCGGGTACATGTGGTCGCCCGCGGTAGCCCACGCCGTCACGCGAACCGTCACCGGCGAGGGCTGGGATCTGGATCGCACTTTCCTGCGTCCGCGGCTCCACGCAGGTTGGGCATGTTGGGCCATCGCCTGGCTCGGGCCGGTGGGCTTGACGGTCGTCGGGACGGCCGCCTTTTTCGTCGGCTTTCCGGACAAGTTCGGCTCGTTCTCCCCAGCGGGAGCGGCCGGGCCGCTCGGCGGCCAGTCGTGGGTGCTAACGCTCTTCGGGGTATTGGGGGTAGCGGTCGCGTTCAACACGGTTTTCGCGTTCGGGGAGGAGTTCGGCTGGCGTGCCTATCTCCTCCCGAAACTCATGCCGCTCGGCGGCCGACGGGCGGTGTTGCTCGTCGGCGTAATCTGGGGGATCTGGCACTGGCCGGCCATCGCCATGGGACACAACTACGGATTCGGTTACCCTGGAGCTCCAGTGACCGGCATGCTCGCCATGGTCTGGTTCACGGTCGTCGTCGGGACGTTCCTCGCGTGGGTGACACTCCGGGGCGGCAGCGTCTGGCCGGCGGCGATCGGCCACGGCGCCGTCAACGCCACCGCCGGACTCGGCCTCCTGTTCGCGGCGAACCAGCCGAATCCACTCCTCGGGCCCGCGCCGACGGGCGTGATAGCTTCCGTCGGTTGGGCGAGCGCGGCCGCTCTCATCCTGATCATCCCCGGCGCCATCCCCAGTCGCGGGTAAGTCTGGATTGCTCAGTCGTCGAGCGTGAACATGAGCCGCTCCTCGTCGGACCCTTTCGTCTCCCGGCCCTCGATCGAGAACCCGCCGATCTCGTCCGTGGCGGACACGTGTGTGCCAGCGCAGGCCGTCCGATCGAAGTCGTCGATCTCGACGATCCGCACCTCGGTCACGCTGGCCGGCAGCAGATCCAACCGGGTCCGCTGAGGATCCAACGTGTCCTCCGCCTCTTCGCGATCGAGCGTATACCAACGCACCGGCATCGCCCGAGCGACGAGGTCGTTCATTTTCGTCTCGACGTGTTCGAGGTCTCCTTCGTCGAAACGGGGGTAGGCACAGTCGATCCTGGCGCGGTCGGTGTAGAGCTGATTTCCCGTAGTTTCCGCCGCGAACTCCTCAAGGAGCACCGCCGACAGCAGATGCTGGGCGGTGTGATAGCGCATGTGGGCGTAGCGACGGTCCCAGTCGATGGTCCCGGTGACTTCATCGCCCTCGGCCGGTGGATCGCCGGTGACGGTGTGGTAGATGGTGTCCTTCTTGTGCACGTCCGTGACGTCCCAGGTCCGGTCGTCCATCGAGAGAGTGCCGGTGTCGTGGGGTTGGCCGCCACCCGTCGGGTAGAACAAGGTGCGATCGAGGGCGACCCGATGGTCGAGTGTCCGTTCGACCGTCGCCGTGAACGACCGTTGATCGCTCGCATCCAGGTACAACGGTTCCGTCATGGGTCGTCAGTCGCCCTGGCGACACTTCCCGTTGTCGTCGTAAACCTAAAGACCGGAACGGGCCTTCTATCCGATAACATGAACACAGCAAGCCCCCGGAATAGGAGGTGGTAGTGTGGGCGTCGAGATCCGAGAATCCCCGGTGACGGACTCCGAGTTCGAGGAAATGAAGGAGTTCGTGCGGGAATATCTCGTCGCCAGCGTCGAGAACGAGGATGACGGCGGGCGGATGCGGTGGTACCCGTGGCACTCGGCCACCTACCGGTTCAATCACATCGTGAATGTGGTGGACCTCGCGTCGGAGATCGCCAGCCGCGAAGGGGCGGACGTCGACGTGGTTCGGGTCGCGGCCCTCTTCCATGACGTGGCCAAACTCGAGGCCGATCAGGACGTCCACGCGGCCGAAGGCGCCCGGATCGCCCGGGAATATCTCACCTCCCATGGCGACTTCCCGGATTCGTTCATCGACCGGGTTTGCCAAGCCATCGAGGAGCACTCCTATCAGGGCGACCTGACCGATCTTTCCCTCGAGACACAGTGCATGATCGAGGCCGACCTCCTCGACAAGATCGGCGCCAACGGGACGGCGCTGATGCTCCTCCGGATGGGTTACGAGTCGCGGAACCACCTCGACACGTCGGAGATGGTCCAACGCGTCCTTGAACGTGGCCGGGAGGCGAGGGAGCGCGTCAAGAGCGATACGGCCGAGAGCATCGCCTACCGTCGACTCAAGCGGGTGAAATGGATCAGGGAGTGGCTCGAAGACGAGGTCGTGCGGATGGATCGATCAGAGTAGGGAACTGGCAGCGTCGAAGAGGAAATACCCCCCGAAGATTGCCAGCACCAACGCACTCGCGTAGGCGACCGTCGGGGCGAACCGGTCGATCTTTCGTCCGGCCAGGATGAGCGAGGCGGGAAAGCCAACGATCCAGAGAACGATCCCCCCGAAGAACCCGACAAGCAGGGCGGGACTGCCCGTTTGAATGACCAGGAGGCCGCTCAGCGAGTTCCCGATATACGGGGTGTGTGCCAGGACGTCGACCGTTCCGGGTTGGATGAGGCCGACGCCGACGGTCAGCCAGAAAACGATCTGGTAGGGGTTGGTCAACGCCAGGACCAGCGCCTTCCAGAACCCCTTGCCGGATTCGCCGGAGGTCCAATCCACCCCCGCTGCGGCGGCGGTTACCGCCCCGTAGGCGAAATACAACATGAGGACGCCACCGACACCGACCATGATGGCCCTGATGGTGGGCATCGAGCCGATGAACGCCACGGCCCCGATGAACGCCAACACGAAGAAACAGACGTCAGCCGTCATCGCGCCGAGCCCCGCCTTGAAGCCGGCAAGCCACCCGCGGAGCACGGACTCCTCGGCGATGACCGCGTTCATCGGCCCCGGGGGAGCGGCGAGGGCGAGGCCGAAAACGGCCCCGAGCGCCAAACTCGGCAAGGGGTTTGCCATCACCGGGGAGTAGCCGATGGTCCCCCGATAAGGCTACCGTTCCCGGGCCGACTTTGGAGGGTTTCGAGTCGTTGTATTTTTGTTTTAGTGGTATCAAAATTTTCCCGAATGGATCGCTTCGGGTTGGCTCGTTGCCGACATGCGTCGCTTTCCCGACATCGGACAGCCGTGGTGACCATCGGATGACCGGCTGGCTCGAGATCGTCCTCATCGCCTTCGGCGCCCAGCTCGCCGTGCTCCCCGGCGAGAAGGTCCAGTTCATCATCGCCGGGCTCTCGACCCGGTACCACCCACTCGTTGTTGTGTCCGCGGCCGGTACCGCCTTCGCCGGATGGACCGCCATAGAGATAGTTTTCGGCAACGCGATCCAGGGGGCCCTCCCCGGAGCGTACCTCGACCTCATCGCCGCCGCGATGTTCCTGCTCTTCGCGGTGATGCTCGTCCGGTCGGCGCCGGCGAAACGACAGCGCGAAACCGACGGCGGTATGCTCGCCCCCGAGGACGGCGAGGTCGACGTCACCATCCTGGGCCACGAGGTCCCTGATGTCCTGGGCGGATTCCTCCCCATCTTCCTCATGATGTCGGCGGGGGAGTTCGGGGATAAGACTCAGCTGATCACGATCACGCTGGCAATACAGTACGGGGCCCATCCGGGGATCTGGTTGGGTGAGATGCTCGCGATCATCCCGGTGAGTCTCGCCAACGCCTACATCTTCCACCGGTTTGCCGGCCGCTTCGACGTCCGCCGGGCCCACTTCGCGGCCGGGGGGCTCTTCGCCTTCTTCGGCCTGGATACCCTGTTGAAGCTTACCGTGAACGTCTCGATCTGGGAGACGGTCGTCAGGACGCTCGCCGACGCGGTCCTGGCGATCGCGGTGTGAACAGTCAGTGACGCCCCGGGTTAGACGCCCTGTCCCATCAGGTGGCTCCTGATAATGTCGGCATCCTTGTTCCCCGCGCCGGTGTTGATGATGACGACAGTCGCATCGTCGTCGAACGCCCCCCGTTCGGCGAGCGCCCAGGCCCCGCTCGCCGCGGCCGCCGGCGTAGCGCCCATTTCGAGACCCTCCTTCTGAGCGACAACGGCAGCGCTCTCAAGGATGTCCGAGTCGGTCGTGGCGACGGCCCCGCCGTCGCTTTCCCGGATGGCTTCGAGAACCCACGAGGCGGCCCCGGGGTCCGGAACTTCGATCCCCCCGCAAATCGTGTCCGGTGTCTCCCACGGTTCGACATCGGGTTCACCGGTCTCCCAGGCCTCCACGATTGGCGCACACCCGGTCGCCTGGGCGGCGTACATCGCGGGGCGCTCGTCGATCAATCCGAGGGCGCGGAGTTCCGTCGCCGCCTTGTAAATCCCGACCAGTCCGACGCCACCACCCGTCGGATAGACGACGGCATCGGGCACGTCCCAATCGAGCTGCTCGATGAGCTCGTAGCCCATCGTCTTCTTCCCCTCGTGACGGTAGGGGGTATCGAAGGTGGCGGTCGATTGCCAGCTGTCGTGCTCGGCCAACGCGTCTTGGAAGGCGGCCCCGGCGTGATCGAGGCGGCCCTCGACGACCGTGAGGTCGGCCCCGTGGACGTTGACCATGGCCTTCTGGGTAAACCCGGCCCGCGACGGGAGGAAGACGTGCGCGTCGAGACCAGCCCGGGCCGCATAGGCCGAGGCGGATTGGCCTGCGTTGCCGGCCGAGGCGAGCGCGATGTCGGTGGCCCCACCGGCCCGAGCAGCGGTGATCGCCGGGCTCTGTCCCCGGTCCTTGAAGGTCCCCGTCGGGTTCCGTCCTTCGTCCTTGATCAGCACGCGGCCGACACCCAAGGCGTCGGCGAGGCGGGGAGCTTCGACCAACGGGGTGGCACCCTCGTCCATGGAGACCGCCGACGGTCGGGTGAAGGGGAGGAGTTCCTCGTACCGCCACATTGAGTCGAACCGTCGTCCCGTGAGGTCCTGGCGGGAGAGCTCGATCGCGTCGTAATCATAGGTCGGATCGAGGATCCCGCCACAGTCGGGACAGGGGCCCGTCGTGAGGGCCTCGAACCGGTTGCCGCAATCCCGGCAGTCCAGCCCGAGGAAGGCGTCCGTGGTGTCCATATCCGGTCCTGACCGGACGCTCACAAATCCTTTTGTATGTCCGTCCGACCGATGGCATCTCGACCAACCGTCCGATGGAGAGTGCGACGACCAGCAGGTCGCATGCCTGGTCCCGTGCCGGCCGTTCAGAGAAATTTCTTCATCGAGCCCAGGGGCGGGAAGGTCAGGGTCTCGTCCGCCTCGGGATCATGAACGATCGGACGAACCTCATCGAGCGACGACAGGAGCGGGGATTGGATGCGTTGCGCCGTGACGTGATTGACCGGGGTTCCCGCGAGGAGTTGGTTGAACGCGGGCAGCATCACCACGTCACCCCCTTCGTATCCACCCTGTTCGAGGAGGAAGCAGGGCCGACGCCGGCCCTCGATCACGATCGCCGGGTGATCGTGGCCGATCAAATACCGATCCCCCCGGCCTTCCGGGGTGACGTGCCCGTGACACACCACCGTCGAGCCGTCGAGCCGATATTCGTCGACGCTCTCGACGAGCTCCCCGACCATCGGGTCGTGGTTTCCGGTCACGAGCGTCAGGTCGGCACCGGCCTCACCTACCGCTGACTGAATGGTCCTGAGCGCCTCTCTCACCCCATCTGGAACGGTGGAGAACGCGTCCAGGACGTCGCCCGCCAGGACGACTTCGCCCGGCTCGAACCTGTCGAGGAGCGCCCGAAGCCGGTCCACGATCCCGGCCCGTTCCCCCGGGGGGAGTTCGACCCGTGATCTTGCTGCGCGTCCGAGGTGCAGGTCGGCGAGGACGAGCCCATCGACCTCGGGGAGGTAGACCGCCCGGTCCCGGAAGTCGAGTCCCTTAACGACCGCCATCGGTGGCGAACGCCGCGTGCAGGTCGACCTCGGTCCGGGTCACGACGAAAACGGCGTCCTCGACGACGGAGAGCAGTTCGGGAACGATCCGGACGACCAGCCAGGTGATCCCGACGAGCGCCACCACGGAGAGGCTCTGGCTGATCACCCGGTCGGCGATGAAGAACGATACCAGCCCGGGATCGGTGAACCCGGTAACCATCAGGACGGGGTCGATGAAGACCTGGAACCACTGGTTGCCGAAGGCGACGGCGATGAAGACGTTCCTGATCAGGTTGAGGACGTAGATCACGACGACTGCGAGGGCGAGCGCCCGGACCTTCCGCAGCAGCGGCGCGTCGATGGCGGCGATCAACCCGGCGAAGATGCTCATGCTCCCGATGCCCGTACACTGGAGGACGATGTGGGTGACGAACTCGTGGCCGGTTTCGTCGGTGAAGACGAGCATGCTGCGGTAGCCGGTCTCCGGCTGGGTCACGAGCGCGGCCTCGAACCCGGCCCATTGGATCATGCCGTGGGACTGCCGGGCAACGACCTCGATGAGGGTCCGTGCGAGGGGTTCGATCGAGGCGAAGGGGAGGTACACCGCCCCCATGATCGCCACGGCGTTCGACAGGGTGAACAATGAGTCCCGGCCTCGCCAGAGGAGATAGCCGGTGTACAGGCACGCCGGCACGGCCAGCGCGCTCAGCACCGTTTCGATGGGGCTCCGCATCGCAAAGGCGAACCGGGGGATCAGGAGCAGCCAGAACGTGCCGAACATCACCCAGGCCCCCGCGGTCAGGCCCCGTGCGAGGCGGCGATCACGGTGTAACGCAAGCCAACCGGCCACGAAGAGTCCGATGACCAGCCAGGCGACCGCATCCGTGATCGGTATCGGGACGGGCTGGAACACACCCATTGACAGGATCGGTATCGATAAAGGCCTGACGGCCTCGGTCTACCCCGCCTGTTTTACGGCGACCGTATACGCCGCCCGGATCCGTTCGAACGATTCCCGGTCGCCGCCGTGGTCTGGGTGGGCTGCTTTGACCTGCTCCCGATAGGCCGTGCGAACCTCGGACACGGACGCATCGGCGGGGAGTCCAAGGACTTCGAAGGCGGTCACGGCCTCCGGTTCACCGGTGGGAACCGACGGCGTCTCGAAGGGGAGGCGATGGCCGATCCGCCGGCCCGGGAGTTCGTGTTCGACGAGCACGGCGGCCACCCCGGCCTGCTCGAGTGCGAAGTAGGTCTTCGGATCGAACGTGATGGCGACCTCCCGGTCGATGAGGTTGAACGCGACCGATCGACCGCCGACGGTCACGTCCTCGAGGAACGGCTCGTCGATCCGGTGGAGGTAGTCACGGATCTCCGATCGGCGTTTTCGTTCGCCGGTGGTCCCTTCATCAGCCGAGTCAGTCTTGGCCGGAAACCGTAGGGACCCAACAACGAAGACGGCCGCGACCACGAGGCTGAGTACGCCACCGAGGCCGAGCCCGACCACCAACCAGCCGGGGAACGCCATCAACGACGGGACGGTCACGGCCCAACCGAGGGGACCCGGCGTAATGAAACCGCAGGAACTCAGCCGAAATACCGGAGATCCTCGTCACTGGGTGCCGATTGACCGCCCTGCATCTCTTGGAGCTCGCGGACGACCTCCTCCATCTCCTCGGCACGTTCCTCGAGGGTGGTCACGTCGACCTCAAACCCGAGCACGTCCTTGAGAACGTTGAGTACGGCCTGGGCGCTCTTCGGATCGACGAGATACCCGCTGGTCTCCCCCATGAGGCAGGTGGCGGGGACGTCTCGACGTTCGCCCAGGCCCAGGAGCAACCCACTGGTTCCAACGATGCCGCCCGTCGGTTCGTTCGCGCGGAACTCCACACCGGCCGACTCGTAGGCTTCCCGGTGGCCATCGACCGAGACGGCGCCGATGACGTCGTGCTCCTCCACGATCTCGCCGGTCGGGACGCCGCCGAGGGCGATGATCTCGCTGACGCCGAAGTCCGTCGCCACGTCGAGGAACGCCTCGGTGAGCCGATAGTGACCGACCGTATCGCCGGCCTGGTGATCGCCGACGAGGACGAGCAGGTCCCGGTTCGCGTGGACGGCATGAAACTCGATGGCCGCCAGCGTGGCGACGCCCTCCTCGTCGACGGTGACCTGTGGCGGGAGGTGTTCCGAGTGGACCCGACGGACGAGTTCGCTTTCGAACTCCTCGATAAGGTGTTCGGCAGCGAGCTTGCCGACGTGGCCGACGCCGGGCAGCCCTTCGATCAGTACCGGTTCTTCGAGGTCGGGATCGGCGATGCGGTCGACCTCGACTTCATCCATGGGTTACCCGCGGTCGCGCCCTTTAAGAGCGCGTCGGTACTCGCCGTACGGATCGTCGGGGTTGAACGGGGCCGGTGCCGTGTTAACCGCCGTCGCCCCGCACTCCGGGCACCGGTCCCCGAGGGTATAGACGGGGCTGACGTGGTTGGATTCCCATTTTCGGCAGACCTTGATGTCGGACTTCACGGGCTCAGGCCGCTTCTTCGTCGGTGCGCCGTTCGCGATGGAACTGCGCCGTCCCGTCACCCCGGTCGATGGCCGATTGGGCGCGCTCGACGCTCGCCTCGAGCTGGGATTCGGCGGTCTTGTAGTTCGGCGCTTTCACCCGGATCCGGTATTCCGGGGACCCGACGTAGGTCACGTCGAGCTCGATCTCGTCCGGGATATCCCCGTCACCCTCGGCAGCCTTGAGGGCCTCGCGGATCACGTCCACGCCGTCGGCCGCCCCGCTCTCGATGTCGAGGTAGCCGGTCACCGTGACATAGGGGACGGAGACGTTCTCCCGGGCCGTCTCGACGATCGCGTCGACCTCCTCGTCATCGAGGTCGACCTCGTCGAGCCCTTCGACCCCGTGGATCGCGGCCTGCTCGAACGCCCCGTAGAGCGTCTCGAACTCGTCGAGGAGTGCCTGGACGATCCGGCGATAATCGTCGTCCGGCATGTCCTCGCCGAACGCTCGGGAGAGCCAGTTCTCGGCCTTCTGGTTGTTCTTCCATTCCTGGATCTTCTCCGAGCGTTGGTGGTCGTTGACGTCCTTGATCGAGAGATCGATCTGTTGGGAATCCTCGTCGACGCCAAGGACCTTCGCCACGACGCGTTCCCCCTCGCGGACGTGGTCGCGGATGTTCTTGATCCATCCAGAGGCCACCTCGCTGATGTGAACGAGCCCGCGTTTGTCGTCGTATTCCTCGAGATCGACGAACACGCCGAAGTTCTCGATTTCGTCGACCTCGCCGACGACGAGTTCGCCCTTTTCGGGCCAGCCTTCGTACTTCATACCCATCGGTGGGGGGTTGAGCACCGAAAGGATTTCGTTCAGTCGGGCAGCCGCTAGCGGGCTTCGACCGTTTCGACGACCTCGCCCTCGAGGGCGGCCTTTCCGCCGGTCGGTCGGGCGAGCGTGTGCCCGCAGACGGCACAGGTCACCGGCGTCGCCGCACGGTCGAATACGATCTGTTCGTTCTCACAATCCGGGCATTTGACACGGTAGAAACTCCCCGCCATGGTTACTCCTGGAACTCGAGCCGGCCGGCCCGCCAGCCCTTGCGGAGGTGCGCCTTGCCGCACTCCGAACACCGGTACTTGAGATCGGTCTTCTTGGTGGGCTTCTCGCCGCTGGGGACCTTCGAGAACTTCCCGTCGTTCCCGATACCGGTTTGGCGCTTGCGCTGGCGGTCGATCCATTTCATCCCGGTCTGTCGACCAGTCCGGACCTTCTGGACCTCGTGTTCGGTATGCGCGTTACAGTGGGGACAGTAGGTGTTGAACCGTCGAGGGATCTGCATGGTTAGTTACCGCTCGTTGGTCGGGATGGCTTAAAACCCGCACGGTCTCCCGCCATGCGGTTACAGGAGGTCGTGGTAGTGGAGGAACCCACGGGTGTGGAACTCCGATTCGAAGTCGGCGACTTCGGGGGCGTACGCATCGTCGAGGGCAACGAGCTCCCGGCGGACGGCATCGATCACCTGTTCGACGTCCCCGAGCTCGTGATACATGGCGGGGATCCGTTCGTTGAACTCATGCAGGACCGCTTCGACGTCGTCGAACGCTGCGTCCGTATCGGGGACGACGCCGAAGTGGGAGACCGCCAATGCCGTCGGTTCGAGGCCCCGGAGTCGGTCGATGGTGGCTTCGACCGCCTCGACATCGAAGCGAGGGAGCGTCGCCGGCGGGAGCCACCGATCCACCCGAGGATAATACGAGCCGAGTCCCTCGTTCGCGAACAACCGCCGGGCCGACGGATCCCAGACGGCGATGTGATCGGGGGAGTGGCCGGGGGCGTGCACGATCTCGAGCTCGCGGTCACCGAGGTCGATCGTATCGCCGTCCTCGACGCCTTCGAGGTTCGATTCCGGAAGGGGGTCCGCGCCGCCGAACTCCTCGAAATGCTCGCCCATCGCCCGTCGACTGCTCTCGTTGAGCGCCTCGGGGTCGAGCAAAAAATCGGCCGTCGATTCGTGGAGGTAGACGGTCAGATCGGGGGCGACATCGGCGAGACGGGCCGCCCCGCCGCTGTGATCGATATGGACGTGGGAGACGATGGCGTGCTCGAGATCGGACGGCTCGAACCCGAGGTCCCTGATATCGGCGAGGAGGTCGTCGACACCCCGGGCATAGCCAGTCTCGACCAGCGTGAGCTCGGGTGCGTCGATCAGGAACGCCGACAGGACCTCCGTGTCGAACATCTCGAGGTCGATCCCGTAAACGTCATCGGCAACCGGAAAGGTTGGCATGATCGGTCTGAGGCCCTCCGAAGCCCTTAATTGCTCGCCATGGGAACCCGCGGTCATGAAGCGGCTGATCGTCAACGGTGATCCCGGCCTCCGCCAGGACGGGGTTATCGAATACGACGACCTGGAAATGGTCTGTTTTTCCGTGTCGCGGAACGGTGACTATCACGGGCCGGACGAGGTGCAGCTCTGGTGTGTCATCGGGACCGAGGACGAACGGGAGGACTTCGACCGACGGAACTACATCCCGCATTTCCTGGAGACCGAGTCCATCGATGCTGATGCCCTGACCGTAATCAAGGGGAAGGGCGATCTGGCCGTTTGACCGTCGAATCTGGGTTCATGACGTCCGGGGCAGAACTTTTACACGGTTCGCGATTGGGCGATTGATCGATGCCTGAACCGATGGGAGGTGACGGAGCCGGTGGCCTCTCGCCGGACGAGGCGTTCGGGCTCCTGGCCAACGAAACGCGGATGGCCATCCTCCGCGAGCTCTGGGAAGCCGACTCCCCGCTCCCTTTCTCGACACTCCGGGACCGGATCGGTGCCCAGGACAGCGGCAACTTCAATTACCACCTCGGTCAGCTCGCCGGCCACTTCGTATCCAGTACCGGGGCGGGTTACGTACTCCGGGAGGCCGGCGAGACGGTCATGCGGGCCGTGATCTCCGGCGCGATCACCTCCGATCCGACTTACGAGCCCGAACGGGTCGATGAGGAGTGTCCGTACTGTGGCGCCCAAGCCGTCTTCAGCTATCAAGACGAGCAGCTAACCGTCCGCTGCTCGGAATGTCCCGGCGTGGTCGATGGTGACCGATTTCCACCGGGCACCTTCATGAGCTACGCCTTCCCACCGGCCGGGCTCGCCGACCGGACGGCGGAAGAGGTGATCAAGGCCGCCCATACGTACTATGATGCGAAGATCGTCCCGATGATGGCGGGGGTTTGTCCGGAATGTGCGGGGCAAACCGCCGTCGAAATCGACATCTGTGATGACCACCGCGCGACACTGGACTCTCTGTGTCCGGAGTGTGACTCCCGTTACAAGGTTTGGAGCGAGTACTATTGTACCGGGTGTGACTACCGACGTCGATCCGCGCTCTGGTTCAAACTGATGAACCACTCGACCGTGATCGCGTTCTTCCACGAGTTCGGCGACCTCGACGAGTTCATCCCCCTGCGAAAGCTCACGGCGGAGAACGCCCGGTTTATCACCGATATCACGGAGACGGTCGTCTCCGACGACCCGCTTCGGATCCGGGTCGACATCCCGTTCGAGGGTCACACGCTGCAGGTCACCGTCGACGAGGCCCTCAATGTGGTCGGCGTTGACGGGCCCCTGTAACCTATTTGCTCGCCAACAGTAATGGGTTACTGAAAAGCCCTTTTTCCCCGGGAACTGTCCGCTGTCACCGAGCGGAAGATGGATCCGGACGACGCCGGTTCAGTTGCCTCATCAACCGGAGGGTGGCCCCATCGGCTCGTCCACCCTGTCGTCCTTGCGATCGGTTTGGCGGTGGTGGTCGGGGTTTTCGCCCACACCCTGGTTTTTATCGAATTGACGGGGTTCATCCCGGGCGATTTCAGCACGGTCCTGATCGCGTCCGAAACCACCCACTTCGCCTGGTTCTGTACCGGTTGTGGACTGGCCCTGATGTTCGCCGCCTTCGCGATGCTTAGGTGAGACGAGATGTCAACGCTACCACATCATTCATCGATACTGGATCTCGGAACGATAGTCAAGCACGGTCTCCGGCGTCGCTGGACGTGTCTGGCGCAGGCCGCGAGATCACAACATTCAGCGGACCTGATGGGCTTCGGATTCGGGCTGATCATCGCCCTCTCCTTGACGGCATGGGGAGCGTACGCCCTATCGACCGGCGTCGACCCCCCCGGCGCGACGCTCCTCCTCTCGGTCGGATTGGGTTTGATCGGCTTCACCAGCCGGGGCTTCTGGTCCGTGTGGACCGCCGCCTGTCGATCGTTGGCTGTCTCGGAGCGGTAACCGGTGACCGTTATTCGACCGCGTAGATGGTGACGTCGCCGTTCTCGAAAACGACAGTCACGCCGTCCATCCCGGTAAACGAGACGTCGCCGTAGAGTGCCCGTTCGTTCGGGCCGACGTAGACGTATTCCACATCGTAGTCGGCCAGCAACCTCGATCGGTCGGCCGTGGCCCCGGTGTAGATCGTGCGGACGTCGGTGACCCGGGTATTATACGGCGCTTGTCCCCGGTACCCGACCTCGTGTGACCACCCGGCTACCGTGGGGATCCCCGTGAAGCTGGATGGGGCATTCACCCATCGGTAGGGCCAGGTGCTGTCGACCGGGTTACACCAGCACCCCGGCGCAGTAACGATGTTCGGCTGGCCGGGACGCCCGTCCAACCACCGGATCGCCTCCCATTCCGTCGAATGCGCCGAGGCCGCCCAGGTGGTGGCATCGAGGGTTGCCGTATCAGCACGGCCGAAGTGAATGCCGAGGGTTACGGCGCCGTAGACGGCGACGCTCACGAGTAGTACGGCGACGAGGACCCGGGCTGCCCGGCGCGGCTCGAACGTCGGCAGGCGGACGGGACGGATGCGCACGAGCGCGGCGCCGGCCGCCGTCGCCCAGAGAACCCAGACCTGCATGTAGGTCTTGAACACGGTGTTGAGTCGTCCCGGTCCGGCCTGTTCCTGGATGAACACGAACTCGACGATGAGGGCGAGGCCCGCGCCGGCGACGACGAGGACCGTTTCGAAGCCAACATCGGTTTCCCGGCGGAGTAGCAGCCACCCGATCGCCATGATCGGCAGGACCAGGCCGACCGCTGCCGCGTCCATGAGGACGGCGATGCCGACGAGCAACCCCGCCATGACCAGCATTCGTGGTCGGTCACCGTCGAACTCGGCCGCACTCCGCTGTCCCAGGAAGAGCGCGAAAATCAGGAGCATCCACCCGTACACGAGCACGAACTCGATGAGGCCGCTCCTGTCGGGGAAGACCCCGAGCGACCGACCACTGGCACCCGTCGCCGGCCCGATGAAGAAGGGGAGGACCCAGACGACGGCGAGGATCGCAACGATCGCGGCGGCGAGCGTCGCCGTCCCGAGCCGACGGAGTTCCCTTGACCACCTGTCGTGCCCAGTACCCCGACCGAGATCGATCGGTAGCAGGTCCGCCGGGTCCGGTGGGGCGAACAGGATGGCGAGCCACACGACGCCGATCGTCGACGGGAAGCTCCAGGTGTTCACGACGGCGATCAGCCCGGCAACCGGCGGAAGGACGCCGAACGTTAACCATCGACGGGTCCGGATCGCGTCCCCGTTCGTGCGGAAATACGCGAGCGCGATCCCGGCGCCGAGCAGGAGGAACGGCGTACTCATCATGTGGGCGTGGAGGTCGCCGTTCAGCCAGGCGAACAACGGAAACTCGTTGATCGTCCCGCGGATGACCCGGCTCGCGGTCCAGTAGGTGAGGGTGTCGAACGCGGTAACGCGACCGGCCTCGAGGGCCGTTCGGGACGCGATCCATCCGCTGACAGCCGATTCCAGTCCCGTCGGGAGGGCGGATACCAGAACCTGAAGCGGCGGTACCAGGTTCGATGCGAGGCCGACGAACACGGCGCCCAGCCCGCCCGCCGTCCGGAACCGGTGCCCGTAACTGGCGGCCATCGACCCGGCGAGCCCGTACGCTGCGGTCACTAGCGAGCCATAGAACCCGGCCAACGCCAGGTTGTAGGCGTGGCGGGCCTGCGTCATCGTGAGTTCCGTCAGGACGCCGGTAACGAGGTGGCCCCCGTAGTAGTACTGAACCGGCTTCCCCGCGAACCAGATGTCCTCGGGCGGGAGGGTGTCGGTCCGGAGAATGGCATTCAGCAGGCCGAAATCGAGGAACTTCTCGCCGCCGGCTGGCATGATCGACGGATCGGCCGCCCTGATGGCGACCACCAGCCCGAACCCGAGGGTGAACACCACCGCGGCCTCCCGAGCCCGCTGTCGATCGATCCGAGGGTTCCGACGCATGAGATACACCGCGACACCGACCAGAATCACGACGCCAACCCCGATCACGACCCCGTTGAAGGCCAGATGCCCCAGCCAGTAGATCGGAAGGATCACCACGACGATCGCGGTGGGTATCGCGAGTCCGGCACCCCGGTCCGGGAGCGAAGAGAACAGGGTCGCCGCGATGGGCAGGCCGGCGGCCCCGAGGCCCAGGAAGATCGCCCACCACGACAGCAACGCGATGACCGAAGCGCCGTCCATCGGGCCGGGGAAAGGGACAGCCGTGATAAACGTCTTCGGTTCGACCCCAGACAAACCCCTTTTATCGGGGCCCCACCGATGGAGAGCCGATGGCGCGCTCGGTCGGTATCGTGGTCCCCGCCTTCCGCCCTGACGTCGACCGTCTCCGGGAATACGTGACCGCGATCGATGCCGAGCTTGCCCCTGCGGCCATTCGGATCGAGCTGGACGATCCGGATCCGGGGGTCGAGAACGCCCTTGCGTCGCTTCCAGCGACGGTCCACGCCGTCCCGACCCGCCGGGGGAAAGGCGCAGCGATCACGGACGGCTTCGAGCACCTCGACACGGACGTCCTCGCATTCGTGGACGCCGATGGCAGCACGCCCGTCGACTCGGTGACGGCGGTCGTCGACCCAGTCCGTGATCGAACGGTTTCGTTGGCCGTCGGATCCAGACGACACCCCGAGTCGATCGTCCACTCCCACCAGACGTACGCCCGGCGATGGCTGGGCCACGCTTTCGCCCGTGTGGCCCGGCTGCTCCTCGATGCGTCCCTTTACGATTATCAGTGTGGCGCGAAGGCGATCGACCGGGAGGCCTGGGAGGCGGTCCGTGGCCACCTGTACGAGCCCGGGTTCGCCTGGGACATCGAACTCGTGGCGATGGCCGCCGCCCTTGGCTTCGACATCCGTGAGGTCCCGATCGAATGGGAGGACTATCCGGGATCGACCGTCTCGCCGATCGGCACCTCCCTCCAGCTCGCCCAGGCGCTGTTCGCCGTGCGTCACCGGGCGAAGCTGCTCAGCGATGACCCGCTGCATTCCGCCCTCGAAACCTATCGGGCAGATCAACCCGCCCTCGTGGAACGGCCGAGGCCGAACGATGACTGACCCCCTCACCCGCCTCGAATCGTTACTCTCGGGGATCCGGTTCAGCCAGTTCCTCTCGGTCGGGCTGTTGGGCTATGCGGTCGACAACCTCGTGCTGGCGGGGCTGATCGAACTCTGGGCGATCCCCGTCCTGTTCGCCAAGCCAGTGAGCGCCGAGTCGGCGATCCTCGTCATGTTCGCGGCGAACGAGCGGTGGACCTTCTCGAAATGGGGAGAGACCGGGTATCGGGCGGTGGGTCGCCGCCTCGTGAAGTCGAACGTGGTCCGCTGGGGAGGCGCCGGCGTGGCGTACATCGTCCTGTTGGCGCTCACGGAGCTGTTCGGCGTCCACTATTTCATCGGTAACACCATCGGGATCGGCGTTGGCTTCATCGTCAACTACGTCGCCGAGAGCCTCTTCACCTGGCGGGTCGCCAGCGACGCCTGAAATCTCCCCGAGGGGAGATGGCAATCCTTAATGGTCGGAACTAGCTACCCCGTAGCAGCGGGATAGGATAGCCAGGAGATTCCGCCGGGCTCATAACCCGGAGATCGGTGGTTCAAATCCACCTCCCGCTATCGCCCCGCTGGTTTTCCGCGATTGATTCATACTCCCGAAGCTCGAACCGGGCGGTAATGGTGTCGAGTCGGGGGCTCATCGCGATCGTCACGGCCGGCGTGTTCGTCGCGGCCATCATCGCGCTTCGCCGGGATGCCCGACAGACGGGTGCCTGGCTGCTTGCGGTCGGCTCGGCGCTTGCGACAGTCTGGTCGCTCCTCTCGATGCTCTGGGCGGAAACACACCCGAGCATGGCACCCCCGGACGGTTACCTTTCGCTGGCGGTGATGGGGGCCGTGACGACGCTCTATTTCGGCCTCCGAGCGCGATCGAGAGCAGGCGCTTACTGAGCTTCTGTCCGCCAGCCGAGCCAGTGGAAATCGGTCTCCCGAGGCCGCTCAGTACGGGTGACCTGACC
>CAYOLR010000017.1:0-24065 GCA_964404815.1 uncultured Halobacteriales archaeon
GTGAAACGTTCGCCAGGGAGCTGGTCGACGACGGGATGACAGCCTTCGCGCCGGAACGGGGAGAAACATTTACGGCCGGATCCCGCGCTCATTCGATCGACTCAAAATCGTAATCGACGCCGGTGAGCGCCGCGGCCCGTTCCCACAGACGGCGGGCCGTCGATTCATCGTACGATCGTATGCCCGAGGGCTGCGATTCGGGCGGCCCTCGCATACTCATGAACTCGCTCGACCCGATGTACTCGCCACCCGTGACTCCGGAATACGTTGCAGCGTAGAGTATCGGCAGCGCCCCCTCCCTGGCGCGCTGGGCGAAGTTGGGGTTCGGCCGCGTGGCACATATGCGGAGGGTTCCGGGCCACGGCGGTCGAAGTCGGTCGCGGCGTTGCCCGGGTAGCAGGGCATGGTCGATCGTATTCCCGCTCGCCGTGGCGGTCGATGAAGTGCAGCCGGCCCCGCTCGTGGATGCCGCTCGACTGTCCACGTATCCAATGTCCAGTGGTAGTTACGTCCGACTATAGAAGGGTATCGACGGAGGACTGATTACCGGAGCCCCGCAACGCGTTGACGATGGCCGACGAGGACCTGCCGACCGACCGGCGATCGCCGGTCGGTGAACCCGTGATCCGGGGCGACGCCGCCATTACCGGCGAGCGGGCGGACGAAGCCGTCCGGTTCGATCCCACCGATCCAGAGAGCGTGGCGGCCGCGGCCGAGACCGTCCGGTCGTTCGTCGAGGACCCCGGGAAGGCGGACAACATCTACATGCTCCGGGGGGCGGCGGCATGCGCCGCGCTGGTTCGGGCCGAGGGATCCTATAAGGCGGCTCGCGAGCGGGCCGACGGGGCGGTCACCGTCCCGTTCATCAGGAAATGGGCTCGGGTTCACGACCTCCCGCGGTCGATACGGGTTCACGTCGCCCGCGGCAATATCGCCCCGACCGCCGCCAAACACATCGCTCGGGTGGCCGGCGAGGCTCGCTATCAACTGGCCTGGGCCACGCTCGATAACGACCTCACCGTCCGCCAGGTCCGCCAGGTCGCCTCCGACATCAATAACGGCGCGACCATCGAGGCCGCTCTGGAGCGGCAGGGGGTGACGCCGGGGAAGCTCGAAACGCGGCTGTCGGCCGACACCTACCGTGAACTCCGCCGGCGGGCCGCGCTCGAAGACGTCGATCCCGAGTCGGTGATCGAAACAGCCCTCACCGAGTACTTCTCCTGACCTTTCGACCCGGGAGGCGAACACATAACCGTTTAAGCGCACCGCGACCTTCCACGGGATACGGGCTGGTAGCTCAGTCCGGCAGAGCGTCTGGCTTTTAACGCAGCCACGAACCGTGGCGGCGGAAGAGACCAGACGGCCGGGGGTTCGAATCCCTCCCAGCCCGCTGCCGATATAAAGCTACTAATCCGCCGCAAGGCGTTCGAAGTGGCATATGGATCGACGGCACTGGGTGTTGGCGCTGTTGATGGGCGGGATCCACTTCTCGTTTCACCTGTTCATGCGGCTGGTGCCGCCGCTCATCCCGGTGCTGGCGGTCGGATTGGCGCTGCCGCTGTGGCGGCTCGGCCTGCTCGTCAGCGTCTATTTTGCCGGCTCGTCGGCGGGGCTGCTGCCGATGGGCGTCCTCTCGGATCGATACGACCGGCGGACCGTTCTGTCGCTCGCGCTGGTGGTGGTCGTCATCGGGTATGCCGTCTTCGCCGCGGCGCCATCCCTCGAGAGCGTCCAGCCGGGGATCCGTCTCGGCGGGCACGCGTTCGGCGGGCAATACTTGGCCATGCTCTTCGGGATGTTCCTCGCGGGCGTCGGGACGAGCGCTCACGTGCCGGTGGGCGTCCCGCTGCTCACCGCCAATGCCGATGTTACCAAACGTGGGCGGTTGCTCGGCATCTGGGGCGGGGCATCGAAGCTGGGCGACGCCGCCACGCCGGCGATCGTCGGCGTCCTGATCCTGGCCGTGGCCTGGCAGGAGATCGTCGTGGGTTTCGCGGTCCTCGGGCTGGTATTGGCTCTCGGCCTGTACCTGGTGCTGAGCCTCGGCCAGTTCGATACATCACCGCCGCCGGAGCCGGACGAGGCGGAGCCACCATGGCGGGGTGACCGTCGACAGTACGTCTACCCGATGCTCGTCCTGATGGGATATTTCGCGGCCTACAACGTCGTCGTGCAGGGGGTGATCACCTTTACGCCGACGTTCGTGGCGGACATCTATGGATACACGTTCGACCTCGCCGGTGTCCATTTTGCCCCGGAATCATTCGCCGACTTCGCCCTCTCGGTACTGCTTATTGCGGCGGCCATCAGCCGGTTCACCGGTGGGATCCTCGTGGATCGGTTCGAGGGTCGTGCCGTGCTCGTGGGGTCGCTCGCCCTGGCGACAGTTTCGTTGTACCTCCTCTCCGTCGCCACGCTCGGTCCGCTCGTGCTCATGGTCGTCCTGGCGGTGTTCGGTGCCGGCCTCTGGGGCAACAGCCCGGCCAGGGATTCGCTTATCAGCGAGTTGACCCCGGCCGATCGTGAAGGGCGAACGTTCAGCTACCTGTGGACGGCATCGCGCATGTTCGCCGCGGTTTCACCCGTCCTGATCGGCCTGATGGCCGATACGGTGGGGATTCGAACCGGATTCCGGTACCTCGCGTTCTCGACGTTCGTCGCGACGGCATTTACAGCACTGTTGTTCAGCGATCGGATTTATGTCGAGGGTCGATCGGGGTCGGGGAACGGAGTTCAGTAACGCGAGGGCATGTACGCCAGCCCGAGGAGCGCGATCGCGGCGAGGGCGCTCAGGATCGAGACGCCCCAGAGGCCGTTCACCCGTTCCTCGAACGAGTCGAAGACCTCGAGTTCGTGCTGGTAGGCTGCGATGTCGGAGGAGAGCTCAAGGGTGCGTTCGTCGGGGAAGTGGGCGACGAACTGCTGGCCGTTGAGGGTGACGTTGTCGCCCTCGCCGGCCGTGACCGTGTTCTCGACCGGAGCGGTCCACTCGAGGGTTACCGACGTATTAGTCACCGAGGCCACGGTCACGGTGTTGTTCTGGTATTCGAGGCTATCGCCCTGCTCGTATTCGATCCATTTGGCGGGCCCGTACTGCTGGTCGAGGTACTCGTCACGGGGGACCAAGACGTCCTGCTCATCCTGTTCGACGATCACGTAGGTTTGGCCCTCCCGATCGACGGTTGAAACGTTCTCGCCGAGGCTCCGTTCCTCGGTGAGGCGAACGGTCGGTGGCGTCGCATCCTTGTCGGTCGTGACGGTGAAATCGGTCCCGCCGACCGTGACGGTCGAATCCACCTCCCATGACTCGCTCTGTGGGGCGTCCTCATCGACCCACGTGAGTTCGGCCTCGCCCCCGCTCACGCGGACGCTATAGGTGCGACCATTCACCGTGACATCGTCGCCGGTCGTGAGGGTGTGGGCCGGGTTATCGACCGTGATGGCCGGTTCCTGGGCCACCCCGATCATCGCGTAGGATCCCGCGGCGATGATGATAAAGAAAGCCGCATAGAGCGCCGCCGCCCGTCGTTGCATACGCGGGGGGATGGAGGCGTGCCGTTTAACCGTTGCTGTTCGGCCGGAAGCCGTCGGGTATCTCGATTTCGCGGTCGGATTTCCGGGCGGTTTCGACGAGGCCGGAAGCCACGCGATCCGGCAATGGAATGCCCTGGGCCAGCCGATCCATTGCGACCCGATACTCCGGTTCGCCGGGGAGGGCCAGCGGCTCCGGGCTCGCCCCGCCCCGGAGGGGAACGGCCGGTGACGGTTCTGCGGATTTGACGTGGGCAGCCAACGCCGAGACCCGGTCGGCGACCGCCGACCGTGACGAGAAGCGCGTCGGGTCGATAGCGATGAACGCGGCCGCGTTACTGGCCCACTCGGCCGAGCGCTGACCCATGACCTGGCCGTCGCTCAGGATTCCCGCCAAGAGTTCGGCGATCAGGCCGAATCCGAATCCCTTGTACCCGGAGAGCAATCCCCCGAGCGGGAGCGCGGCGCCTTCCCCATCCATGAAGCGAGCACCGTCAGTCATCGTGTCGCCATCCGGGCCGATCAGCCACCCTTCCGGAACCGGCTCGTCCTTGGCGACGCGATCGCGGACTTTCCCGTTGGCGACCTGGCTGGTCGCCGCATCCAGGACGATCGGGAAGGGGAACCGGTCGAGGGTCGGAATACCGACCGCAATCGGGTTTGTCGAGAGCCGACGGTCGACCGTCCCGGGGGCAGCAACCGTCGCTGAGCCGCCCTGGGTGTTCACGAAAGCCAGAAAGAGGTACCCCCGCTCGGCGGCCCGCTCGGCCCATTCCCCGACCCGACCAAGGTGGGAGGCGTTCCGAACCCCGACGCTGGCGATCCCGTGCTCGTCCGCCGCATTGACGACAGCCTCGACGCCCCGGCGACCGACGACCTGACCGTATGCGTTTCCCCCATCGATCAGGCCGGTGTGGCCGTTTCGGATGACTTCAGGTTCGGCGTCGGGGACGATCGCTCCGTCATCGATCATGCGTCGGTATCGTGGGACCCGCATCGCCCCGTGGGAGTTGTGGCCCCGGAGATCGGCGGCGACCAGGGAGGCCGCCACCGGGCTCGCGAGGTCGGGAGGTGTCCCGATTTCGACCAGGAGCTCCGTCACGAACCCGTCCAGTGCGGCAGGCGAGATACGCGGCATGAGGCGTCAATTCGCGGTGAGGCCTAAAGGGCTGCCGTTCGGCAGTAAGCCGGTGCAGTCGCTTGGTGAAATCTGTTTTTTACCTATCAGAAGCCCTATTTTACCCACCCCGCTAGAGAGAGCTAAGCCGATGCTCATCGCCGAGGTGGCCGCCTGATGGCCAAGCTGCTTCCCTTCAAGCCCGAACTCCCCTCCCGTGAGAGCCAGCCACGGCTGGTCGATTTGGACGACGACACGGCAGACGAGGTCTTCGCCGCCCTCTCCTCCGAGACGGCCCGGGACATCGTCTCACAGCTCTATCAGGAACCGACAACGGCGTCCGAACTCGCCGACGCGGTCGATACTTCCCTGCAAAACGCGCGCTATCACCTCGACAAACTCCAGTCCGCCGGAGTGATCGAACCGGTCGATACCTGGTACTCCTCACGGGGAACCGAGATGACGGTCTATGCGCCGACCAACGAACCCCTCGTCGTCGCGGCCGGGAAAGAGGAGAGTACCGGCGTCCTCCGGGAGGCGCTTACCCGGATGCTCTCCGCCGTCGCTATTCTGGGTATCGTGAGCGTGATCGTCGACCAGTGGGCTCGGAGCGTTCTCACCCGGGCCGTCCGGCGAACGGCCGACGCCGCCGGTGGCGCGGAGTTCGATACCCGGGCCGCCAGCCCCACCGAGGTGGTCGAACAGAGCGGCGGTGGTGATGGGGGCGACGGTGGGGGCGCAATGGGCGCCATGGACGTTGCGAACACGACCACCGCGGAGCCGACATCGACGGCCAAAGCGGCCGAAACCACGACGGCCACCCAGGTGACGACCGGCACGCCGGCGCCAACGCCGGTCGCGAAAACACCGACCACGACGCCGGAACCGACACAGATCCTCGAACGGACGACAACCGCCCCGCCAACCACCGAAGCCGCTGCCGGTGTCGATCCCGGGCTGATCGGCGGGTTCCCGCCCGGCGCGCTGTTCTTCGCCGGCGGGTTGTTGATCGTATTGCTAGTCGCCGGTTGGTGGTACCTCACCAGCTACCGGCCGCTGTACGGGTGAGGCCCGATAGGTTACTTGGGCGACCGTGCCGTAGGCCGACCAGGCATGTCCGAGTACGAAACGCTCACGGCCACGCGTGACGGTCCGGTGGGCTCGATTACGATCGATCGGCCATCGGCGATGAACACGTTGACGCCGAGGATGGTGGACGAGCTGTTGGATGTGGCCGTCGACTTCGGCGGCGACGACGAGATCCGTTGTCTCACCCTCACCGGGGCCGGCCAGGCCTTCGGCGCCGGCGCTGATCTCGAGCGGCTGTCCGGTAACGCCGCCGATGCTCCCGAACTCCGACGCCTCGCCTCGGGCCTTCACGATGTCATCATCCAGCTCTATCAGGGGGATACGCCGCTGGTGAGCGGCGTCAACGGGATCGCCGCCGGCGCGGGGTTCAGCCTGGCCATCCTGGGTGACATCGTCCTGGTCAGCGACGACGCCCGGTTCGAGTACGCTTATCATCGGGTGGGACTGACCGGCGATGGCGGCTCGACCTTCCTGCTCCCACGGATGGTTGGACTCCGACGGGCAAAGGAGATCCTTCTCCGGGACGATCCAATCTCACCCGACCGGGCTGTCGAACTGGGCCTTGCGACCGAGGTCGTCCCCGCGGCCGAACTCGAAGACCGGCTCGCCGAGGAGGCCGAGCGGATCGCCGCCGGCCCGACGCGGGCATACGGCCGAATGAGACGCCTCCTGACCCAGAGCTTCGACCGCGATCTCGCTGGACAGTTGGCAGCCGAAACGGATGCGATCGCACGCTCCACCCGAACCGAAGATTACGAGCGAGGGTTTGCGGCCTTCTTCGAAGGGGAATCAGCCGAGTTCGTCGGAAAGTAGCTCAGGAATCAGTGGCGGTTTCGGGCAGGACCTCGACCTCGCTTTCGAGGTTCGACGCGTAGCGTGAGACGAACCGATCGGCGACGGGATCGAGCACCGCCGATCCCACCAGCCCGAGCCGATCCCCCACGTCCGCCGACAGCCACCAGGCCACATCGACCGCCTCGGACCGCTCGGTCAGCTCCATCCCCGCGTCGACCACAAATGATCCGTCCTCATCCAGGCCCCGTCCAGTAGCACGCATCACCGGGAACTCGCGTTCGTCGATTTCGATGATCACGTCGAACCGGTGGGTGATCGGACCGATCCCGACCTCGACACGGGTCGCGTACCGGTCGCCTTCGGCGAATCTCCGATCACGAACGGCCTCGGGCGCCACGTCTTCCAGGACCGGGTGACCCTGCGCCATCGGCCGAATCGAGGAGAAATCGACGGTCTGCTCCCCGTTGAGCCGTTCCACCGCCCTGCATCCGGGGAGGGTAGTTTCCTGGACGTGCGGATCCGACAGCGCCAGCCAGGCCGCATCGATCGAAATCCCGTCAAGCCGGAATCGGCCGTCCAGGCGCATGCCTAACCGTTGGCGAGACGGGGCGTCGCATAACTGTACCGGGGTCACTCGGGCCAGTCCAGCTCGGCGTATCGTGTTCGGGTCGGATACTGGTCTGGTTGGGAGAAGCCCGCGCGGCTGAGACGGTCAGTAGCCATGGCCAACGATCGCACCCATGACTCGCCCCGATCGGTGAGTGCCGTCACCCCGTAAACGATCGGTGCACCCGGGATCGTCCCGGAGTCCATATCGTAAGAGACGTCGGCGTAATGGTCGATCCGCGCGGGGTCAGAGAAATCGATCGCTGCTGGGAGTTCCACGAACGGGAGCTCGTGTTCGACGGCCATGTTCCGGTAAGCAAAGGCCGCGTCGAGTTCGCCGGTCTCGAGCGTTCGCATGAGCGCCGTCTCCGGGAAGACGAGGGTCCGATCGAGGGCGGTTTCCGGGTTCACCCCGAAGGGGTGGGCGAGCCTGAGCCCCATGACGGTTCGGTACCCGAGGGGATCGAGGTCGGGATCCGTCCGACCGATCTGGATCTCGGGATCCTGAATGGCCGTCGTCCAGTCGGCAGCGATCGCCTCAGCGTGGCCGGAGGACTCGGTGTAGGCAAGCACGAGCGCGTTGGTCGCAAAGAGCGTGAGCCGATCGGCGATGCTCTCGAACAGCAGAGGATCGGCGAGGGCGAGGGCGTCGGGCTCCCGGGCGCCATCGACAACGAGCTGCCTGGCCGCGACGCTCCCGTGGGCCTCGACCGGCATGGCTCCGATGTCCTCGGCGACGCCCTGGAGGCTCCCGGCGACGAGGGCAGACGGGGGCGAATCTCCTTCGGTAGAGGTGACGGCCGATCGGCCGAGGACCCCACCGGCCAGCAGGCTGCCGACCCCGGCCGCCCGGATCACGAAGGACCGCCGATCCGTCTTCACGAGCGGAAGATGTACCCAATTTCGGTTAAATTTTGCGAACTACGTAACGGAGGTCGTTTACATCCCGCCGGCGAACGGGGATCGCCGCCCTCACACCGTCTCTCGGGGATCGTTGGCCGGGGGTGGGCCGTAATACAGCACCAGGTCGGCGCGGCCAGTCCCCACGAGGGTGTTCGCCTCGTCGGTCGACGTCGCGTGGCCGGTCGCCATCGTCGCCACGCCAACCTCGTTCCTGATCTCGTTGCTGTATCGACGGGGGTCGCGAAGGGGGTCGGGGGTCTCGTCTGGGACCGTCCCGCCACAGACGGGGGCGACGATGTCGGCGCCTGCTTCGGCGAGCGCGTCGGCGGTCTCGAACACGTCGGTCATCGATAGACCATCCGCGACCCAATCGGTGCCAGGCATCGTCACACCCAGTGGCCCCTGCCATGCGTCATCGACCGCGCGGAGAACCTCGAGCGGGAACCGCAGCCGGTTGGCGAGTGAACCCCCGTAGCGGTCCGTGCGACGATTCGTGAGTGGCGAGAGGAAACTCGCCAGAAGGTTACCGTGCCCCATGTGGAGCTGAAGGTAATCGAAGCCCGCGGCGGCCGCCCGGTCTGCCGCATCGACGAACGCCTGGGTGACCGTCGGGATGTCGGACGTCGCCAGCCGTTCGGGTCCACGACGGTCGCCGAATGCCAAGGCGGAGGCAGCGAGGGGCGACCAGGCGTTGCCGGTGGGCCGCTCGAGTGTCAGCCCCCGTGGGGTGCCCCCGGCCCGTGGACCCGCGTGGGTGAGGTGGGCGCCGGCAGCGACGCCGATCTCGTCGATCGCCTCGACGTGGGGACGCAGTGCGGCGGCGTGTTGGTCCTCATAGAGGCCGGGGCTCGCCGGGGTCGACCGCCCCCTGGGCGTCACGGCGAGTGGGGGCGTTAGCACGAGGGCAACGCCGGAGGTCGCCCGGCTTTCGAGCGCCCGCCGCTGGGCAATCGACGGGATACCGTCATGGCTGGAAAAGCTGGGTTCGACAGCCGCCACCAGCCGAGTGTCGAGGTCGAGTCGGCCGAGGGCATAGGGTTGAGCCAGCGGCGGGTCGGCCGACCCTACCGTATCCGGGTCGTCATCCCCCACCTGTCCGGCGAACCACCGGTCGAAGTCCGCGATAAAACCCGGATCCCGTCGCTCGAGGCTCCCGTAACTGAGGCGCCCGGACCGGGTGAGGTGATGGATCGCCCGTTGACGCTCCGGGAGGTCGTAAAACCGCCGGATGGCCTCGAAGTGCTCGCGGGAGCGTTCGCCCGCCAACTGGAGCTCCTCGACGAACGGCCGTCGGTCGCGTTCGTACGCCTGGAGCGCCGCGTCGATGTCCGGGCCCGCCCGTTCGAAAGCCGACTTCAGCCCGATCGCGTCCTCCATGGCCATGGTCGTTCCTGACCCGATGGAGTAGTGAGCGGTATGGGCGGCGTCGCCGAGCAGGACCACGTTATCGTGTCGCCAGGTATCGTTCCGGATCGTCGTGAAGGTCCGCCACTTGTCGATCTCCGATTTGATGGACCGGCCGTCGAGGTGGTCTGCGAACACCTCCTCGAGATACGCGAGATAGGCCGGTTCGTCCATGGCCGCCAATTCCGCGTTCTTCCAGGTTTCCCGATCGCAGTCCACGATGAAAGTGCTGGTCCGGCCCGGATACGTGTGGGCGCAGAAGATCCCGGCCTCATTCGTCTCGAAGATGTGGGAGAGCGCGTCGAAGTCGGCGTCCGTCCCGAACCAGGAAAAGTGGGTGGTCCCGGCAAGTTTCTCGACCCCGAATGCCTCGGCCCAGGTGGCGCGAACCCGGCTATGGATCCCGTCGGCCCCGATGACGAGGTCGGCCGTCTCGGTATAGGTGGCTGGATCCTCGATCTCGTGGTCGAACCGGAGGTCGACACCGACCGATCGCGCCCGATCCTGAAGGATCCGGAGGAGGTCGGTCCGCATCATGCTGGCGAAAGTGTGCCCGCCGCAGGCGTACCGGGTACCGTCGTACCAGATCTCGAAGTTCTCCCACCGGTTGAACGAGTCGGTGATCGTTCGATGCGACGCCGGGTCTGCGTCCTCAAGGTTGGAGAGGGCGCGGTTGGGGAAGACGATCCCCCATCCATAGGTGACCTCGGGCGGGTTCCGCTCGTAGACGGTGACCGTCCAGTCAGGGTAGGTTTTCTTCAGGAGCAGGCCGGCATACAGCCCGCCGGGGCCCCCGCCGATGACGGTGACCTTCACGGCCACCACCATGCGGACAAGCGGTCGTGGGCCATATCCCCGGTGGCCGGCGGGCTCCCATAACGGTTGATATCCGGCCGGCACCGCCGGAATTCCGAGCTCACACCCCGAGGTACCGCTGGCGGAGTTCCTCGTCCTCGCGGAGCCGCTCGGTGGAGACCTCGGCGACGATCTGTCCCTCGTCGAGGATGTAGTTGCGGTCGCTCACGGCGGCCGTCGCCGCGACGTTCTGTTCGACCATTAGGACGGTTACGTCGCGTTCCTGGTTGATCTCCTCGATAGCGTCGACGACGCTCTCGACGATCATGGGGGCGAGACCTTCGAAAGGCTCGTCGAGCAGAAGTAGATCGGGATTGGCGACGAGGGCCCTCGCGATGGCGAGCATCTGCTGTTCGCCCCCGCTCAGGTTGGCCGCGTGTCGCCCGCGCATCCCGTCGAGGTCACTGAACAACTCGTACATGTCCCCCTTGGGGAGCGGATCCTCCGCGGTCGTCGCCGCCAGGTGGATGTTCTCGGCGACGGTCAACCGGGGGAACAGCTCGCGCTCCTCCGGGACATAGCTAATGCCGAGATGGGCGATCTCGTGGCTCTCTTTGCCGAGGAGGTCCGAGCCGTCGTACTCGATCGACCCGCTGAACACGCGGGGGAGGTCCGCCCCCATGATCGCACGCATGGTGGTTGTCTTGCCCGCGCCGTTGCGCCCGAGGAGGGACACGACCTCCTCGGCGCCGACCTCAAGGCTGACATCGAAGAGGATCTGACCGGTTTCGTACCCGGCGTTGACGTCCGAGAGTTCGAGCAGCGCCATCTCAGATCTCCTCCGAGAGGCCACCCAGATAGGCCTCCTGGACGGCCTCGTTGTCCTGAATCGCCTCCGGCGTCCCGGTTGCCAGCACCTGTCCGCCGTGGAGGACCGTTATCCGATCGCTCATCGAGAGGACGACGCCCATATCGTGTTCGATCATCAGGAGGGTCAGGCCAAGGTCCGACTGGATCGTGTCGATGAGTTCGGCCGTCTCGTCGGTTTCACCCGGGCCCATACCGCTGGTCGGTTCGTCCAAAAGGAGGACGTCCGGCTCGGTCGCGAGCGCCATCGCGATGCCGAGGAGTCGCTGGTCGCCGTGGGAGAGGTTGGTCGCCGTCCGGTCGGTGATGTGATCGAGCCCGACCAGCTCGAGAACCTCGTGGGCCCGGTCGCGCGCCACCTGGCGGCCCACCCGGAAGAGGTCGAACGCGGCCGAGCCCTGTTGGACCGTCTGGGCCACGATGCGGACGTTCTCCAGGACGGTCTGTTCGGTGAAGAGCTGGTTCGACTGGAACGACCTCGCGAGGCCGATGTGCGACCGCTCATGCTCCGGTCGGTCGGTGATGTCCTCGCCGAAGAGCTTTACGCGCCCGGTCGACGGGCGAAGGGCGTTCATCAAGAGGTTGAAGAGCGTGGTCTTGCCGGCGCCGTTCGGGCCGATGATCGCACGGAACTCGCCCTCGGGGACGGCGAACGAGACGTGATCGACGGCGACGAAACCCCCGAACCGCCGGGTGAGATCCTCGGCCTCGAGCGCCGGACTGTCCTCACTCATCGTTCACCCGCCCCCGAACCCAGTGAGCGAGGTCGATCACCCGGGTCCGGATGAAGCCGAAGATGCCCTCCTCCGGGGCGACAAGGACGAGGATGACGAAGGCCAAGCCGAAGAAGAACTGCCAGAACCGAAGGATCTCGCCCACCTGGATGGTCACCAGCGCGAACTCAGAGAGGGGCAGCGCGAGGACCTCGAAGGTCGTCAGGATCTCGCGGGCGACGAACCAGCCGAACACGCCGGTGAGGGGGCCGAAAAAGTAGTTCATGCCGCCGAAGATCGTCATCAGGAGGACGTTACCGCTCTGCAGGACCGCGATGTCTTCGAGGGCAGCCCCGCTGTTGTTGACGACGAGCATCGTGCCGGCGATGGCCGAGAAAGCCCCCGAGAGGGTGAACGCCCGGACCTTGTACTTGTGGGTTGCGATGCCCATCGACCGGGCGAGGGCCTCGTTGTCGCGGATGGCCACGAGTGTCCGACCGAACGGCGAACGGACCACCTGCCAGAGCCCGAGCATCGAAACGGCGAAGACGGCTGCCACGAGGTAGAACAGCTCGAACTCGAAGCCCGCCAGGTTGACAAGGGTCTGTCCCCGGAAGCTCGACACCCATTCGGGCACAGCGCCCGACCGGATCCCGTCCGCCCCACCCGTTAACCCGCCTGGATCGGCATTGACGATGAAATGGGCGGCCATGCCGAACGCGAGCGTGAGCATGGCGAAGTATATCTCGCCGCGCTGGACGGTGAGGCGACCGATGCCGTATGCCAGAACCGCCGCGACGAAGACGCCGATCGCCCCCGCGACCACGAACGGGAGGTCGAAGTGTGCCAGGCCGATGGCGATTCCGTAGGTACCGGCACCCATGAACATGGCGTGGCCGAACGACAGCAGCCCGGCGTAACCGAGGAGGAGATTGTAGGCCGAGGCGAAGAGCATCCAGATGAGGATCGAGTTGGCGATGTAGTCGCCCCCCAGCACGAACTCCAGTTGGAGGACCGGCCGGAGGAGGATGACGATCAACAAGATGCCGAGAGGCGTCCGGAGGGTGGTTAACGACGGGGCGGCGAGCAGCCCGTCGAGCCTGCCGACCATGGAATCGTCGCTCATTCCAACAACCCCTCCTCGCCGAAGAGGCCCCGCGGTCGGATCAATAGCACGGCGAGCAACACGGCGAAGGGCATGAACCCCCCGATGCCAGGAATGTTGAGGGCGGGGATACCGGTGACCTCGGCGAGCGAGCGGAGAGTGACCGGCGCCAAGAACACCGACAACCCGACTAGGATGGCACTAATGACGGAGCCGAAGATGCTCCCCACCCCACCGACCGCCACGATGACGAACGCCAGGAGCACGAACTCGAAGCCCATTCCGAGGTCCATTCCGACCTCGCCCCCACGAAGAACCCCCGCCAACCCCGCGAGCGTCGCCCCGATGAAGAAGACGATCGTGAACCGGCGGGGGATGTCGACACCGATGAACTCGGCCATCTCTTGGTTCTGAACCCCCGCTCTGATCGTGAGGCCGAAGTCGGTCCGGTGGATGAACAGGTATAAGCCGACCACGACGACGATACCAACGACCATGGTGAACAGGCGGACGGTCGTGACCTGGACCAGACCGATAGTGATCGAGCCCTTGAGCACACCCGGGACGTCGAAGCTCAGCGGCGTCGCGCCCCATTGGGCACGGGCGACCTCCTCGAGCATGAGAGCGACCCCGAAGGTGGCCAACAGGCCGATGATGGGGGTCTGTCCGTAGAGATGCCTGAGGACGCCAACCTCGATCGCGACGCCGACGACACCGATGACGAGTGGGACGATCAGGAGCGCCGTCCAGTAGGACATGCCCTGGCTGGCGACGACCTCGTAGGCGCCGTAGGCGCCGAGCATGAACAACGCCCCGTGGGCGAAGTTGACCACCCCGAGCAGGCCGAGGATCAGGGCCAACCCGACCGAAATCATCGCGAGGATCACCCCGTAGACCAACCCCCCGATGAAGTTGTTGACGAACAGCGACGGATGGCGGACCAATCCGATGAGCAGCAATACGAGGGAACCGACAACCAAGGCTCCCGCCGCGGCGAAGACGCGTGGATTACGGGTCCCTTCGAGCGCAGAGAGATCCATTCGACGTGATCAGGTCGAAGTGCTAGCTGCCGAGTTGACAGTCGGCCGACGCCTCCGGCGAGGCCTCATCCCCGGGCATCGAATCGAGGACCTCGAACCAAACCTTGTACGGGTCGTCGGTCATGTCCTCGACGGGCAGACCCCGTGTCGCGTGGACGGGCTGGATGAGCTGGTGGTCGCCTTCCCGCCAGTACATGGAGTCGGGATTGCCGTGAAGGGCGAGCGTCCGCTCGTTCTGGACCTCGTGGCCGTTGAGCTCGGCAATAATCTCAGAGCCCGTGGTCGTCCCGGCGCGGACGGCCGCCCGGACCAGCTGGTCGACGGATTCGTAGCCGATGACGTGGCGGACCTGTGGGTCGTGATCGGAGATTTCGGTTACCTCGATCTTCCAGTCCTCGGCCACGTCAAGGCCAGGGCTCCATCCCTGGCTGCTCAGGTCGATGATCGAGGCCTGTTCCTTGCTGACGCCGTGGAACCCGGCGTCCTCGTTCTGGTGGAGGACGATCGAGAAGTCCTCGTGCATCCCGAGGTCGAGTACCTGTGCGGTGGAGGTACGCTGGTCGAGGCCGGCGACGAGAAGCGCCAAGCCCGTCGCGTCGGAGTCGGCCACCGTGTTGAGGTACTGCGTGTAGTCCTTCGAGGGGAACGGCACCGCCTCCCGGCCGACGATGTTGGCCCCGTTCTGCTCAAGGTGTTCAGTGAACGCCGTGTTCGCCGTGTGGCCCCACGTGTAGTCCGAGTACAGGATGAACCAGTCGTCCTCCATGTCAGCCATCTTGGGGGCGACCGGGCGCACCTGCATGGAGTTGGACATGTAGGTGCTGAACATGTATTCGCTACACTGGCCGCCGGTGATGTCGTCAGAGGTACCGTGGGCCGCCAGCGGGACCTGGTTGTCCGTGGCCCAGCTCCCCATCCCGAGGCCGACCGCGGAGGAGACACCGCCGTAAGCCGCGTGAGCACCCTCCTCGACGACGAGCCGTTCGAGCCGCTCGACGGCGGTCGACGGGTTGACCTCCGTGTCGGCGGTGACGAAGTCGAGCTTGACGTTGAGGTCGGACTCCAGGTGTTTGACCGCGAGTTTGCCGCCGTCTCGCTCGGCCTCGCCGTACGGGGCGAACGGGCCGCTGAGCGACGTCGGACAGGCGATGACCATTTCGAGCGGCGCGGGCGTACCGGTCGAGCCCCCACCATCGCCACCGTCGCCTCCGTCTCCCCCATCGCCACCGTCGCCGCCGTCCCCGCCGGTACAGCCGGCGAGGCTTGTACCGATCAATCCAACACCTAACCCTTTGATTACGTTACGTCGACCGATGTACTGCCCTTCCTTGGGTGACATACGTTATTAGGGCCCATGGAGCGACCAAAAAGGTTTGCTAACCGTTTGACGAATCGACAATCGATTCGGGGAGCAAAGTCGCGGTTAGGCGACCTCTCGATCCTGCTCCTCCCAATATTTCTGGCGGAGCTCGTATTTCTGGACCTTCCCCGTTGCCGTTTGCGGCAGCGCTTCCCGGAACTCGACCTGGGTCGGGCACTTGTAGTGGGCGAGCCGATCGCGGCAGAACTCGATGACCCCCTCCTCGGTGAGGTCCGCCCCCTCGGCGGGAACGACGATGGCGAGGGGCGTCTCCCCCCACTTCTCGTGGGGGATGGCGATCACGGCTGCCTGCTCGATATCGGGGTGTTCGTACAGCGTGTCTTGGACCTCGATACTGGAGATGTTCTCCCCGCCGGAGATGATGACGTCCTTCTTGCGGTCAACGATGGTGAGCATGCGGTTCTCGTCCATCGTCGCGATATCGCCAGTGTGGAACCACCCCTCCACACGGTCGTTGAAGGCGCGCTCGGTCTCCTCGGGTTTGTCCCAGTAGCGGTCCAGGACCTGGTTGCCCTGGCAGACGATCTCGCCCATTGTCTCGTCATCGAGCGGGACGTCCTCGCCTGCCTGGTCGATCACCCGGATGCGGGTGTTGAGACACGCGAAACCCGGGCTGTTGATGACGGCGTACTTGTCCTCCTGCTGTTGATACCGTTGGCTGTTGCTTGTCGTGATGATGGGCCCGGTTTCCGTCAGCCCGTAGGCGTGGATTATCCGCCAGCCGAGGTTGTCCTCGACGGCTTTGATGGTCGACCGCGGAGGCGGACTCGCCGCCGTCTCAACGCGCACGGGTTTGTCACCGGTGGTCGGGGTGTCGGGGGTCTCGTCGTAGTGGTTCAGCAACATGTTCAGCACGGTCGGGGCGCCACCGAGGACACTGACGTCGTGATCATCGATCCGACGGAACACCTCGCCCGGATCGAAGTTCCGGAGGACGACGTGCTTGCCCCCGATTCCGGTGACGGTATAGATGTGGCCCCACCCATTGATGTGGAACATCGGCGAGGTCCACAACCAGGTGTCGTCGTCCTCGATCTCCATGTGGTGGGCGTGGATGAGCGCGTGGTAGTGCTGGATGCGGTGGGTGTGGACGACCCCCTTCGGATCGCCCGTCGTCCCCGAGGTGTAGAGGATCGTCGCGTCGTCCGTCTCGTCTAGATCAGGCCGGTCCGGCCGTTCGGTCGAGTAGTCAGAGAGGAGGCTCTCGTAGTCGAGCCAGTCGCCGGAGACGGCATCCCCGGAATTGGCGACCCAGTGCTCAACCGGGGCCGCATCCCTGTGTTCGGCCACCTTCCCGGTGAACTCGTCGTCGACGATGACGGCGTCCGGCGCGGCGTCATCGAGGAGGTATTCGTACTCGTTTGACTGTAATCGGAAGTTGTAGGGGACGAAGATCATCCCCATCTGCATCGCGGCGTAGAGCGTCTCCATGAACCAGTGGGAGTTCGGCGTCAGGACGGCTACCCGGTCGCCCTTGCCGAGACCGAGGTCCGCGAGCGCTCGCGAGAGCTGGTTGATCCGATCGGCGAACTGACGGTAGGTGTATTCGGTCCCGTCGTCCGCGACGACCCCCACCTGATCGCCGTAGAGCTCGGTGGCGCGATCCAGATAATCGGTCGTCAACATAGGGAGCTGCATAGCTGAAGCAACCATTGTATACCGTCGTACTAAAATACCGAGGACGGGACGGGGCTCGAACGCCAGCTCGGCTGACAACACACACTGGCTGGTGGGGTAACACGAACGCCTATTGGTCGACCCGGGAAAGGCCATAGCGATGGCCGACGTCTACGATCCGATCGAGACACGACCCTGGCCCGAGGTAGTTGCGCGACACGAGCGGGGACTGCTCGAGCAGCTCGAGTATCTGGCCGATGCGTCCGATTACTATCGACGGAAGTTCGCCGAGTGGGCGATCGATCCGGACGAGATGACATCGATCGACGATGCCCGGTCGATCCCGTTCACGACCAAGCAGGACGAACGCGAGTCGCAGGCGGATCCGTCGTCCGATCAGCCATTGGGCGATCATCAAGCCGTTCCGACGACGGCGCTGAACCGGACGATCTCGTCGTCCGGGACCACCGGCAAGCCGACCTATTTCGGCCTCACCCGGCGCGACCGGGAGGCCTGGAACGAGGTCCTGAAACGGTTCTTCTACGGAACGGGTATTCGCGAATCGGACACTGTCATCTTCGGGGTTGGCCAGACCATGGTCCCCGGCGGGACGCCGTACTTCGAGGGGCTCACACAGCTTGGCGCCAACGCCGTCCCGGCCGGCGGGGGGACGACCGATCGATTGCTCTCGACGACTGCCGACCTCCATGCCGACGTGTTCTTCTCGACCGTCTCACATGCCCGGTATCTCATCGATCGTGCGCCCGAGGTCCTCGGCCACGAGCTCGCCGAACTGCCGGTCAATCGAGTGGTCGTCGGAGGCGAACCCGGCGCCGGAAATCCAGAGATCCGCGAGGAGATCAAGGGAGGTTGGGGGGTCGACTCGGTGCGTGAATGCATGGGACTGGGTGATATTATCGCCGGGCTGTGGGCTGAATGTGCCGCCGAGAACGGGATGCACTTCGTTGGTCAGGACCACGTCCATCTGGAGCTCGTGGACCCGGACAGCGGTGAGCCGGTCGCCCTCGAACCCGGGGCCCGGGGTGAACTAGTCTACACCCCGTTGGGCCGTGAGGCGACACCCCTCCTCCGGTTCCGATCCGGCGATCACGCCGAGATCACCGGACGAGGCTGCCGCTGCGGTCGGTCGTCGCCGACGATCCGGTGTATCGGCCGCACCGACGACATGCTGATCTACAAGGGGATGAACGTGTTCCCGAGCGCCATCAGGGACGTTATCACCGAGGTGGATGGCGCGGCCGCCAGGATCAGGGTCGTGGTCCCCGACGAGGATACCGTCCAGTTCGATGACCCCATCCCGGTGGTCATCGCTCGGGCGGCTGATTCGGACCGGTCCGATGCCGAGATCGCCGATGGTGCCATCGACGCAGTTCGCGACCGGCTCCAGGTTCGCATCGATCCGACGATCGTCGACGATGACCGGCCGGACCTATCCGAATACAAGACCGACCTGGTCATTACCGACCAAGAGCGGTAGGCGCTGGTCGATCCGAGCCGAGACGGGCAGCGCCGATGCTACCGACCCGGAACGAAGATAGAATCGCTCGCTCGGGGACGCCAGTAAGTTGACGGTGACTTCGCAAAGTGCCAACGATCGAAATCGAGCTGATGGTATTCGATCAGAGGAGGGTGGAACCGCCACAGTCCGGGCAGTAAGCGTGGCGACGGTACATCGTCGTGTCTTCGAGAGCCGTTCCACAGTCCCGGCATCGTTGGTATGGATCGACGTGCATGATTTGGTTGATCGAGGCAGGGACGTTCCAACGGTCGACCCCGCCGATAGTGACCGTTGCGTCGCCTAGGTTTTAGGCCTGCCGAAAAATACGGGCGTGGTGGTGATTTGTCGGGTCGCCGATGGGTATTTTTATCGGCCGTCGGACCGTAGTGATCGATTGCTATGGACGCAAACGATCTCCGAACCATGCTCGAGGAGAACGGCGAACTGATGGTCATGGTCGCCGAGTTCGACGAGCCGCTGGAACTGCACCTTCACGACACCGTCATCAACGAGGACACGGTTCGGCTCGAACTGACCGACGGTGTCATTAACTTCAATATCGATGACGTCTCGGGTGCGTGGCAACACACCCACTCGCTCGCCGACCTCGGGTTGGAATAGCGGCAACGACGACCGCCCGTCGTCCGATCCGGTCGAACAGGTGGGGGATGGTGACGAGGGGGCGGCTGGATATCTGGTTTTTTCGATCGAAATACGCCACACGCGATAACTCCATGCCTGGACGGTTTCCTGTGGTTGGAAACCGATCGATCCGACGGTCCGGACTGGCGACCACAGGTATATTTAGCCCAGTCCCGAACACGTCCCGTCATGGCCAGAGCAAGCATCGTCGGGGCGGGGATGACGAAGTTCGCCATCCACGACACCACCCTCCAGGAGCTCTTCGCGGAGGCGGCGTTCGGGGCGATCGACGACGCCGGCATCGCGAGCGACGAGATCGACGCGCTTTACCTCGGAAACACGATGGGCGGCATGACCGAACATTCGATCCACCTCGCACCCGCCATCGCTTCACATATCGGGCTCAGCGGGATTCCGTGCCAACGATTCGAGGACGCATGTGCCACCTCGTCCAACGCCTTCAAACACGCCGTCCAGGCGGTGGAATCCGGTCGACACGAGGTGGTGATCGCCGGTGGCGTCGAACGGTGCAGCCGATCCACGGGTATCGACACGCCCGGCATGACCCGGATCTTCGACTCGGTCGTTCACAAACAGACCGAGCAGCCCGCCGGCATGACCGCGCCGGGGTTCTTCGCCCTGCTCACGAAACGACACATGCACGAGCACGGGACCACCCGCGAACAACTCGCCGAGATCGCCGTGAAGAATCACCACCATGGGAGCCTCAATCCTCGGGCACAGTTCGGCGACGAGATCTCGATCGACGACGTCCTCGAGAGCCCGATGGTGGCCGACCCGTTCCGCCTGTACGATTGCTGTCCGTTCTCCGACGGGGCCTCGGCCGTCATCGTGGCGAGCCAGGATGCGGCAGACAGCTTCGACGGCGAATCAGTCGACGTCGCTGGCATCGGTCATTCGACCGACACGGTCCCGATAGCCGACAACCCTGTTCCGCACAAGACGAACGCAGCCCGCCGGGCAGCCGAGGAGGCCTACGACCAGGCGGGGATCGGCCCTGCCGACGTCGATTTTGCCGAGGTGCATGACTGTTTCACCGGCGAGGAGATCATGGCGGTCGAGGCCCTCGGCCTCTACGCCGACGGTGGCGGTGGCCCGGCGGCCGCGGCCGGCGACTTCTACATCGACGGGGCGATGCCGATCAACCCGAGCGGCGGGCTCAAAGCTAAAGGCCATCCGCTCGGGGCGACGGGGACTGCTCAGCTGGTCGAACTGACCGATCACCTCCGAGGGGATGCCGGCGACCGGCAGGTCGAGAACGCCACCACCGGCGTCGCCCACAACCTCGGCGGGGATGCCTCGACGACCATGGTCACGGTCCTGGAGGCCGGTGCATGAGCCGAGAGTCGTCGGTCCAGCGGACGACAACGCCGGAGGAATTGACCTTCCAGGCCTGGCAAGAGGAGCTCGAGGATGGCCGGTTGTTCGGCCACGAATGCAGTGACTGCGGGCGGACCACCAGCTTCCCCCGTGGCGCGTGCGACGGCTGCGGGAGTCGAACGCTCGACGTCGTCCGGCTCCCCGATACCGGGGAAGTGTATTCCGAGACGAGCGTTCATGTCGCCCCGGAAGGCTTCGACGGCGGGTATCGACTCGCGCTGGTCGACCTCGACGGCGCCCACGTCCTCTGTCGAATCAATGGCGATGCCGAGATCGGCGACACGGTCGAATTCGCCGGGACGTTCGACGGGAACGGTGACCCTGCGCCGGTCTACCGGCCGGTGAAATAATCTCGGGGACCGATTCCCCGTGTCGGGTGCTGGAAGCGTTGGTCTCCGCGTCTCGCATTGAAGGTCAAAGCCTCTATCACCATCCTTCGTTGTAGAGGGAAGCAATGAGCACGGAGCAGTCGGACCCGGTCGTCGTTGTCGGTGCGGGACCTGTCGGGATGAGCGCAGCCCTGGCACTCCGGGCGAGGGGGTTGCCGGTGCGGATCCTCGAGGCCGATCCCGAGGACCGGGAACGCCCGGGAAGCCGAGCGATCTACGTTCACGGCGCGACACTGAGACGGCTGGAACGGAACCATCCTGGGCTCGGGACGCGATTGGCCGACCGCGGGTTGGTCTGGCCAACAAGGCGGACGATGTGGCGTGGAAAGGAGGTCTTCTCGCGGACGTATTCGTCGCCCGGCGGGACGGGCGACCTCCCACACTTCACGAGCCTCCCCCAGGTCTGGACCGAGGACGAACTGCTCTCGGCGTGTCGAGACGCCGAAGTCGAGGTTCACTGGAACACGCCGGTCGAGACCCTCGATGCGGACGCCGATGGGGTCCACTTAACCACCGAAACCGGCGACACCTGGGAGGCGGAGTACGTCATCGGCGCCGATGGGGCGGAGTCGGCCGTCAGGCAGGAGATCGGGGCGGAGTTCGAAGGCGATCGGTCGAAGAACCACTTCGTCATCACCGACGTATCCGAGCACCCCGACAATCCCCGGCCGAACGAACGGGTGTTTCACTACGGACATCCAGACGTTGACGGTCGACATATCCTGCTGGTTCCCTTCGCCGGCGGCTGGCGGGTAGACCTCCAGTGTCGACCGTCCGACGATCCCGACCGGTTGAGCAGCGAGGCCGCCGTGAGCGAGTGGGTGGCCGCTACCCTCGGCGAACGGTACGCCGACCGCGTGGACTGGATCTCGACGTACCAGTTCCTTCAGGTCACCGCCGACTCATTCATCGACGAGCATCGTCGCGTCCTGCTGGTGGGTGAGGCCGCTCACCTCTTCGCGCCCTTCGGGGCGCGGGGGATGAACTCCGGGATCGCGGATGCCGACGCCGCCGCGTCGGCCATCGGGATCGCCAGCAGGGCGGAGCACGACGGTGTCGCCCGCGCGGCCGTGGAGAAATTCGCCGCCGAACGAGAGACGGCAGCCGAGTGGAACAAGCAGGCCGCCGGGCAAGCTCTCAGTCACATGCAGGCGGATGACCCCCTCCTGTCGACGAAGCAGCGTCTCGCGGCTATGATGGCGCCGTTCTGGGAGCCGGCCGGCGAATGGCTCGATGAAGCACCGTACGGGCCACGTGGGGGGCCACCGATCCCGACCGGGGACAAGTATTAAGGACCGATCATCCCGAGGGCCATCCCGATCCCGACGAGCATCATCACGCCGCCGATGAGCCGGGTGATCCATAGACGCGTCACGGTGGGTTCGATCTGACCGTCGATCTCGCCGCCAGTTCGACGACGGATTGTGTAGGCGGTCATTTCACGGGGTTTGACGAGGTTGAGCCCGCCGAGTACGGCGAACACCAGTCCGAACAGTCTGAAGAAGCTCAAACCACCGAGTTGCAGGGGGACCAATGTCGGCATCGGTGGGAGGCAGTACCGGGCGGAGTAAATCGCTTCGATCCAGGGCCGAACCGGAGGTCGATCCAGACAACGATGGGGGATCGGATACCGATCCGAGTGGTCGAGCGGGCGTATCGATACTCGTGATCTCGATCCGGGACACCCGGCGTTACTTCTCCAAGATACCGAAGTCAGTCGACGAGCCACGGCCCGGGATTAGTGCATCCTTCTCGGAAGGAGATAGTGACAGTAGCGGTGAAATTTCACCCTTGAAACCGTCGTCTGGCCGGTCGCGACTAAGGGATCGTTTCAGCCATGAAATGACCGGACCGCTGCAAAAGTCCCGACAGTTGCGATACCCGCCATTCAGCCATTGTACGATTGAGAGGCGAGCCATTTATTTGAGGTACCATCATCAGGTGCCGCTGTGAACGTCTCACGCCGTAGAGCCTGCGTAATGATCGGGTCCGTAATGGCTCTCGGTCCCGCCACGAGAGTTGCGCGCGCTGAAAGTTCTCATCTCACCTTGGTTTCCGTAACCCTCCCCGAGAGGATCGAATTGGGTGGGACATTCACCGCGAGCGTCGAAGTCGAAAACACGGGTTCCGAGCGGGTCTCGACCGAAGTAACATACCAGTTCGAAGCCGACCTGATAGCCTCGATGGACGTGACTATCGAGCCCGGAGAAACCCGCACCGCGCGACTACCGGGCATGGAGGCCGCGTGGCTGTCGGAAAACCGGGAGGGTGAACTCACCCCCGGGACCTATAACCACAGCATCGGAATCCAGGGCGGACCTCGAGAGCGGCGCCAAGTGGAGCTGGTTTCTGGGGATACCACGCCGACCGGCGATACCCCATCGGGACAGACCCCGGATGGGACCCCTCCGATGGGGTTGGCGCTGGTGGACAAACGGTTCCCGGAAACCGTGGCACCTGGGACCCCCATGGCCGTGGGCCTGGTCGTCGAAAACGTCAAATCCACGTCGACGGCGATCGACATCACGTACGCGTTTGAGGGTACGGAAGTGTTTTTCAACGAAGGAGTCACCATCGAGTCGGGCGAACGTCGGGAAATCGGCTTCGATGAGATTACGATCGCGGCCATCGAGGAGTCCCTCGGTCGGGAGCTCGAACCCGGAACCTATACCCACAGTTTCGGCGTGCGCGACGGCCCCCGTGCAGATGCCCAAATCGAGGTACTCAGTGGGAATGGAGGATCGGACCGACAGACGACGGCCGAAATCGATGACGGTGGAAATCAGCAGTCGATCGACGGCGCCGACCGCCAGCGGGGGTTCTTCTCGAACACCGGTGAGGAACCGGAGTTCATCTCCAACCCCTTCAATCTGACAACCCTCGGGTTCCTGTTGTCCGTGGCCGGGATCGCCCACCAAATGCTCCAGGGGCGATAAGGATGGCCAGGGGACTCCCGGCGGTTTGGAGTAGCGTCGTTGGCGCACCGTTCGCGGTCGCGGGCGGCTATGTCTATCTCCGGAACCCGAGTCCGATGGTTCCGTCGAGGGTCGGACTCCCGATCCTGGCCTTCGGACTGTTCGTCATTGGCCTGGGTTTCTATATCCACTTCGTCGCCGCACCGAAGCCGCCATCGATGCGAGACGAAGAGGAG
>CAYOLR010000018.1:0-18552 GCA_964404815.1 uncultured Halobacteriales archaeon
GCGCCGGACGGACGTCTTCGTCCACTTCGGCCACTCCCCGATGAAGGAGTCGGACAAGATCATCTACGTCCCGCTGTTCTCCAACGTCGACGTCGAGCCGATCCTCCACGAAGCGCTCGACGAACTGGTGGATCAGGGCGAGGTGCCGGAGATCGGCCTCGTCACCACGGCCCAACACATGAACAGGTTCGACGAGATGCGGTCGTTCCTCCAGGACAACGGGTACGATGTCCGAACCCGGCGCGCCGACGACCGCCTCACACACGAGGGCCAGGTCCTGGGCTGTAACTACGCAAGCGCCGACGTCGACGCCGAGCAGGTGCTCTACGTCGGCGGTGGGAAGTTCCATCCGCTCGGTCTCGCGATGGAGCACCCGGATAAACGGGTGGTCATCGCCGACCCGGTCAACAACACGGTCTCGGTCGCCGACACCGAGAAGTTCATGAAACAGCGCTACGGCGCGGTCCACCGGGCCATGGACGCCGACACCTGGGGCGTGATATTCTGTACGAAGATCGGCCAAGGCCGATGGGAGATTGCCCAGGAGATCGTCGAGGACAACGAGGACGCGTACCTCATTACGATGGACGAGGTGACCCCCGACCGGCTCCGGAACTTCGACCTCGACGCGTTTGTCAATACCGGTTGCCCGCGGATTACGACCGACGACGGCCCACGGTTCCACAAACCCATGCTCACACCTGACGAATACCGGATCGCCATCGGGGAGAAACCCCTCGAGGAGCTCTCCTTCGATACCTTCCACGGCACCTGGTGATCGACGGGGGGGTGTCAGGGACCCGCGCGTTAGGGGGTCGGTTCCGCGTCGCCGACCGACACGGAGAGGTACTCCTCCAGTAGGTCCTCTCGCTGGCGGAGTTCGTCGATGTCGCCATCCCAGACGTTGGCTCCCTTCTCGATGATGTAGGCCCGCTCGGCCATGTCTAGGGCGAACGACACGTTCTGTTCCGTGAGGAGGACAGTGACGTCTTCCTCGAGGAGGTTCCCGAAGACGTCCCGGAGGTTTTCGACGATGACCGGCGCGAGGCCCTCAGTGGGCTCGTCGAGGAGGAGGAGGTCCGGGTCTTGCACCAGGGCACGGGCGACAGAGAGCATCTGTTGTTCGCCCCCGGAGAGGTTGCGCCCTTTACTCTCGCGGTGATCATCGAGTTCCGGGAAGATGTCGTACATCTCTTCGATGTCACGGGGGTCGCTACAGGCGTCCCGAGCGACAAGCAGGTTCTCCTGGACCGTCAACGTGGGAAAGATCCGCCGGTCCTCGGGGACGAGTTTGATTCCCATATTGCTGATCGAATCGATAGACTGTCCGGTAATCTCCGTGTCGCGATAGCTGATGTGACCCTCACGGCGGGGGATGGTCCCGGTGATGGTTCGGAGCGTCGATGTCTTACCGGCGCCGTTCCGCCCCAGCAGGGTCACGACCTCGTGATCCTCGACCGCGAGCGAGAGATCGAACAGCACGTGACTGTTCCCGTAGAAGGCGTTGACGTCGTTGACTTCGAGCAGCGCCATCGTTACTCACCTCCCAGATAGGCTTCCTGAACGTGTTCGTCTTCCATGATCTCCTCCGGGGTCCCCTCGGCGATCAGCCGACCGTTGTCGAACACGAGGATCCGGTCGGACACGCCGAGCACGACCTCCATGTCGTGTTCGGTGACGATGAACGTTGTCTCGGTATTCGCATCCAGATCCTCCACGAGGTTGACCATCCGTTGTGTTTCCGTCGCGTTCATTCCGGCCGTCGGCTCATCCAGCAGCACGACCGACGGGTCGGTCCCGAGGGCGATCGCGATCTCCACCTTGCGCATGTCACCGTGTGAAAGGTTGGCGCACTCGGTCTCGGCCACATCGCCGAGGTTGGTCAGTTCGATAACTTCCCACGCCGTCTCGGTCAGCCCCTGATCCTCGCGCGCCATGGCGCGGAAATCCAGCGTCCGCTCGTCCCGGCTGATCCGGGCGATCCGAACGTTGTCGAGGACGGATAGCCCCTCGAAGATGTTCGTGATTTGGAACGCCCGGGAAAGGCCCATCCGATTGATTTCGTAGGGTGCCTTCCCGGTGATCTCTTGGAGCCCGCCATTGCCCCGCGCTCGGAGGCTTACCGTGCCCCGGGTCGGCTCAAGCTCACCGGCCAGCAGGTTGTAGAAAGTGGTTTTTCCCGCCCCGTTTGGCCCGATGATACTCGTGATTTCATCGTCCTCGATGGAGACGTCGACGTTGTCGACAGCGACGAGGGCCCCGAACTCCTTCGTGAGGTTCTCCGTCTGGAGGACCGTCGTCATCCTTCGGCCTCCCCGAACAGTCCCTGTGGTCGGAGGAGCAGAACGATGATCATCGCGAGGAAGGGGAAGAGCTGCCCCGCCCCGGCGACTACTAGACTCCCGAGAGAGATCAGGAGGCCGATGACCATTGCACCGACGAAGGCGCCTGTAAACGATCCTAGCCCCCCGATGACCACCACGACGAACGCGTTGATGATGACTTGATTGCCGAGTTCGGGAGTGACCGACTGGAGAGGGGCGGCGAACGCGCCACCGATCCCGGCGAGGAGGCTCCCGGCGAAGAAGACGCCAGTGTAGAGACGGGGGACGTTGATACCCAGGAGTTGGGCCATGTCTCGGTCGGTCGAGGTCGCCCTAACGACACGACCGATATTGGTCGTCCGGAGCACGGCTAGGAGCACGCCCATGGCGATGATCGCCATCAGGATCACGAACGCCCGGTAGGCCGGTATGGAGAAGTTCTGGCCGAGAGGGATCGTGAACCGAAGCCCTCCCGGGGGGTTGATAACGTGCGACCCGGAGCCGAAGACGATCCGTATCCCGTCTGTCAGCATCAGCACGAAGGCAAACGTGAGCAGGAGTTGATCGAGGTGGTCCCGATCGTAGACACGTCGGATGAAGCCGGCCTCCATGATCACACCAACGATGCCCACGGCGATGCCGGCTACGATTACGCCGAGCCAGAAGTTGCCGATGGCGTTCTCGATGACGGTAATCACGGCATACGCTCCGATCATGTAGAGCGCGCCGTGGGCGAAGTTCAGAATCTCGAGCACGCCGAAGATGAGACTGAGGCCCACAGCGATCAGGAACAGCCGCCCCCCAATGCTGATCCCTGTAATTATCTGGTCCCCGATCAAGCCAAGCGATGCCATAGCGTATCGCTTTTGTAGCTATTGATTAAATCTTTCGACGCCTATTGATATCGGTTCCTTCTGCCAATTCAATGGGTCTGTGTTCGCTGTTTCGTCAGAGATTAATGCATAAACCCTTGCTATTATATACCACATCAGCAAATAATCCTCACAGGTCATGTCAAACCAGGAATCCAGACGCTCGGATTCGGTGAACAGCGACCCGCGGTTCGGCTTGAACCGGCGACAGTTCCTTTCCTCGGTCGGGGCCGGCGCCGCGGCAACGTCAATCGCTGGCTGTGTCGGCGGCCTCGGAGGCGGTGGCGGTGGGGGACCGATCACCGTCGGAGGCATCTACCTCCTGTCGGGGATCGCCGAAGCGCTGGGTTCGGCCTCGGCGGCTGCGGCCCGCGTCGCGGTCGACAAGGTCAACGAGGCTGGTGGCATTATGGACCGCGACGTGGAAGTCGTCATGCGGGATCACGGTGACAATCCCGGGAGTACCATCCAGAGCCTGGTCCAGGAGGACAATGCCGACGTCATGATCGGACTGACCTCCTCGGGTGTCACGCTCAACACCGCCCCCACGGTCGAAGAGCTCGGCGTGCCCTTCACGCTGACCGACATTGGCACTCCCTGGATCACGGAACACGACTACGAAACCTACGGCAACTACTACGAGGAGGAGGGCGGCACCGCGGCCGGGAAACCCAACATCTTCAGGACCAACGCCAACACGTCCATCAACACCTACGCGATGGCCAAATGGGCACTCGACAATCTCGACGTTACCCGCGTCGCCAACATGGGGCCGGACTACGCGTACGGCCACCAGTGCTGGGACTACTTCAAAGCCTACTCAGACGGGCTCGGTGCCGATTACGAATACGTGGAATCCCAGTTCCCGAGCCTCGGTGCCAGCGACATGACGCCACAGATCAACCAGATCCTCGACGCCGATCCCGACCTGGTCTTCACGAGCTTCTGGGCGGGCGATGCCGTGACGTTCGTCCAGCAAGCCACCGAGCAGGGGCTGTTCGAGCAAGTCGACGACGTCTTCGATACCCTCGGGACCGACCCGACGATCTTCAAAGCCCTGGGCGATACGATGCCAGAGGGCTATCACTACTCCGGCTGGTACTGGCACTCTGCCTTCGACAACCAGTACAACAGCGACTTCGTCAGCGCGTGGAAGGAGAAGTACTCGGACGACTCCGAGGTCGTCGGCATCCCCTCGTTCACTGGCGGGAGCACGTGGGCGGCCATCTGGCTGTACAAGGCGGCGATCGAGGCCGCCGGGAGTACGGAACCGGACGCCATCATCTCCGAACTCGAGGGTCGGTCCTTCGAACAGGACCCGCGAGGCCCGATCACGATCGACGCCGACAGCCACCAGGCCAACGCGCCGACGGTCATCGGCGAGACCAGTCGGGAGGACGACGTTCCCTACGATGGCGTCGGCATCACCAATGCGGAGACCTACACCCTGGATCGCAGCACCGCGACGGACCTCCTCAGCGGAACGGACTTGGCGCCCGGTGTGTAAGCCAATCCCTCTCAATCAACCTCTATGAGTTTCGGCGTACGAGACCGTCTCGCACTACAGGACAACCGGCGGACGTGGTACGGGCTCGCCCTCGTCTTTCTCGTGGTGATGCCCTTCCTCCTGCCGCCGTTCCAGACGAAACTCCTTGCTGAGGTCCTGATATTCGCGATCTTCGCGACCGCGTTCAACCTCCTCTACGGCTACACGGGCCTCCTGTCGTTCGGCCACGCGATGTTCATCGCGACCGCCGGCTACGCGGTGGCGAAGGTCGTTCGCGTCGTCGCGCCGGCGTTGAACTTCCCCGAACTGTTCGGAGGCGCATCGGTGCTCGTAACGTTCGTTCTCGCCGTTATTGTGGGCATCATCGTTGCGACGCTCTTCGCGGTCTTCATCGGTTACCTTTCCGTCCAGCTGACTGACATCTACTTCGCGCTCATCACGCTTTCGTTCAGCATGGCGATTTACTATCTCGCCCTCGCCAACATCGGTGGCTTCACCAACGGCTCCGACGGCCTGACCTTTCTGCTCGGCGACGTGAACATCATGGGTATCCAGTTCAAACTCATGGACATCGTCGATCCGGTTGCCTACTATTACATCGTTTTCATCGTCTTCGTCGGGGCGATGTACGGCCTCTGGCGGATCGTCAACTCGCCGTTCGGCATGATATGTCGGGCCATCCGGGAGAACCCCGACCGGGCCGAGGCCATGGGGATCAACGTCACCCGCCACAGCTGGGTTGCGTTTATCATTTCCGGGGCCTTCTCCGGGCTGGCCGGCTCGATCCTGATCCCATTGTTGACGAATGTCAACCCCGACCACGCCTACTGGACGTCGTCGGCAGACCCAGTGATCATGACGGTCCTCGGCGGCCCCTATTCGTTCCTTGGTCCGCTGGCGGGCGCGTTCACCTACCGCTACCTGCGATGGGGTGTCAGCCGGGTCCCGGCGCTTGAGGCCCACTGGCAGCTCGTCATGGGGTTCATCATCCTGATGGTCGTCCTCTTTTTCAATGAGGGGATCGCGGGGGGGCTCAAGACGGTCCGTCGATGGGTTATCCGGCGATTCGGTGGCGGGACCCCGACCGATTCTCGCGCCGATTGACGGCGGACGGCCGTCCTTTTTCTTCCCACGCCGTATTGGCAGCAGCATGATTCGCTACGACCAACACGGCGGGACGGGGTGGATCACGATCGACCGGCCAGAGAAGAAGAACGCCATCACCAACGATGGCTGGCAACAGCTCATCGAATCCCTCGAGCGGGCGGAGTCGTCGGCACGGGTCGCCGTCATTCGGGGTGCGGGTGACGCATTTTCGGCGGGCGACGACATCCGGACGATCGCGGAGCTGGAATCGGCCGACGACGTCCAACGGTTGACCGATGGCATTTACGGCGGATTGTTCGGCATCGAGTCCCTCGAGATTCCAGTGATCGCCGCCGTCGATGGGGTGGCGTACGGTGGAGGATTCGAGCTTACCGCGGCTGCAGACCTCGCGATCGCCACCGAAGATTCGACCTTCGCTATACCGGAGACCCGTATCGGCGCCTATCCTCCTTACGTCATTGCCAGAATCGGGGCAATCGCCGGCAAGAAACGGCTGCTGGAGCTCGCCTTAACGGGTGCCTCGATCGATGCTGACACCGCCCTGGACTGGGGCCTCTTGAACGACGTCGTCGCGCCCCGCGAACTCGAGGAAGCCGTGGAAGAATACGTGGAAGCGATCCTCGAATCACCGGAACGGGCGATCTCGCTCGCAAAACGGTACGCACACGCCGGCTTGGCGGACGCTGACGAACAGCAGCAGGTCCGTGGCGGGTTTTCGATAGTCGCGAACGATCCGGAGTGTCGCGCCAGGGCGCAGGCCTTCCTGGATCGCTGACGGGCAAAACGGTTTGTACATCCGTACCAATGGCGGGTGTGGATCGCCGAGCGGTCATCACGCTGCTGGTCGTCCTCCTGGCGGGGTGTGGGGGGACCGCCGGGACCGATGGACCGACCTCCCCGACCGTGACACCGGCACCCGTCCCGGCCGGGACCGACGTACCGACGGCCACGCCCGGGGCGGAGACGGCGCCGGGCATTGGATCGAACGGTGTGACCGATGCCGGACGACTGATCCAGGCACACGCCGACGTGCTGGCGAGGAGATCCTTCACGGCCTACGTCAACAGTACGCGGCGGCTGCCGAACGGCAGCCTCCAGTCCCGCTACGTCCGTCGAGTCCAGTTCGAGGCTGATAAGGACCACTTCTATTACGTTCTGAACCAGTACGACCGGGACTCGATCGGGGACCGGAATCGGACGATCGAACGGTGGGCCGACGGCAATCGAGTGCTCGAATCGACCGTCGAAAACGGCCACCGCTCGAGCCGGGTCATCCGTCAGTCGGATCCGAGCCGGTCCTTTCCGGAGAACGCCTCCAACCGGGTCGATCTCTATCGGCTGTTCACCTCCATGAAGACCTCGCTCGTGGAGGTGTTCGAGCGGAACGGCACCACCGAGTATCACCTGATTGCCGCCCCCCAACGGGTTCCACCTCTGCGAAACGTGACGCTGAACGCTGTCGTCACGGAGGGGGGACTTATCCGGACCTACCGGGTCGCCTATACCGTCGGCCCCGAGAACGTCCGCGTCGTCGTCAGCGCGAGGTACGGTCGACTCGGCCGGACCGACGTCCCTCTCCCGGATTGGGTAACTGAAATGGACTAGGTTTCCCGGTCGCGGAGGGCCGTCCGCTTGATCTTCCCGGTCGTCGTTTGCGGGAGTTCGTCGACGAACTCGATCTCGCGGGGGTATTCATGTTTGGCAAGGAGCTCCCGGACCAGCTGCTGGATTTCCGATCTGAGATCGTCGTCCCCTTGGACGCCGGACACCGCCTGGACGAACGCCTTGATGACTTCCCCCCGCGTCTCGTCAGGGACGCCGATCACGCCCACCTGTTCGACGTCGGGATGTTCGAGGATGGCCGATTCCACTTCTCCTGGACCGACTCGATACCCGCTCGTGATGATGAGGTCGTCGTCGCGCGACTTGAACCAATAATACCCGTCCTCGTCGACCGCGGCCAGATCGCCCGTGAGGTGCCAGTCCCCGAGCCTGGCCGCTGCCGTCTTCTCGGGCTCCTTCCAGTACTCCTCGAAGATAATCGGGTCGTTGCCGCGTCGAACCGCGATCTCACCGATCTCGCTGGTCGGTTTCTCCTCGCCGGTTTCGGGATCGATGACCGCCACGTCGTGACCCGGTACAGGCTTGCCCATGCTGCCCGCCTGGGCCGGGAACCAGTCCTGACAGGTTACTACTAGGAGGTTCGCCTCGGTCTGTCCGTAGATCTCGTTGACGGCGACGCCTTCGAGTTCGTTCTCGGCCCACTCAAGGATCTCCGGGGTTAGTGGTTCACCGCCCGAACAGATGGCCTTCAGCGACAGGTCGTACCCGCCTGCGTCGGTATCCATCATCATCCGGATGGCGGTCGGGGGAATGAAGGCATCCGTCACGTCGTACGTTTCCAGGAGATCGTACGCCCGATCAGCGTCGAACTTGCCCATCGGATGGCCGACGACCGGGCATCCGTAATGCCAGGCGGGAAACACCAGGTCGCCGAGTGCGCCCAACCACGCCCAATCGGCGGGCGTCCAGCAGACCGAGTCCTCCAGGTCCCGTTCGAAGTACATGTAGAACGACGGGCAGTGACCGACCCACACGCTATGGGTGTGGAGCACGCCCTTGGGTGGCCCCGTGCTGCCACTGGTGAAGAGAATGATCGCGGGGGTATCCGCGTCGGTAGCGGCCAGTTCGAAGCTATCCGGGTGGCCCGTGACGACGTCCTCAAACGCCTCGACATCGCCATCGGCGGGCCCGTCGACCTCGATCACTCGTTCCAGGTCGGGACATTCCGGCCGGGCGGCATCGACGGTCTCGCGGACCGATTCGTCAATGACCGCGATCTTCGCCCCGCTTTTATCGAGGCGGTAGGACAACGCATCCGTCCCGAAGAGGATCGAGAGCGGGACGGAGATTGCCCCCAGTTTCCAGCATGCGAGATGGGTCAGCAGGTTTTCGGGCTTTTGAGGGATCACAACAGCGACCCGATCGCCACGCTGGATGCCCCGGTCGACCAACGCGTTGGCGAGCCGGTTCGATTCTGCATCGATCTCCGCGAAGGTGTACGAGTCCCGCCGACCGTCGGGATAGGCCTGATGGAGGGCGACTTTGTCCTGATCGTCGTGCTTTCTAATCAGGTCGTAGGCGGCGTTGTAATCCGCTGGCAAGTCCCACTCGAAGTCCCGGCGTGCCTCCTCGTGGGTATTGTGATCGAGGGTGACGTGCCATGGCATATCGCACTACTCCGAACGAGCCCTTATCTAACCCACGGACGGAAGGGGCCGTGTCCAAACGTGTCCGACGGCTGGCTGACGGCTGCCCAACAGTCATGTCCCCCGGGTTTCATAGGTCTGCTATGGCCGCGGACGACGGATCAGACAACCGGCTCATCTCGCTGTACCGACGGTATGTCGGTGAACCCCAACGCGAGACCGATGTCTACCTCGGATTTGCCCTCTTTTTCGGCGGTATCGCCCTGGGCGTAATCGGCCTCGGCGCGTTCCTCTGGAGCGTCTCGCTCCCGGCCGGCGCGGCGCTCTTCTGGGCGCTTCGTGAGATCGCGATCACGATGGCCTTCCTCGGGCTTCCGGCCTTCATCCTTAGCGTGGTCGTCCTCCTGCCGGTCAGTCGGCGGGTGCTCGCGGCCAGTTCGGTGGGTGCCTTCCTTTGCCTCGTGGCGGTCGGCGTGTTTGTGGCCGTCTATCCGCAGAACTGGAACGTCCAGGCCGGCACGGATTACTCCGCGCAGGGTATCGCTGTGTATGCCGCCGGTTTGGCCCTTCTCGTGGCCTCGACTGGTTCGGCACTGGTCGCCCATCATCTCGAACGGGCCAGTACCGGGCAGGCGGCCGATGGCGAAGCCGAGAAGACGACCGCTTCGGCCGAGGCCGGGTCTGAGACGGTAACCGACGAACGGGTGAGACGCGATATCGAGGACGCGGTCGCGGAGGCCGACATCACGTGGGGTGGCGTGCAGAAGACCGAGTCCAAACGCCTCACCATCACGACCGAGGAGCCCGCCGACATCGACCGTGAGCGGTTCGACCCCGACGCCGCGAACACGGTCAGGAGCGGCGGTGTCGATGACGCGGTGGCTGGCCTCCGGAAGTTGCAGGGGGGTAATACCGAGCAGACGACCGGATCAGGGGTGGACGATCAGACGGCAGCGCTCCAGGAGCTCCGGGAGCGACAGGCGGCCCAGCAGGACGATCCACAGTCGACGATCGGCCGGGTCAAAGAACGACTGGGACTGTGAGCCAAAGACCGTCAGACGGCCGTCTGACGCGTTTAATCAACCGTTTAAGCCAAGCATAGCTTTATTGTCCCGACGACATTCCCTTTGAGCATGGCCAAAGGCCTCGATGTCGGGACGATGAATATATTGTCGGCCAGACAGGATGGCGATGAAACCGTTTTCGTACAGCAGCGCAATTCGTTCGTCGAACTCGATTACTCGGACATGGCGGAACAGATGCTCCAGCGAAGCGAAGTCCTCCACATCCGCAAGGGCGACCGGGTCTACATCGTCGGCGACGACGCCCTCAACTTCGCGAACATCTTCAACGAGGAGACGCGCCGTCCGATGCAACACGGGATCCTCTCGTCCGACGAACAGTCGGCGATCCCGATGATCAAGCTGATCATCGAACAGGTGGTCGGCGAAACCAACCACCGGGACGAACGGCTCTTCTTCTCGACGCCGGCCGATCCTATCGACGCCGACCTTTCGACGCTCTATCATCAGAAGACCCTGGAGTCGATCCTGGGCGACGTCGGGTACGACCCCGAGCCCATCAACGAGGGGATGGCCGTCATCTATTCCGAACTCGCCGACCAGGACTTCACAGGCTTGGGCATCAGCTTCGGCGCCGGCATGACGAACGTTTGTTTGGCCTATTATGCCGTCCCTGTCATGCGGTTCTCGATCGCCCGTGGTGGTGACTGGATCGACGAACAAGCCGCAAAGGCTACCGGGACGCCCGTCGACAAAGTCACCTCGATCAAGGAGGACGAGTTCTCCCTCGACTTCACTACGGACATCGGCGGCGTCGAAGGTGCGCTCTCGATCTACTACGACAACCTCCTGGATTACGTGATCGAGAACATCGTCAGGGAGGTGGACGAGGAGGACGTCGAGGAAGGCCTCGACGTCCCCGTCGTCGTCACTGGGGGCACCTCCTCACCTGACGGGTTCGAGGCGCTGTTCGAGGAACGCCTCGAGGAGGCCCGCATCCCGTTCTCGATCAGCGGGGTGTCCCGTGCCTCCGATCCGATGTACAGCGTCGCCCGCGGCGCCTTGGTGGCCGCCCGCTCGGAAGAGGACCGGGAGGGGGACGCCGAGGAGACCGCCGAGGCGACGGCCGAGGACTAGCTCAGGAGATCGCGACCTCGTCTTCCTGTAGCGCGTCGGCCAGGTCACCGTACGTCTCGAGGATTTCACGGATGTAGCTCCGGTGAGCGTCCGCCGATTCTCCGATCGCCGTAAGCGAACGGTCGGGGTCGGATGGTTCGGGTTCTCTGAGGAGTTCTCTGAGCACGGCTCGTTGCTTGTCGGTCATTTCGGAGATCCGATCGAAGATGGCCGGCGAGACCCGGTATCGGGCGTTCCCGATACGGAGGGTTCGATACGCGTCGGCATCCACGTCGTGTTCTCGACGAAAGCGTCGGAGGGACTCGGCCCACGTCTCTGCGGGGGTGGGGGTTCCATGGTGGTCGGTGGGCACGCCGACGTAGCCACAGGACCTGCATTCGAGCGCCTCCTTCCCGTCGAGGCGGTATTCGGTTAGGTTCCCACCACAGCGGGGGCAGTGCATAACTGACGGTAGCGCTGGGACGACCAAGAATGTGACCCGAAACCTCAGGAGGATCCGGATCGGATCGGGCGTGTGGAATCGAAACGGCGACTCGAACGGCGGTTGGCGGGGCTGGCCGGATTTCGGGAGCCTGACGTCGCATTGGAGCAATATCCCACCCCGCCGGGTCTCGCCGCCCATATCCTCCATCGAGCGGCCCTCCATGGAGACCTCCGGGGTACGGTACTCGACCTCGGCTCCGGGACGGGGATCCTCGCGATCGGGGCGGCCGAGGCATCGCCCAAGCGGGTGATCGGATTGGAGATCGATCCCTCGGCTATCGAGATCGCGGTTTCCAACGAGGCCGAGAGCGACCCGCCCGTATCGATAGACTGGGTCCGGGGCGGCGTGGAGAGACCACCACTGTGTCCGAGCTCCCCCCTGACCGTTGTGATGAACCCGCCCTTCGGCGCTCAACGGTCAAGTCGGGGCGACCGGGAGTTCCTCCGGACAGCAGTCGACCTCGCCGGTGTATCCTATTCAATCCACAATAGCGGGAGTCGGTCGTTCGTTGAGGCGTTCGCCGGTGATCACGGCGGAACGATAACCCACGCATTCGCGGCCGAGATCGATTTGGACCGACAGTTCCCCTTCCACAGCACCGAGGAACGAACAATCGACGTCGAGGTCTTTCGGATCGACTGGCGTCATTGATAGGTCTCTCGTTTGGCGATCGTCACCCGCGTCCGGTTGAACGTCGCGACTAGCTTCCTTTCCTCCCGGGTAACCGTGATTCCCTCCCCGGATACACTGGTATTATTCCGGGGCAATGGCAGGAGGCCGACCGATGAGCCGTTCTCCTTGAGTTCGAGGAAGAACCCCTTCGGGAGGGGGCGAACGCCGATTCGCTTGCCGGCCAACGTTGGCTCCGCGAACACCGGCTCCGACCGATAGGCCTGACGCCAGGATCCCGCCGGATCGCGGAGCCAGACCCGATACGCAGTCCCATTACCGTTCAGCATCCATCCCTGTCTGGTGACGGTAACGGTCTCCCGCCACCCGAGGCCACCGACCCGGACGCGGGCCGTCCCGCTGAAGGCCAGCCGTGAGCGGGACACGGCCTGTGTCCAAATATTTCTCCGATCGCTCCTTACGATGACGCCGCTGGCCCGCACCGCGGTGGTCTCCCCCAGGATGGAGAGGTTGATCACGTTCGTCTGTCGATTAGTGACGTTCTCCGCGTACGTGATAGAGTAGTCCCTGACCTCGACGGTCGGGGTGTCCTGGGCGATATCGTCCGTCGTACCCGTCCCCAGATTGAGCGGGACGGCGACGAAGCCGATAACGAGGATCGGGAACACGAGCGTCAGAACCCCGAGGGTCCGCCACGGCACCCCGTGGAACGCCCGATCGGACGTGGCGAGCCTGAGGGCGACCGTAATCAGACTTGCCAGGACGAAGATGAAGATGACACCCAATCCCCGGTAAAGGACGAATTGGGAGTTTCCCCGAAACCACCAGATTGCCCACAGTGAGAGCGACCCGGCCACCAGGACGCCGCCGATCCAGCGGCGAACCGCGCCCGGTTCGTCCCGATAGTTGAGCGCGACCGCCCCCAGCACGATCCCGATGAACAGCCCGAGGAGGTGACCCTGGACGGCGATCCCGGCCCACCACGGCTGGCTGAAACTGGGCTTCGCCCGAGAGACGATCACGGGGTCTTGCAGGGCGCGATAGACCACATTGACGACGTCGTCGGCCGACAGCGCTATCACGGTTACCAGTGGGTACCGGACGAAGGCGAACCCGGCAAAGGCGAACACCACCCCGGAAAACCCGATCACCGGTCCCCAACTGAGGAGACTTGTGAGGATGCCAACCCCAATGACGGTGGCTGGAAATACCACGAACGCGCGAACGTACGGGTTCCTCCACGGTGTCGAGAAGGAGTGGCTCCCGCGGCGCGATGGGAAATGTCCCCAGGCGTATTCGGCCAACGATCCGAGGACGAGCGTGCCGACGAGATTCCCGGTGAGATGGCCAACACCGTTGTGGGCGAACCCGGACACGATGACGCCCAGCGGGTAGAGGTACGACCAGGACCGGTACGGAATCACGACCGGAGCGTTCCAGTTTGTCCAGGCGTCCTGGATGAACAGATAGACAGCGAGGACGAACAGGATGCTGACGATCGTCCCCCACGGAATGCCCACGAGGAGTCGTCGTCGACGGATCACACCGAGCCCGCGGGTCCGATCCAACCAGCCGATGAGGAGGGTTGAAACCACCACCGCGGCCACGATCCCGATCTCGGTTAGGGGCAGCCACGGCGGCGGTGTGACCATACGCCAGCGAAGGGACTGCCGGACTTATGCGTTTTTCAAAACGTGAGTGGTTTCACGCTGTCGCATTATAGGTGACAGCGACGGACGCTGATACGCTCACTGAGCCGGTCTCGATACTGGTCCCGCCGCCACCGTCTGCCACCGCGTGTTCGGATCGTGATTGCGGGAACGAGATGTCCCGCGTGGAAACGGAGCTTACGCCCGTAACCGTGAGGTCGGATTCATTGGCGAGCGTATCGGCCTGTCCTCGGGCGTTATCCATCGCGTCCGACAAGGCTTGTCGGCGTAGGTCGCGACGCGTCTCCTCAGAGAGGGTATACCGGACGTCGTGGATGTTCGTCACGCCAGCATCCACGGTGGCATCGATCACCGACCCGAGCGTGTCGAGCTCCTCGACTTCGATAAGGAGGACATGACGGGCCCGGTAGGTGGTCTCGGCTGGTTTCTCCTCGGAGCGTCGGGGTTCGCGGTCCTCCCAGAGGTTGTAGTCGACGGTTCTGATCTGGTCGGACTCGATATCCATTTCCGACAGGGCCGATCGGACGGCCGAGATATTATCGGCCACCTGTGATCGGGCTGTCGTCGGGTCGTCGGCGGTCACCTGGACGCCAACCCTGAGGATGCCGAGGTCGGGCTGGGCGCTCGCCTGGCCGCTGGCGGACACTTCGATCGTTTGACTCGCGCCGGAAGGCGCGGACGGTGCGGGGGCCTCGGTCCCGAGACCGGCGACGGCGACGCCGGCGCCGACGAGCGTCGCGGTCAACGCGAGGGCCCCAATCAGGGCGAACAGTCGTCGCATCATTGCATCCAATCTTAATCACCATCACGGCAAGTACTTCTCCTAGGGACAAATCCTGATTTCACCGTGTGATGGCACGCCACACTGGCGCAACGGTTAACCGGAGCAAGGGGGGAAAGGGACGCATGCGGGTCCGGCGGATCGAGGACCGAGAAGACGTCCGCGCGATCCTGGATATCCACGCACGGGCGTGGCGTGCCGCCTACGGTGACTTCCTCCCCGCGGAGGCGATCGAGGGGATCATCGACCCGGATCTCGACCCGGATCACGTCGACCAGCGGTATTCGACTTTCATGGAGGATAACGACCGGGCTTTCGTCGCGGAACGCGATGGGGAGGTCGTCGGATACGCGTACTTCCGGTGGGGGTCGGAGACGAAACCGTTCGTGGGAGCGGCCGAGGCCGGGCTCAAGGAGATCTACGTCGATCCTGCCCACTGGGGGAGCGGAGTGGGCACGGCCCTCCTCGAGCGCGGGTTAAACCGGCTCCCCGACTCGTGTACAACCCTCAAACTGGAAGCGCTCGCCGAGAACGCTGTCGGCGCATCGTTCTACGAGGCACGGGGGTTCGAGCGTGCGGACCGCAGCGAAGTGCGGATCGGGGACGAGGACTGGCCAACGATTATCTGGTCGAGACCTCTCTAGAGGCCCGGTCGGGCCTTCGAAACGTTGAAACGCGCTACTGCGATAGATGAGGTATGGAACTCCGCGTTATCGATAAGACCGATGACGAACTCGTCATCGAGATCGCGGAGGAGGACCACACCTTTCTGAACGTCCTCAAGGGGGCCCTCCTCGAGCTCGACGGCGTCGCGGCCGCGACCTACGACATGAATCCGGAACAGTCGGGCGGCCAGACCGAACCGATCCTGACGATCAAGACCGAGGGCCGTGACCCGCTTGATGCGCTCGAGGGGGCGGCCAACCGGGTCAAGGACGAATCCGAGGCGTTCCTGGACGCTTTCGAGGCGGCCGCCTGAGTTCGCCGTTAGGAACCGCTGACTACTTGTTTGATCTACCCAGGGGTGACGGACGCGTATGGCCAGCCGACCGACGCGACGAGCCCTCACCCGCTCCGGCCTTCTCGCCGTGGACATTGAGGCCGGTCGGCACCTCCGGCCACACCGGTTCGGCGATTCAGTCACTCACGCAGCGGCGTCGCCCTTGGTATCTGGGAATCGCCTCTACATCACCGGCAATCTCCGCGGGAGTGACAGTGGGGCACCACCAGGTGTCCTCTTCGCGCTGGGTGAACCCGGTTAGAGGCGGACGGGGATCCCGCGATCGTCGAGGTACTCCTTGCACTCGCGGATCCCGAACTCACCGAAGTGGAAGATGGAGGCCGCAAGCGCGGCATCCGCTCCCGCGTCGGCGAAGGCCTCGTACATGTCCTCCGGACCGCCACACCCCGAGGATGCGATTACCGGCGTCGAGACGGCGTCACAGACGGCCTCCGTGAGCGGGATGTCGTACCCTTCCTTCGTGCCGTCCTGATCGATCGAGTTGACGAACAGCTCGCCAGCTCCGCGTTCTTCGGCCGCCGTCGCCCACTCGATAACGTCGACACCCGTCCCCTCGCGACCGCCCTTGACCGTGCATTCGAACCAGCAGGATTCCCCGTTGATCTCGACGTAGTGTTCGCCCGCCTCGTCGTATCGACGCTTGGCGTCAACCGATATCACGATGCATTGGCTTCCGAAGGCTGTCGCCCCCTCGGTGATCAGTTCGGGGCGGTCCAGCGCCGCGGTATTGATGGAGACCTTGTCTGCCCCGGCCCGGAGCGTCTCGCGGATGTCGCCCTTCGTTCGGATCCCACCCCCGACGGTCAGGGGGATGAACACTTCATCGGCGACCTGCTCAACCACGTCGAGCATGGTTTCCCGGCCGGCCGCCGACGCCGTAATGTCGAGGAACACGAATTCGTCCGCCCCCGCCTCGTTGTACCGTTGGGCCATCTCGACGGGATCCCCGGTATAAGCCAGATCCTCGAAATGAACTCCGGTATATACCGCCGGATCGCCATCGTCGTCGAGATCCACGTCGATACAGGGAATGATCCGCTTCGTCAGGGTCATTGGATCCGGGTCTACCTAGGCCTTGCCGCCGCCGGCTATAAATCGGCCGTCATCCGGTCGGCATCGACGGGGGTCGATAACCTCAAGTCGCGACCGTGTGCATGACTATTCATGACCGACGAGGATGCCACCGAGGCGGATGGAATCTGGACCCGCTCGACCGCGCCGCAGAGTCCGTACTCGATGAGTCAGGTCGGAACCGGTATCGTCATCTTCGTGATCGGCCTCCTGATCACGGTCGGAATCCCGCTCGTTCTCACGTAAGGCGTCAGCCTAACTCGCTGTCGATAACGCCCCGCAAGTCGGCGATAGTTTCGGCGTCGTAGTCGAGCGTTTCGCCGGCGATCGTAACCGAGAGGGTCCCGTCATCGGTCGGTTCGCCCAGCTCGCGGACGGGCGCGATTCCGTCGAGCGCCCGCCTGACCCCGTCGGGGTCGGTCGTTTCGATGACGGCCCGGCCGGGAACCTCGCTGAAAAACCGCTCGGCTTCCGAGCAATCCCCGCCGATGACAACGTCTGCGCCGACCCCGTGAACCATCTCGGCGAGCGTGACCGCCAGCCCGCCGTGGCTGACATCGTGCGCCGCCAGGGTGGACGGCTCGGCGATCACCTCGCGGAGTGCCGCCAGCCGCCGATTTGGGGCATCCGGAAGTTCCGGGAAGTGATCGCTGCCTCCGACCTGCGCCAGATACTCCGAGCCGCCCAGCGATCCGGGCTCACCGACTACGACCAATGTCCCCGAGCCATCCAAGCTGAGGGGCGGGGCGTCCAGGCCGTCCCGGATCCCGGCCATGAACAGGGTGGGCGTCGGCGGGATGGGGCCAGTCGCCGAATCGTTGTACAATGACACGTTGCCACCGACGACCGGGACCGACAGCGTCCGACACATCTCGGCAAGCCCGTCGACGATCCCAGCGAACCCGTCGAAGACCGTTAGCTTCTCAGGATTGCCGCCGTTGAGACAGTCGACGGCGGCCAGCGGTTCGGCGCCCTTCACCGAGAGGTTTGTCGCCACTTCGAGCGCGACGGCTTTCGCCCCGGCGACGGGGTCGACACTCGTCCAGTGTGGGTGTCCACCGGCGGCGAGCGTCAGGCCGACATCGGCGCCCCGCAGCGCCATGACAGCGGCGTCATCGCCGGGACGACGGGCGGTCCGGACGCCGACCTCGTGATCGTATTGCCGATAGACCCACTCCTTGCTGGCCGTGTTCGGGCTCCCGACAACCGATTCGAAGGCATCGGCCAGGTCGATACTGGGGAGGTTTCGGTCCGGCGGCGCGGTCGGTTCTCGGGGGCGATCGTATGCCGGCGCCCCGTCCCCGAGGAATTCGGCCGGGACGTCGACGACCGTCTCCCCGTTGAACTGGCAGACGTAGTTCCCTTCGGTCACCTCGCCGATGACCGAACATCCCAGATCGTACCGGTCGGCGATCTCCCGGATTCGATCGACGTCCTCCGGCCGCACCTCGTAACACATTCGTTCCTGTGACTCGGCGAGCAGGATCTCGAGGGCGACCATGTTGGGCTCCCGCTGGTGCACCGCCTCGAGGTCGATCCGTGCGCCGAATCCGCCCTTGGCGACCATTTCGCTGGAGGCTCCGCCCAGGCCGGCGGCACCGAGGTCGCGTGCGGATACGACCAGCGCTTCGTCGAGCAGTGTCTCGTTCGCCTCGATCAGCAGTTTTTCCGCGTACGGGTCGCCGACTTGGACGGCGGGCCGGTCCTCGGTTTCGGC
>CAYOLR010000018.1:18562-23735 GCA_964404815.1 uncultured Halobacteriales archaeon
GCTCGCGAAACTCGCCCCGCCGAGGCCATCCCGGCCGGTGGCGTTCCCGACGAGGACGAGGGCGTTCCCCGGTCGTTGCGCCTCGGCCGTGACGAACCGGCCACGGTCGACAAGACCAATACACCCGACGTTAACTAGCGGATTCCCCTCGTAGTCAGGATGGAAGGTGACGCTCCCCGTCACCGTCGGGACGCCGATCGAGTTGCCGTAATCGGCGATCCCTTCCACGACCCCCTCGAACAGGTAGCGTGGATGCTCCATCTCGAACGGGCCGAAGTAGAGGCAGTCCGCGAGCGCGATCGGGAACGCCCCCATCGACATGATGTCGCGGACGATCCCGCCGACACCGGTCGCGGCCCCGTCGTAAGGGTCGACGTAGGAGGGATGGTTGTGGCTCTCGATCCCCATGGCGATCGCCAGGTCGTCAGTCACGCCGATGACCGCCGCATCGTCACCCGGCCCGACGATGACCTGGTCGCCCGTGGCGTCGAACGCCTCGAGCAGCGGTCGTGAGGATCGGTAGGCACAGTGCTCGCTCCAGAGGTTTTCGAACAACGCCGCCTCCTCCGGGGTGGGTTCGCGGCCGAGTTCATCGACGATGAGGGCCCGGTCGGACGGCTCGAGGCTCATTCAGTTGGGGAGTGGCAAAGCGCCGATAAATCGCTTTTCATGTACCCGGAAGTCGGGCCCCTCCCCGGATCGAGGCGTTTTTCGGTAACCGTCCTCTACCCCGACCCGTGCTCACGGCCGAGCTTCACACCCATTCATCCCTCTCCTACGACGGCCGGGATCCGGTCGAGCGGTTGCTCGAGCGGGCGCGGGAGGCAGAACTCGATGCCTTGGCCGTGACCGACCACGATGCGATCACCGCCAGCCTGGAAGCCGTCGAGCTGGCCACCGACTACGGGATCATCGGCATCCCCGGGATGGAGGTCACCAGCGCGGCCGGCCATGTACTCGCCCTCGGCGTTCGGGAGCTCGTTCCCGACGGTCGGCCGTTCGTTGAAACAGTCGAGCTCATCCACGAGCACGACGGCATTGCCGTCGTTCCCCACCCCTTCCAGAAGTCACGGAGCGGTGTCGGCCCGAACGTCACCGACGAGGAGCTCGCAACCGCCGACGCGATCGAGGTCTACAATTCGCGGCTCCTCACCGGCCGTGGCAACCGCCGGGCCAAACGCTTCGCCCGGGAGTACGGCCTGCCGATGACCGCCGGCAGCGACGCCCACATCAGCCAGATGGTCGGCCGGGCCGTCACGCTCATCGACACCGATGACCGGACTGTAGAAGGGATCCTCGACGGTATCCGGGATGGCCGAACTCAGATCGGCGGGCGCCGGACGCCCTGGCATATCAGTGTGCGGCAGGCCGCCGGCGGCGCGAAACGGAAACTCAAGACCCGACTCCGCGACCTCTTCTGATCGTGGCGGCGGTCAGAACCCAACGGCACCCTGACCTTTCAGGCCCAGGAAGTCTCGGACCTCCGGCGGTGACGCCACGCCCCGTCCCGTGACCTCGCCGATCAGGTCGACGGCCTTGGAGACGAGCTGGGCGTTGCTCTCCGCCAGATCACCGCGTCTGAGGTAGAGGTTGTCCTCGAGACCGACGCGGATGTGGCCGCCCATCGAGACGCCCTGGAGCCCGAGGGGGAACTCCATCCGGCCCGCACCGATCACCGAAAAGGAGTACTGATCGCCGAACAACTCCTCAGCGGTCCGGACGAGGTGGTCGAGTTGCGCCTCGTCGGCACCGATCCCACCGTGGATGCCCGTGACGAACTGGACGTGGATCGGCGGATCGAGCAACCCGCGATCGAGGAAATGCTTGACGGTAAAGAGGTGGCCGACGTCGTAACACTCGAGTTCCGGCATCGTGCCGTTGTCATCGAAGATCTGAAGGAGGGTTTCGATATCCGCGAACGTGTTGGCGAAGATCCGGTCCCGTGATCCTTCGAGATATTCCTCCTCCCAGTCGTACTGGAAGTCGTCGACGGCCTCGCTGATCTGGTAGAGCCCGAAGTTCATCGATCCCATGTTACAGGAGGCCATCTCCGGCTGGATCGCGGGGACGACCGACGCCCGTTCCTCGACGGTCATCGTCGCCGCGCCGCCCGTCGTCGGCTGGACGATGGCGTCCGTTTCGGCGGCGATCCCAGCGGCGACCTCCCGGAAGAGCGAGGAGTCGGATACCGGCTCGCCAGTGTCCGGGTCCCGGACGTGGATGTGGATGATGCTGGCCCCGGCCTCGGCCGCGGCGATCCCTTCCTCGACGATCTCGGCCGGGGTGATCGGCAGATGCGGCGACATCGTCGGAACATGGATCGACCCGGTCAGCGCCGCGGAAACGATCACGTTATCGAGCGTTCGCATACCTACGATACCCGCGAAGCGGCAGAAAAAGCGTTCCCCTGCTCACTCGACGAATGCCACCGGCCGGACCCACCCGGCGCTCGCCCCGGCGATGTTGACCGGGAACGTGACGAGTGGGACGTCCGTCCGTCGGGGTAAGGCATCCAGATTAGCCATCTTCTCGATCTGGCAGTACTCCACCTCGCGCCCGGCGAAGTGTGCGGGCCAGAGCTCGGCCGCGTCACCCGTTTCGGCGTAGCGGTCACCCATCGCGGCGAAAGGTTTGTCGAAGCCATAGGCGTCGGTCCCGATCACACGGATACCCCGCTCGACGAGGTATTTCGTGGCGGCCGCCCCCATTCCGGGGAACGCCCGGAGGTACTCGGGGGTACCCCACAGCCGGTCGGCGCCCGTCTCGAGGAGGACGATCTCGCCCGCCTGTAGATCGTGATCCAGCGCGTCCAGGCGGTCTTCGATGTCATTGGGTTCGATCTCCGTCGCGGGCGCCGTGTCCCTGAAATCGAGGACGACTGCCCGCCCACACGCCCAGTCGAGGGGAATCTCGTCGATCGTTCGGGCCGGCTCCCCCGCCGACATCGGACCGTAGTGCCAGGGGGCGTCCATGTGCGTCCCAGTATGCGTGATGGCCCGGACCTCCTCCCACGCGAGACCGATCCCATCGGGGAAGTCTTCGGCCCGGACATCGTCGATGCCGATCTCCCTGAGGCGGCTGGCCAGTTCCCGGGCGCCGTCAGCGTGACCGAGCCGCTCGATTGCCGGCGGCCAGGGTTCGCTCGCCACGTCAGCCTCGATCCCGAAGCTCAGGTCGATGAGGTCGTACTCGGACGGGTCGAACATAGCGAGGACACTCCACCCGGTACCAAGTAGTCCACCTTTCGAAACGCTTACCGCCGGTCTACGGCTTCGACCCATCATGAGCGACCGTGAGCCGGTGGACACCGAGGAGGTCCGTCACGTCGCCGGGCTCGCCCGGATCGACCTCGACGACGAGGAGGTCGACGAGTTCGCGGCGCAGTTCGCCGACATCTTGTCCTATTTCGACCGGTTGGACGAGGTCCCCGAGGTGGATTCGGAACCCGACCTCGTCAACGTCATGCGGGAGGACGACCCCGGCGACGGGTTGGACCAGGCGGCGGCGCTGCGAAACGCCCCCGATTCCGAGGACGGCTACTTCAAGGGACCGCCGGTGGGATGACATGGCGGCAGACCTGAACGCATTCATCACGCGGGAAACGATCGAGGGGGCGGACGACGGGCCGTTGGCGGGTCGAACGGTCGCCGTGAAGGACAACATCAGCACGGCCGGGGTTCGCACCACCTGCGGCTCGGCCATGCTCGCCGACTACGTTCCGCCCTACGATGCGACCGTCGTCGATCGGCTCCGAGATGCCGGCGCCACTATCGTCGGCAAGGCTAACATGGACGAGTTCGGGATGGGGACGACGACCGAGACCTCCCATTTCGGCGCCACCCGGAACCCGGTCGATGTCGACAGGGTCGCCGGCGGTTCCTCCGGCGGCTCGGCCGCGGCCGTAGCGGCTGACGACGTCGACCTCGCCCTCGGCACCGATACCGGGGGATCGATCCGGTGCCCGGCGGCATTCTGTGGCGTCGTCGGGATCAAACCCACATACGGGCTCGTTTCGAGGTACGGGCTGGTTGCCTATGCCAACTCGCTCGAACAAATCGGGCCGATCGCGCCGACGGTTTCCGCCGCCGCGGAACTCCTCGAAGTGATCGCGGGTCCAGACCCGAACGATGCGACTACCCGCGACGAGGGGTCGGCGGTGTCCTACGCGGACGCCGCCGATGGTGCCGTCGAAGGTCTCGGTGTGGGGATCCCGACCGAACTCGTTGAGGGGGTCGATGCCGGCGTCAAGGACCGGTTCGACGCGGCCGTCGCCGACCTCGAATCGCAAGGGGCGATGACGCGGGAGGTGAGCCTTCCCTCGATCGAACCCGCCCTCGCGGCATATTACGTCATCGCGATGTCCGAAGCATCCTCCAATCTCGCCAGATACGATGGTGTCCGGTACGGCGTCTCCGGCGGGTACGACGGGAACTGGAACGACGCCTTTGCCCGCTCCAGGGAGGCCGGTTTCGGTGACGAGGTCAAACGGCGAATCCTCCTCGGGACCTATGCGCTTTCGGCCGGCTATCACGACAAGTATTATGCAAAGGCCCAGGACGCCCGGGCCTGGCTGAAACGGGAGTTCGACGAAGCGTTCGAGACGGTCGACGTCCTGGCCTCGCCGACCATGCCCGTCCCGCCATTTGAGTTAGGAGAGAGCCTGGACGACCCCCTCCAGATGTACCTCGCGGACGCCAACACCATCCCGGTCAACCTCGCGAACCTGCCGGCGATCTCCGTGCCGGCAGGCGAGACCGACGACGGACTCCCCGTCGGCCTCCAGTTGATCGGTGGGAAGTTCGACGAACGAACTATCATCAGGGCTGGGAGCGCGCTGGCGTAGGCGGTTGCGGTTGCGGTGGCGGTAGCGGTCTTTTTCCCCACGTTTTTGCGGGCCGAACGGTCGGCGAGCGGCGACGCCGCGAGCCAGTGAGGCCCGGAAAAAGTGGGAGCGAGACGATAATCCGGGCGGGGAGCGCGCTGGCGGAGGCGCCGCATCCGGGGGAGGGTCGTCCGGACGGAGCCGGTCTTTTTGCGGCTGCTGGCACAAGACCACGTATGGGAGAGCGTGGCGTGCGGACGGACGACCAGCGCCGGGGGCGTCGCGGCATCGTGGACCACCCCGTTCTCCTGTGGGTGTCGCTGGAGGGCGACCGTCGGGCGGTGGCCGGGG
>CAYOLR010000019.1:0-23341 GCA_964404815.1 uncultured Halobacteriales archaeon
GGCGACCAGGTCGTGCTGGTCCTCGAGGATCTCGTCACGCATAGTCCCCCGGCCTCCTCGGCCCCGGCGTCGGGGGGCCGACGTTGAGCTCGACGAACTCGCTCTCCGGCGTCGGCTCGATTTCCACGCCCTTCTCGAACCGGAGGAAGTTGAGATAGAAGACCTCGCCACACCCCGCGTCCGCGGTGTCCTCGCCGCAGACGAGTCGAACGCCGTCGGCCGATTCGAAGTCCTCATGTGAATCAGCATACTCCCACCCTTCGGCCGGGTACGGGGTTACCGACTTGTCGGCGAGCGCCTCGTCTCGGTCCAGGCTGGCGATGGCGCCACACCGGGGGCAATAGTACCTGACGGGAACGGTCATTACCGGTGGTAGGAGTTTGACGCCAATAGAGGCGACGGTCCATGGAGCTCGACGGGTCCCGCGACCGACAAACTATTTTTCAGCGCGCGACCCACCGCGAACCATGATCGACGAGACGGTCGAGGAGATCCGGGCGATGCAGACCCACAGTTCGTCCATCGTGGCGGTCAAGGCAGCCCGGGCGCTCGAGGATCTCCTCGACCGGGAGTTTGCGACGGTCGAGGAATACGAACGGGCGCTGGACCGCAACAGTTCGGCGCTCAGGCGGGCCGCCCCCTCCCACGCCTCGCTGTGGACGACCCAGCGGGAGATCATCGCCGCTGTCACCGAGGACGGGGCCGACACCGTCGAGGCGGCGAAGGAATTGACGGCGTCGGCCATCGACGACGTCGTCGAGAAGGTCGAAACCGCCAAGACCGCGGCGGCGGCAAACGCCGCGGCAACGCTCGACGACGGCGAGACGATCCTGACCCACGACTACTCATCGACGGTGATCGCGGCCCTCGAGCGGGCGGCCGACGACGGCAAGGCCTTCACCGTCTTCGTTACCGAGGCCCGCCCCCGGTACCTCGGCCGGAAGGCCGCCCGCCACCTCTCGACCGTCGAGGGCATCACGCCCCGACTGATCGTCGACAGCGCGGCCGGGTACTACCTCGACGAGTGCGACCGGGTGATGGTCGGGATGGACTGTATCGTCGAGGATCGGTTCTACAACCGGGTCGGGACGTACCCCCTGGCGGCGACGGCGGCGGACGGAGGAGTTCCGATGCAGGCGGTCGGCTCGAGCGCGAAGCTCGTTAAGGGCGGGTTCCGCTTCGAGAACGAGTACCGCGTCGCCAGCGAGGTCATGCGCGAGCCAGCTGACGGGTTCGAGGTGCTCAACCCGGCGTACGACGCCACGCCGACCCGGCTGCTGGACGCGGTGATAACCGACGAGGGCGTCCAGGAGTTCTAGGGGAGATACGGGAGAAGGAACTCGACGATCCGGAAAACCGAGGCGAGCCCGAGGATGAGCAGGAAGCCCCCGATGGCGCCGAGCACCCACCGGAGGAGCGGTCGCATCGGCACCAACTACCCGGGCGGTTCCCATAAACGCGTCCGTCTCCCGTGGGCGATCACATATACATGCGGTCGTCGGGCCGGACGGCCGGTTCGGTGTCCGCCAGTCGATCGGCGAGTTCCTGGTAGTACTGGTCGACCTCACCCGCAAACGCCTCGAGGTCGGTCACGTCGACGGGCACGTCGTAAACGGTCTGCAGGGCTTCGAGCAGCCGGATCGCCGCCTCGACGTCCGGCGCCTGGGCGTGGACCGGGGTGATGAACACTCCCACTTTGAGGTCGGTATCCATTCCCCGCTGAACGAGGCTGGCGTTGATACCGTCGAGGAATCCGTTCCCCATCGGCGGGATCTCGGTATTCGCCAGTCGATCGTCGCGGTAGTCGTCTGTGGCGATGTAGAACACACGGTGTTCCTCGGGTCCATGGGGCACCGGGACGCCGGCCAGGATCGTGACCTCCTCGACCCCGTTCGTATTCGACCACTCGAGGACGGCTGTGGAGAACTGTTCCGCCGCCCAGACCGGGATGAACAGCTCGTTCACGAGGACGGTCATGCCGAGGGCCTCCCCGGCGAAGAGCCGGGTGTGATGACGGGGTCGGCCCGCCTCGAACGGTGTGATGGCGGGGAGGTTGGCCGTCGTGATGTACCCACGCTCGACCAGGTCGTACTGATCCACCAGAAAATCGACCGCGGTGAGCCCAGCCAGACCGAAGGTGGAGAACCCGGCGACGAGGACCTCGGCCGGGTCGGTCGGGTGCGTGACCTCGAACGATGCCCGTGGCGTTCCATCGTTCGGCATGGGATGGGTTTACGTCGCCGGACGTTTAGCCGTTTGCGGCACAACGGTTTTGGCCCGGGGGTGAATCCGGGCACCCATGGGAGCGGGGGCCGAGGGCGTCATCCCCATGGGGGTCCAGTCGATCATCGACTGGCTGGCGGCCATCCCCGGAATCCGACTGCTCACCGCGGGGATCGTCCTCCTGGTCGGGTATTACCTCTCCGGCGTCGTCGTTCGGTACCTCGGCCGGCCGGTGGCCAGGCGGTTTCGCCGCCCGAGCGTGACGCGCACGGTCCTCCGAACGATCAGGGCGGTGGTCTTTATCTTCGCCCTCCTGATCGCGCTGGCCGTCGCGGGGTTACGGCTCGGCGATCTCGTCATTTCGGTGACCGTCTTCTCGGCGGTTCTGGGGCTCATCCTGGCACCGATCATCGGGAGCGTCATCAGCGGGCTCTTCGTGCTGGCCGACCGTCCGTACGAGATTGGCGACCTCATCGAGTTGACCGATGTCGGGCGCCAGGGGTTCGTCGAGGACATCACCCTCCGCTACACCAAGGTGTTCACCTTGGAGAACACGTTCCTCGTGGTCCCGAACTCCGCAATGCGAGACCGCGACGTGATCAACTATTCCGCCGAGGACGAACGAACGCGACTGACGCTGTCGATGGTTGTCACCTACGAATCGGCCATCGACACCGCGCGGTCGCTCATGGAGCAGGCTGCCAAGGAAACCCCCGAGGTCATCGATGGCGGTCCGGAAATCCGGATCGGCAGCGCCCGGTATCCGGCCGAGCCGACCTGCTATATCGAGGAGTTCGGCGACCACGGGGTCGGGCTGTCGCTCCGCTACTGGGTCAAAACGCCGTATTACATTCCGCGGGTGCGGTCGAAGGTTCAGACCCGTGTGTGGGACGCGCTGGCGGAGTCGGACGTCGAGATCGCTTACCCCCACTCCCATCTGATGTTCGACGAGACCAGCGGCCGACTCGGCGTGGATTTCGACGGGTCGCCATCGATCGGCTCCGACGGCGACGGTTCGGACTAGCCGTCAGCGGTGACTATCTGGGCGTCTAGCTCCTCCCGGAGATACGATTCGATATCCGGGTCGCCAACCAGCTGGCGGATGGTCGATCGCCACCGGTTGACCTGTTTCCGGCCGATGACGACGATATCCGCCCGTTCGGCGGCGACTTCGTTCAGGATGGTCTCCTCGACCAGGAACCCCTCGCGAACGACGTACCGTGTCCGGTCCAAGTGGCCGAATTTCTCCTCGACGGCTCGTTTGAGTTCGCTCCGGGTGATCCGGCGACCGTTTTGATAGAGCGTGACGTGGAGGACGGTGAGGTCGGCATCGTGATCCTTTGCGACCTCGATCGCACGCCCGAGGGTGCGGGTCGAATGGGCGGTTAACGGATATCGGACCGGGACGACGACGCGGGTCATTCGAGGTCCAACGCCTCCACGATGGACATTACGCTGTATAGGAGCGCGGCGGACATGGAGGCTTCGATACCGCGCGACGGGAGACTGACCCCGGGCCAGGGGATTAAGCATCGGCCGGCCGAGGACTCCGGGCATGGCAACCTCGATCATTGTGACTGCGATCAACGGGTTCGTGGCCGACCTCCAGACCGCCCTGCCGAAGCTCCTCTCGGGGATCGTCTTCCTCGGCTTCAGCCTCGTCGTGATCCGGGTCGGGACCTGGTTCGTTCGACGCGCCCTCCACCGGTTGCGACCGGAGACCCCCGCCATTTATCGACAGTTCCTGCTGACCGTTATCTGGCTGTTCGCGTGGTTCGGCGTGGGGCTCGCGTTCCTCTCGATCGTCGGGCTCGACGAGATCGCGGCCTCCATGGGCACCGCAACCGGGTTCCTCGCACTCGGCGTCTCCTACGCGCTGTCGGGCATGCTCGCCGACGCCGTGGCGGGCATGTACCTGCTTCGCGACCCGGATTTCAACCCGGGCGACGTCGTCACGATCGGCGACAGTACGGGGACGATCCGATCGATCGAGCTCCGAAAAACACGACTGGACGTCGAAGGTGACACGGTCGTGCGTGGGAACGCCGAGATCGAGAAACGGTGGACCAAACGGGCTGCCGGCGAGTGACGGAGTTATACGGTCGGATCCCATAGCGTGGGTGATGATTGCCGGCCACGCGCCGCTCGCGTTCGCTCTCGTTGCGGTCGTGGCCCAGGCGCTCGGCCGCTCGCCCGAACGGGCGATGCGGCTGGGACTCGTTGCCGCCGGCTTCGCCCTCGTCCCGGACGTGGATATGGTCTATGCCGCCGCCGGGTTGCTCGGCGCCAACCCGTTGGGTGTCTGGGAGGCGGTCGACGCCTTCTGGTCCAGCTCCAAACTCGTCCACCGGGGGCTCTCGCATTCGCTCGTGATGGGCGTGCCTGCCGTTTTTGGATTCGCCCTGGTCACCACCGATCGGTTTCGGCGGGTCGGGAGCGTCCCGCTAGCCGCCATCGTCATCATCAGCGTACTGGCAGCCGGTCTCCTCGGCGGCGTGATCATGGGCCTCTACGTGGCGGTGGGCCTGGCGGTGGTCCGTCTCGGGATGGCCCTCGGGCTCGGCCCCCGGGCCGTCCTCGCCACGGCCGTCGTCGGGATCGGCACCCACCCGTTCGGGGACGTCTTCACGGGCACGCCGCCGGCCTTCCTGGCACCGGTGCCCATCGACCTCCTGACCGAGCGGATCGTGCTGAACCCGGACCCGACGCTCAACCTGCTATCGATCTTCGGCCTGGAGCTGCTGAGTCTCTGGGCGGCCGTCGTCGTAGTGGCCGATATCAGGGACTGGTCGGTGCCGGATCGGATCGACTGGCGCGCGGCGGCGGGGGCGGGGTACGGGGCCGCCGCCCTGGTCATGCCGGCGCCGACGCTCGACGTCTCCTATCACTTCGTGTTCTCCGTCCTCGCCGTCGGCTCCATCGGGGTCGCGCCCCTGGGCCGTCGGATGACCCTCGATCGAACCCTCACGGCGGCCGTGACGGGGTTGGCGGCCGTCACTATGGGCGGCGTCGCGTACAGCCTGGTCTATCTCGCCGTCTGAGCCACGAGGGTTATTGTCCCGCCTCCGCAACCGATCCGTATGTCGCAGGGTGGTCGTCTCGCATCGGTCATCGAGAACGAGCGGATTAACACCGCCGTCGCGTGGGTCGTCATCGCATTCCTGGTCGGCGTCGTCGCCGCGAGTCTCGTCGAGGGTGACTTCCTCTGGGCCGGGTTCGCGGTGATCGTGGCCTCGCTTGCCCTCGCGCCGATGGTGGCCTATCGGCAGCCCACCCTGATGCTCCCCTGGGAGGTATTGGTCCTGGCGGTGCTCCCATTGATCGGTCGCACGTTCGCGACGGTTCCGTTGACCAGCCAGCTGGCGACCTACCTCGCCGTCGCGGCCGTCGCCCTCATCATCGCGGTGGAGCTCCACCTCTTCACGACGGTCCTGATGACCCCCGGCTTCGCCGTCCTGTTCGTCGTCATCGCCACGATGGCCACGGCCGGGGTTTGGGCGATCGTCCGGTGGGTGCTCGATGTGGCCATCGGCACGCAGTTCCTCCTCGTCCCTGGGGTCGACGAAGTGGTCATCGAACGGCAGCTCATGTGGGAATTCGTCTACTCGACCGTCGCGGGGCTCGCGGCGGGAATCATCTTCGAGGGCTACTTCCGCCGGCGCGCTCGGTACGATGACCGGATCCCTGAGGGCGCCGAGGTGACGAAGCCGTGAGGTTCCGGGACCGGATCGGCATCACGGACAAACGCCAACGGCAAGCCACTCGAGCCATGGAACTGCTGTTGGTGGGATTGTTCTTCGTCGGCCTGGAGCGGGGGAGTACGGGCATCATCGTCAACACCGGGGTTGCCATCCTGGTCACCGAGCTTCCCGATCTGCTGGATCGGCGCTACGACTTCCCGCTCGATCCCGGGTTGACGCTCTGGATCACGGCGGCGGTCTTCCTCCACGCGCTCGGCACCGTCGGCATCCCCGGGAGCGAAGCCAACTTCTATCGGTCGGTCTGGTGGTGGGACCACGTGACCCACGCCCTGTCGTCGTCGGTGGTCGCCGCCGTGGGGTATGCCACGACCCGTGCCTTCGACACCCGCTCCGAATCCGTTTCGCTCCCACCGAAGTTCATGTTCGTGTTCATCCTGCTCTTCGTCCTGGCCTTTGGCGTCGCCTGGGAGGTGATCGAGTTCGTCCTGGCTGAACTCTCAGCACTGACCGGTTCGGGGCCGGTGCTGACCCAATACGGGCTGGACGATACCATGCTGGACCTCGTCTTCGACGCCATCGGGGGCGTGATCGTCGCGCTCTGGGGAACCGCCTACCTCACCGACGTCGTGGGCCTAATCAACCGCCGATACGACCGGTCGGGGAGCTAATCGCTGGCGTCATCGAACGAGACGAGACCGAGCTTCGCGAACAGCGCAACCCCGAGCACACCGATCAGGAGCGCGGCGGCGAGGACGACGAGCGGTCCAGCGATGATGGTGGCGGTTCTGGGGCCGACCAGGAACTGGCCGAACGCCCGGAGCAGAAACGCGACGAACACGAGAACGAAAACGGCCATCCCCAGGCCTGTCAGGGTGGATCGCTTCACGGGTCCGTCCTCCGTGAGCGACGGGTGGTGAGCCGAAGGAAGATCGGGATCGTCAGGATGGCGATGCCGATCTCCAGCCCACCGGCGAAGAGGAACGCCGCGGTGAACCCGAATCTATCGGCGACCGTCCCCCCGCCGATGATCCCGACCAAAAACCCGACGCTCCCGAAGATGTTGAACCCACCCATCGCGATGCCCCGTTCGGCCTCGGCGGCCAGATCCGTCACCAAGGCCATGGTTGCGGGGGCCATGAACGCCCCGAGGATCCCGACGCTGACCATCGCCAGGCCGACCGTCAGGAGGTCAGGTGCCAGCCCGACACCGATGACGCCGATCCCGTAGAGGGCGGAGCCCAGCACGATCGGGACGGTCCGGCCGATCCGATCCGACAACCGACCGAAGGGATACTGGAGGAGGGCGAAGGGGGCGAAAAAGAGGGCGAGCATCAGGCCAGTCCGTCCGGGGGAGAGCTCGAAGACGGTTCGGAAGTACAACGTGCCGACGAGGGCGAAGAACCCGGCCGTCAACCGGTCGATAAAGCCGAAGGTGAAGGGTAACAGGAGCAGCGGTCGATCCCGGAGCCGGGCGAGCACGCGGCGGATCGTCCCCCCTGACTCCCGCGGCGCGCTGTCGGGGATCGTCAGTGCCAGGCCTCCGACGGCGATCAACAAGCCCGCCGAGCCGAAGAGGGGGATGACTGGTCCGACCTCGTAGAGCTGGCCGCCCAGCGGCGCCCCGAGGGCCGTCCCTAACCCGATCGCGATCCCGGCCGCCCCCATGTTTCGCCCGTGCCCGCCGCCGAGGTCCATCAACATCGTGAGGGCGAGCGAGAAGGCGCCGATCGTGGCCGCTCCCTGGAGGAACCGGAGGATGAGGACGCCGCCGAACCCGACATCGACGATCGATTGGATGCCGGCCAACGCCAGATAGCCGATCGCCCCGAGGCCGGCACCGGCTGCGATGAACGGCACCCGCCGTCCCGTCCCGTCACTGAGCGCCCCCCAGACCGCCGCGAACGCCACGAACGCGGCGAACTCGGCGGCCAAAAACCACATGCTCGCGTCGAGTCGTGTCGTCGCTCCCAGGGCGGCAACGAGGGTATCGATCCCCGGATACAGGAGGACCTGGGCCAGGAGCACCACGAACACGACCGTCGCCAGTGTGGCCCGCGTGCGCATCTCGCCCATGGTCCCGTCGGCGGAAGTCTCGGCGGCGGGCGGTATCCATCTTTCCACCGCCGTCGACGGGGCCCGGCAGTCCCGCTCGTGGCCGATCAGAGGACAAACTTACTTGCGTTTTTACCCAGTGGAGTTGTGTATGGACGTCGGCGACGACCGTGACGGGGTGCTCTCGAGCAAACGGTACGCCACCAGGTACCGGATCCTGGTTGAACTGACGGCCCGGCAACCGGCGGTGAGCCAGACCGAGATCGCCGATGCGGTCGGGATCACGTCGCAGGCGGTCAGCGAATACCTGCAGGACCTCGTCGACCGTCACCACGTCGAGAAACTCGGTCGTGGCCGGTACCAGGTGACGAAGGAGGGGGTCGATTGGCTTATCTCCCAGACGGAGGCGCTCCGGGAGTACACGAACTACGTCTCAGAGGAGGTCGTGGATCAGGTCGACACGGTGGCGGCGATCGCGACGGCACCCATCGAGTCGGGCGAGCCGGTCACGCTGTCGATGGTCGACGGCGAACTGCATGCGAGTCCCGGAACCAGCGGGAGCCATACCGCCGTGGCGACGACGGCCGCCGCGGCCGACGACGCCGTCGGCGTCACCGACTTCCAGGGCATGCTCGACTACGACTACGGGACGGTTACGATCGTCTCGGTGCCCGCCGTCACCGACCATGCGCCCGCCGACTTGGATCCCGTGACGGTATCGGAAACGCTCGAGGGCCACGAACTCCTGGCCGTGGCCGGCACGGAAGCGCTCGCGATGGCACGGTCGGTGGACCGGGAGCCCGATATCCGGTTCGGGACACCGGATGCCGTTCGGGAGGCGGCCGCCAAAGGCGTCGACGTCGTGGTCCTCGCCGTGACGGCCGAGCAGTCGGCGATCACCGATCGGCTCCGCGAACAGAATATCGGGTACGAGGTAATCGAACCGGGCGGATCGTGAATCGGTCGACCGGTCGTCACCGGCCGGCCTGATGGATCGGTTTGATGGGTTTGATCACGTCGTCGTCGGGCGGCGGAAACGCCGACGGGTGGACGACACCGGCGAGGTGTTCGACCGTATCGACCAGTCGGGGGCCGGGTCGATTGACGAAGTGGTGGCCATCCATCGCGTACACCTGCCCGGTCCGAACCGCCGTCATCGCCTCCCATCCGTCCCGGTCTGAGAGCTCTGTCTGGTTCCGGATCGTTTGGTCCACCGTGAACCCGCAGGGGGCGGCGACGAGGATTTCCGGATCGAAGTCCCGGACAGCCGCCCAGTCCTGGGGGGCCGAGTACTCACCCGGTTCCGTTATCCCGAGTCGACCGCCGATCCGATCGATCACGCCGGGCATCCAATGGCCGGCCACCATCGGGGGGTTCATCCAATCCAGCACCAGCACCCGTGGTCGGTCGGTTATCCCCGCGATCCGGGAGTCAACGGCATCGAGTCGCTCGGTCAGCGACTCGAGGAGTTCCCGCGCCCGATCGGTCGCCCCGATCGCGGCGCCGATCCGGTCGATATCGGCCAACACGTCCTCGAGCGTGTGTGGATCGGTCGTCAGTAGTTCGGCATCGAGCCCCAGACGCTCGACCGCGTCCGCGACGAGGACGTCGTCGACAGCGCACACGTCGCAGATGCCTTGGGTGATGATCAGATCCGGATCGGCCTCGAGCAGGGCCTCATCGTCGATCTCGTAGAGGCCGGCTCCGTCGTGAGCGGCCTCGACCCGGTCGTGGATCGACCCGCTCGATCCGGTGGTATCGATCCGACAACGAAGCATCGAGGGCGTGTCCCTGGCGGCTGCCGGGAAATCGCATTCGTTGGAGACGCCGACCGGCTCCGTCCCGAGGGCATAGAGGATCTCCGTCGCCGACGGGAGCAGTGAAACGACTCGCACGGTATCACCTGTACTCCGAGCGATTGTCAACCTTCCCCGCCATCATTGGGTCGATTCCCGGTCCTGGCGGCGGGGGCCACCGGCCGGTCGGATCCCTCGTCGGCCACCTGCTCGGTGACGTGACTGAGGAACGCGTCCGGCGAGACAAGCGACGCCCGGTCTCGGAGGTCCGAATAGATGGCACTGGCTCGCTCGCCAGCGAAGTTCCGGTCGGAAAAGTCACGTTCCTCGACGATGACGAGCTCGTCGGCTCGTGCGGCCGCCTCGAGGTTGGCGAGGTTGCCCTCTCCGACCTCGACGTCGGTAATCACCGTGAGATCCGCGGCGTCGATCTTGGCCTCGACCGCTTGTCGTGCCGCCGGGGTGACCGGCCCGAATGGGTCCACAGTGACCGTGTCGATTCCCAACATGTTCGCGGTTTCCAGGTCGGCGTCGCCGTGGTTCAACGCGCCGACGCTGACGTCGAACCCGGCCGCCGAGAGGAGATAGAGGATCCTCGCCGCCGATCCGCCACCACCGATAACGTGTACCCGGCCCCTCGGTTCCGTGGACGGTTGGTCCGGCAGCGCCATCACCAAGGTCGACCCGGTCACGGGATGCCGAGTAACGACCGCACGCGTGCCGAATACCGTTTCCAGGTGCTCCTCCGTGAGGACGGTCTTCGGTGCGCCGGCGGCGATCCGTCGGCCATCACCGAGCAGGACCAGTTCGTCGCAGTAGTGGGCGGCCAGGTTGAGGTCGTGGATGGCGGCGACGACCGTCTTGCCCTCCGTCGCCAGTTCGGCCACCAGTTCCAGCGTCCGGATCTGGTGGTTAATATCGAGGTTTGCCGTCGGCTCGTCGAGGAGGAGAACGGGGGTGTCCTGGGCCAGCGCCCTCGCGATGAGGACCCGTTGCCGCTCCCCGCCGCTCACCTCGTTGATCGATCGGTCGGCCAGGTCGGTGATCGCCGTCCGATCGAGCGCTCGGTCGACCGCGTCGCGATCCGACCGCTGGGAGCGGCCCAGCCTGGAGAGGTACGGTGTCCGGCCCATCGCCACGACGTCCCTGACCGAGAAGTCGAAGGTAAGCGAGGTGTCCTGTGGAACGACCGCGACTTCCCGGCTTACCTCGCGGGCGGTCGTCCGATCGACCCGACGACCCCCGACCCGAACCGAGCCGCTATCCGGAGTGAGCACTCCCGCAATCACCCTGATGAGGGTAGTCTTTCCCGAGCCGTTGGGCCCGACGAGGCCGATGAACTCGCCGCTCTGAACGGTCATATCGACGGCCGTTAACGCGGAGACCGTTCCGAACCGAACGGTCGCGTCTTCGACCTGGATGATGGGCTCCGCCGTCTCCCGCCCCGAAGTCGTCGATAGCCCGCCCGGCTTCATGGCCTGGACCATCCGCTGGATCCGACCGACGGTCACAGGGCATGCACCTCCCGACGGCGGAGTAAATAGAGGAAGAAAGGTGCCCCGAGGGCCGCTGTAACGATACCCACCGGCAGTTCGGCGGGTCCGGAGCGGGCGAACGTGTCCGCCAGGACGAGGAACGCGCCCCCGGCAAGCGCGCTGGTGGGGAGCAGGATTCGGTGATCCGGGCCGACCAGTAACCGCATCATGTGCGGGACGATGAGCCCGACGAACCCGATCACCCCGGCGACGGCGACGGCCGCGGCGGTGATCAGGGATGACACCCCTAACAACACCCGCTTGGTCCGTTCGACCTCGATGCCGAGCGTCTGGGCGTCTTCCTCGCCGAGCAGGAGGACGTTCAGGTCCCGACTGTAGGCGAGCATGATCAGCAGCAGTGGTGGGGCGGCCAGTATCGACGCTTCGACCTCCCCCCACGTGGCGTTGTGGAGGTGGCCCATAAGCCAGAAGACCGCGCGTTGGAGGCTCTCGCCGCTATGGACAAGCATGTACGAAATCACCGCCCCGAGAAAGGTCTGCACCGCCACACCCGCGAGGAGAAGCGTCGCGACCGGGGTCCGGCCGTCCTCCGTCGCGATGAGGTAGACACCGAAGGCGGTCAGCAAGCCGGTCACGAAGGCCGCGCCGTGGAGGCCGAAGGGGAGCGCGACGGGCAGGGTGATCACGGCGACGGCGCCGACCGCCGCTCCCGACGACACGCCGATGATCGACGGGTCGGCCATCGGGTTTCGGAAAAATCCCTGCATGACAGCCCCCGCTGACGCCAACGAGACCCCGACGATCGCACCGAGCAGTATGCGGGGCAGCCGGATCGTCATCACGATGGTCCGACTGGTGCTCGGCACCTCGAACGAGAACAGCGGGGCGAATCCGATTTCGAGCCCGAGAACCGACGCCGACCGAGCGGTCGGGCCGACCGCCGGGATCGCCAGCGCGTTGAGGAGGACCTTGACGATCTCGATGGGGTCGATTGCCACGGGACCGATCCCGGCGCTGACCACGATCGTGAGAAACAACACCCCGACCAGCCCGGCGGTCCACAGCGTGATCCGGGCGGCCAGGCGCATCGGTTTACAACCCAGCTTGCATTAGATAAATATTTATTGGGTTGGCCGATGTCCTCAACGCAATGCGACCGCGAACGATCGTCCTTCCCGTGCTCTTGCTCTTGGCAGCGGCAGCATCCGGCGTAACGGTGGCCGACACCGGGTCCGGAGCAGCCGTCGAATGCTCGTTTCCCGTCTCCCAGACGGACGCGACCGGCAGCGAGGTTACCGTCCCGGAAGCCCCGGATCGGGTCGTGACCCTGGGCCCGAGTGCCGCCCAAACCATGTGGGAGATCGGTGGGAAGGACAAGGTCGTGGGTGTGTCCAAGTATGCGGCGTATCTCGAGGGCGCCGCCGCCAAGACGAACGTGTCGGGGAGCGGGCAGACCTTCGTCGTGGCCGAGAAGGTGATCGACCTCGAACCGGACCTCGTCCTGGCCCCGAACATCATCACGAACGGGACGGTCGAACAACTCCGTAACGCCGGCCTCACTGTCTATCGGTTCGAAGCGGCCGATTCGATCGCCGATGTCACGGCGAAAACGCTGCTGATCGGCGAACTCACGGGCGAGTGCGAAGGGGCGACCGAAACGGTCAGCCGGATGGACTCCAGGCTCGAAACCGTCAGCGAGGCCGTCTCGGGCCAGGATAACCCGCGCGTGCTCTACACGTTCTTCGGATACACCGCGGGGAGCGAGACCTTCATTCACGAGATCATCACCACGGCTGGCGGGGAAAACGTCGCGGCTACGGCCGGGATCGAAGGGTACGGTCAACTCAACCAGGAGATCGTCGTCGAGGCGAACCCAGAGTGGATCGTCCTCAACAGTGGGGCTCCGACGGTCCCGAAAACCGAAGCCTACAACGGAACTTACGCGGTCCAACACGACCAGGTCGTCGTGGTCGATGAGAACTACATCAGCCAACCCGGCCCGCGGATCATCCGACCGGTCGTGACCCTCGCGAAAGCGTTCCACCCGGAGGCCTATGCGGCGGCCAACGCCACGCCCACCCCGACCCCGACACCGACGGCCACCACCAGGGCACCGATCACCGACTCGCCAACGGTGACGACCCAGCCCACGACGACCGAGGCTGACGGACAACCCGGGTTCGGCGTACTGGCGGGACTCCTCGCGGCCGTCCTGGTTTCGCTGATCGCTCGACGGCGATGACGGACCGACGCGTTCGAACGGGACCCGTGGCCGCGCTCTCGTTCGACCTCTTCGGGACGTTGGTGTCGGTCCAGGATGACGTCGATCCCTCGGCGGCCGTCAGGGCCACGCTAGAGGCTGTCGGGGTGGACGTACCGGCGGATTGGCGATCCCTGTATACTCATCAATACATCGAGCGGGAATCCGGCGCGGAGATCGATCTGATCGGCCACGTCATGGCACTCCTCGAGGAATCCGGGAGAGCGGTCGAGAAACCCGTGGTCCGCGAGGCGGTTATCGAAGCCTTTGATCCGGACGTTTCTACTCGAGACGGAGCGGTCGACGCGATCGACGTGCTCGCGGATCACTTTCCGGTTGGCATCCTTTCGAATTGCAGCGTCCCGACGATCGCCGAGCAGGCCCTCCGGCAATCGGATCTCGACCACTCGCGCTTTCGGGCAGTCGTCACCAGCGAAGGCTGCGGGTGGCGAAAACCGGACGGTCGAGCCTTTCGTGCCGTGGCGGATTCCCTCGGGATCGAGCCACCCGCATTGGTTCATATTGGCGATGACCCGATCGCAGACACCGGCATCGAACAGCTCGGGGGCACCTCGATCCTCGTCGACGATGTGCCACTCTCGAACCTTCCCGAAGAGTTTCGGCGCCGGGGATGGCTTCAGTAGCGAGCGGTGTGGTCGTGCTGGCCTTTGTCCTCGATCTGACGATCGGCGAACTCCCTACCCGCATCCACCCGGTGGCCGCCTACGGCCGGGTCATCGATTCGGTCGAAACGGTCCCCCTGTCGGCCGCCAAAAAGGGCCTCCTGATTGCCGGACTCCTCCCGCTCATCGCTGCGCTTGCCGTTTCGCTGATCGTCGTCGGCGCATGGCGTGTCGATCCGTGGGTGGGTGGGGCGGTGGCGGGACTAGCGCTTTTCACCACGACCAGCCTCCGGATGCTTATCGAGGAGGCGCTCAGCGTGATCGACCTCTCGGCGACGGACATCGAGGCCGCCCGTGACAATCTGAAAGCATTGGCCGGACGGTCCCCCGACTCGCTCTCCGCAGTCGAGCTCCGGAGCGCAGCCGTCGAGAGTGCGGCCGAAAACCTCGCAGACGGGCTCGTTGGGCCGCTCCTCGGGTTTCTGGTCGGATCGGTCGCGTCACTCCCGATGGGGGTCGCCCTCGCGGTTTGGATCAAGGCCGTGAACACGGGTGATTCGATGGTCGGCTATCCATCCAATCCGATTGGATCAGCGTCAGCCCGCCTCGACGACTTCGTTCAGTGGGTGCCGGCGCGGGTGACCGCGGTGGTCTTGGCCGTCGTGAGCGGTCGGCCCTTCGCCGTTCGATCGGCGAAGCGGTGGGCCCGGACCCCATCGTCACCGAACTCCGGATGGCCGATGGCGACCCTCGCCGCCGTACTGGACGTCCAACTCAGCAAACCCGGTGTCTATCGGTTGAACCCGGGAGCGGACCTCCCGTCGGTCGAGGTGGCGAAGAGCGGGGTTTACCGGGTCGGTGTCGCCGGCGTGACAGCCTTCGCGATCGTCGGGGTGGTGTCGTGGTTCTAGCCGCACTCCGGGGTGGCATCGGGTTTCTCTCCCGGATCCCCGTCGGACAGGATTCGGGGGCCTGGGAGGCGTTCCGCCGGCGTCCCGCCACGTTCCCGGTGGTCGGCTACCCGATCGGATTCCTGGTCGCGCTCCCGCTCATGCTTCCGATCCCTACCTGGTCGGCCGCGGTGGTGTTCCTCGCGGGCATCTACGTCGTGACGGGAATCAACCACCTCGACGGGCTCGGGGACGTCGGTGACGCCATCGCGGTTCACGCCGACGCGGAAACCCGTCGTGACGTCATGGCCGATACCCGGATGGGCGTCGGAGCGATCCTGTCCATCGGGCTGGTCCTCATCGGCCTGTTCGCCGCCGGGGTTTCCCTCCATCGGCTGCCGTTTCGAGCGCTCGCACTCGTGGTGAGTGCGGAGGTCGGCGCCAAACTCGCGATGGCCGGGATGACGTGTTTCGGATCCGCCTCCCACACCGGCCTCGGTTCGGCGCTCACGTCGGAAGCCTCGCCACGAATGTTTGCCCTGCCGACACTGATCGCGCTCCCTGCTGCCGCCCTCACCTGGCCGAGCCCATCGGGCGTCCTCAGTCTGGGGGCGGCCCTTTTCGTCGGCGCACTCGTCGGCTGGTGGAGTACGAATTCGGTAGGGGGCGTAAACGGTGACGTCATGGGGGCAGCCAATGAGCTCGCCCGGCTGGTGGCGCTCCACGCAGGGGTGATCGTATGGATGCGTTAGTGATGTGCGGCGGTCGTGGAACGCGGCTCGAGTCGGCCGTCGAGAAGCCCCTCTTCGAAGTCGGGGACGTCCCGATGGTCGACCGCGTCATCCAGGCCCTCGAACGGAGCCGCATCGACACAGTCCACCGGATCACGTCGAGCCTCGCGCCGGCGACACGTGAGCACGTCGGTGAGCCGACCATCGACACCCCCGGCGAGGGATATGTGGAAGACCTCAACGTCGCGATCGAGGCGATCAGTCTTCCCGTGCTGACGGTTGCGGCGGATCTCCCGTTACTCGATGCGGAGATCATCGACATCGTGATCGATCGGTTCGACGGAGATTCGCTTACGGTGGTCGTCCCGACGGCACTCAAACGGCGGCTCGGTCTCGAAGCCGAGCGGAAACGGGACGTAAACGGCCGCGTGGTCTCCCCGACGGGCGTGAACGTCGTCGGAAGGGGGGAAGCCGAACGACACTACCTGTCTTACGACGTGAGGGTCGCGGTTAACGTCAACCGCCGATCGGATGCGGCTATCGCGGAGGCGTTACTGTGAGGTTCCTCCTCGTCGTCGGCTCCACGCGGACGGCCCTCATCGATGGGCTCTCGGCGGCGGGTAGTTCCCCGGCGGCGACCCGGCATACCCCGGTTGCCGACGCGGAGATCGTCACGTTCGGCCACCCCGTGCTCGCCCCTGAAGTCCCCGTGAGTCCGACCGGCTGTCCCACCCCAGCCGTCGTGACCCGGGCGATCAGGGAGGTACTTGGATTCGATGTCCTCACCGTCGATGCCGGCCTCGCAGAACGCTCGGCCGCCCCGACATACCGGCTGGGCGACGATCCGGGCGCGGACATTCGGGAGCCCGAACCCGTGCCGAACGCCGCCGATCTGTTCGACGGCGCCCGGGAATACGCCAAAGCGCTCCCGGATGACCGACTCGTGATCGGCGAGAGCATCCCCGGCGGCACCACGACCGCGCTGGGGGTGCTCCAGGCATTGGGCGAACCCTTCGAGGTTTCCTCGTCGCTCCCCGAGAACCCGATCGACCTCAAACGCGAAACCGTGGCGGCCGGTCTCGAGGCGAGCGACATCGCCGCGGGCGCGCTCGACGGCCAACCGGGGGCTGCGGTCCGGTTGATGGGGGATCCGGTATTGGGAACGGTCGCCGGCCTGATCGCCGGCGCGAAGGAACGATGGGCAAGCGTGACGTTGGCCGGCGGTACGCAGATGATCGCCGCGGCAGCACTGGCCCGGCATGCTGGCGTCAGCGGGCCGATCCGATTGGCGACGACGTCCTACATCGCGGCCGACGAGACCGTCGACCTGTCGTCGGCGGCGGATGCGTTACACCTCGAACTCGAGATCACGGATCCCGAATTCGATCGCTCGGACCACCCATCGATGGCCCGCTACCCCGCCGGCGAGGCGAAGGAGGGGGTCGGCATGGGTGGCGCGCTCTGGATGGCGACCACGGATGGAACCCCGATGGCGGAGATCAGAGCCGCGATACAATCACGATACGATACTTTGGTGGGCGCCGATGGATCCTGACGCTGTCCTCGGCGTCGAACGAGTTCAGCACGGCAGCAGCGACGATCCGTCCGTTCTCGATTTCAGCGCGAACGTCAATCCCGAACGACCGGATGAGGTCGAAACGGTCTACCGGGAGGCGTTCGAGGCGTGTGGTCGGTATCCGACCGAACCCCCGGTTCGCTACCGTGATCGGGCGGCCGAGTACGTCGACTGTTCACCGCGGGCCGTGATTCCGACGCCCGGCGGATTGGCCGCGATCAGACTGACGATCGCGGTCACCGTCGCGCCCGGCGATACCGTCCTCGTCCCGTCCCCGAGCTTCGGGGAGTACGCCCGGGAGGTGTCCCTGCAGGGCGGGGAGCCGGTGTTCGTCCCGGCGGCCGACCTCACCGACCACGATCCGGCGGGGCACGCCCTCGCCATCGCGTGCCAACCAAACAACCCGACGGGGGTGGCGTACGACCCGGACGACCTCGGGCGATTCGCCGATCGCTGTCGGGAGGCGGGGACACCCTTGCTCGTGGACGAAGCGTTCCTCGGATTCACCGACATCCCCTCCCTCGCCGGCACGCCGGGAACGGTCGTGGCGCGGTCGTTGACGAAGCTGTTCGGCCTCCCCGGCCTCCGGGCCGGGTTCGCGGTCGCCACGGACGAGCTCCGCGAGCGGCTTCTCGCCGCCCGGTCGCCGTGGAATATCGGTGTGCCCGCCCTCGAAGTCGGTCATTGGTGTATGGGTCGGGAGGCGTTCGTCACCGAGACTCGCGAGCGGGTCGCGGATGAACGACGGCGGATGCGTCGTGCCCTCTCGGACCGGTTTACCGTCTCGGCGTCAGATTCACCGTTCCTCCTGATTGAGACGAGCCCGACCTCGGTCGATGACCTCATCGACCACTTGGCCGACCAGGGTATCGCCGTTCGGGATGCACGCACGTTCCACGGCCTCGATAACCACCTACGGGTCGCGGTCCGGTTGCCGGCGGAAAACGATCGCCTCCTGGAGGCCATCGATGGAGTTTGAAACCACGAAGACCGATGGCGTCCTGCAGGCCCGACGACCGGCAACTGACTGGCTCTCGACCACGTGGGACGGCGGGTTCGAAACCGCCGATGCGACGTACAACGTCACCGTTCCGGCGGGGTGGGATCGGACCGACCTCGATGACTACGTCGATCAGCGTCGCCGGCGAGCGGGGTTCGACGCCCCCGGCCCGACGATGCTGACCGGGGTGGACCAGGTCCATGCCCGGGGTGCTCGGCTCGGCTCCGTGTCGGCCATTGCCACCTGTGGGCTGTCGAATCCGACGACCCTCCCGATGGATCCGACGAATGAGCCGTCCGGCGAGGCCAACGAGCGTCGCCCGCCGGGCACGGTCAACCTCATCGTGGGGACGACCCGGGCATTGGATCCCGGTGGCCTGGCCAACCTGTTGGCCGTCGTCGTGGAGGCGCGGACCGCGACGCTCCTGGCCGAGACGGGATTCACCGGGACCACGACCGATGCCGTCGTCGTCGGGTGTGATCCCGCTGGGGATCCGGCGTCGTTCAGCGGCAGCGCGACGTCGGTGGGCGCGGACACGCGGGCCGCGGTGCGGGACGCGATCCGGGCGAGTCTTCGCTCCCGCTACCCGGAAGCCGACTACCCGGCCTCGGTGGCCGATGCGGCCTACGGGACGATAACCTCCCGCGAGGCGACCGTGTTCACCCCGTGAGCGCTGACCCATGCCTATGCAAACCATATCGAAACCATCCCACCTATGAACGAACCAGATAACCAGCACGAGGAAACGGCGGATGTCCGGCGACACACGCCGGGGAAGGGGGTGACCCCCACCCCTGAGGCGATCGAACCGGCGGCGCCGGCGGCGTTCGGACTGGTCCAGGTCTGGTGGGGGGACGGCAAGGGGAAGACCACCGCGGCGATGGGCATGGGGTTCCGGGCCGCCGGCCACGGCTACCGGGTCCACATGCTCCAGTTCATGAAGGGCGGCGCCGATAGCGTGGAGGCCGCCCGGGGCGAGTACAACGCCATCGACGCCATGCCGGGGTTCACCTACGAGAACCTCGGCCACTACGGGTGGCACGGGCTCATGGACGGGTCGGACGACGCTTCGCATGCCGAGCAGGCCATGGCCGGACTCGATCGGGCACGATCGCTCGTCGAGGCGGCGGCAGGAGCGGACCTGACCGAACCCTTCCCGGTCGAGGCAACGGCCGACGACGGCATGCACCTCCTGATCCTGGATGAAATACTCTACGCCGCCAACCGCGAGCTGATCGACCCGGCCGACGTGGTGGCACTGATCCATGCCAAGCCCGAACGGTTGGAGCTGGTCCTCACCGGGAGCCACGAACGCCCGTCCTATCTCAGCGACGTTGCGGACCTGATCACCAACGTCCGCAAGGAGAAACACCCAATCGATGCCGGCCAGCGGGGTCGGAAGGGCACGGAGTTCTGATGACCGATGCCGTTCTGATCGCGGGAACGGCCAGCCACGTGGGGAAGAGTACGGTCGTTGCCGGCCTGTGCCGGGCGCTCTCGGATCGGGGCGTGGACGTGGCGCCGTTCAAGGCGCAGAACATGTCGAACAACGCCCGGGTCGCCCTCCGACCGGACGGTGAATGGGGCGAGATCGGGGTCTCCCAATACGTTCAAGCACGGGCGGCTCGGGTCCCACCGTCGACTGACCACAACCCCGTCCTGCTCAAACCACGGGGTGATGCGGAATCCCAACTCGTGATCGACGGAACGGCCGTCGATCATTTCGGTACCGAGGAATATTACGAACGCTACTGGGAACGCGCTCGTGATGCCGCCCGGCAGGCCTACGAGCGATTGGCCGATGAGCACGACGTGATCGTCGCCGAGGGGGCCGGATCGATCGCGGAGATCAACCTCCACGATCGTGACCTCGCCAACCTCGAAACGGCCCGGTTCGCGGATGCCGATGTGGTACTCCTGGCGGATATCGAACGGGGCGGCGCCTTCGCGTCGTTATTCGGGACGATTGAGCTGGTTCCGCCGGATATCCGCGACCGCCTGTCCGGGGCCGTCCTGACGAAGTTCCGGGGGGAACAGTCGCTCCTCCAGTCAGGGATCGACGAGATCGAATCCCGAACCGGCGTCCCGATCGTCGGTGTCATTCCGTATCGCGATCCTGGGCTGCCCGCCGAGGACAGCGTTTCGTTACCCGCCGCCGACGAGGCGGCCGTCCACGGTGGAGACGACGGCGTTCCTGACGACCGGGCGGTACGCATCGCCGTTCCTCGGTTTCCGCGTCTCGCCAATGCGACCGATCTCGAACCGCTCGCCAGTGAGCCCGGCGTGCGGGTGGCCTTCACGCCGCTCGAGGGATCCCTCGAAGGGGCAGATGCCGTGGTGCTCCCGGGAACGAAGAACACCGTCGACGATCTCATCGCCCTCCACGACGCGGGGTTTGCCGAGCGGATTCGGCGCTTCGACGGCCCAGTTATCGGCCTGTGTGGGGGGTTCCAGATGTTGGGCGAACGGATCACGAATGCCGGCATCGAAAGTGCCAATGACGTTACCGAGGTCCACGGACTGGGATTGCTTCCCATCGAAACCGAGTTTTCCGAGGAGAAACGGGTCGAACGCGTCGTTCGGCACCTGTCCGGTTCCGGCCCACTCGAGGGCGCATCGGGATCGGTCACCGGCTACGAGATCCATATGGGCCACACGGTGACGACGGGGGCGGTCGACACGCCGCTCGGCGACGGCAGTGCCGCGACGGATTGCGTGCTGGGAACCTACCTCCATGGATTGTTCGAGAACGCGATCGCGAGGGAGGCATTCGTCGACAACATCGCGGAGAACCGCGGGATCGAGCGGCAAAGATCGCAAAGTTCTCGGCACGATCCGTTCGAGGCGGCGGCGGGGTTGATAACGGACCACCTGGACGACGCGTTACTACCTGGGTTGGCGGGCAGCGAATAATTCCGGTTAATCCGGGCTAATCCTGATTCAGGGACTCGGGGGTTGACTTATGCCCGGGCCTGTAGGAAGCGATGGAATGCGAACCAAACTACTCCCGGTAATGGGGCTCGCTGTCCTGCTCATCACGGCAGCCACCATGCCGGCGATGGCCGCACCCTCAGCACAGGTCGACGAATGCAAAAACGACGATACCGAACCCGACGGGAGTGGTCCGCCCGGGTTCGTCGCCGATCTCGTCCCGGATTTCATCTCGAACCTCGTTGGGAGCTTGCCCGTGCCCGGGTTCGTGAAGACGTTCTTCGGCGCCTCGACCTGTTAGCGCCGGACATTTTCCTCGATGGTTCCTTCACCCGTCGCAACCCCATCACATAAGGTCATGGCAATCAGTCACACGGGATATGGTCTTCAAGAAGATCACCCTGGTGGGGACCAGCGAGGAGAGCTTCGACGCGGCCGCCGACGATGCCATCGACCGCGCTCAGGCGACCCTCCAGAACGTCCACTGGATCGAGGTCGACAACATGGGGGTTGAACTCGCGACCGCAGCCGACCGGGAGTACCAGGCCGAAGTCACGGTCGCCTTCGAGCTCGAGGAGCCGTCGGACCTCTAGGCGAACTCGCCGAGGTTCGCCTGGAGGCCCTGGACGAGATGGGACTTTCGGCGGAGTGACTCGTAGGTGACGGGGAGACGGTCGGCGATGGCTCGGACGGCCCGCTGGAGGGATTCCGCCTCGCCGTACTCGCCGTCGAACGCGTTCCTGACGCTCTCGCGGACCTGCCATACGCCTACCGGTGCCCAGTATTCGTCCGAGACCTCCCGGAGGACGAGGGCCTTCGCCTGTCGGCCCTCCGCCTCGAGGTACTCGAGGACGCCGAGCCGCGAGGCGTAATACGCGCCGGCGGTCTCGTCGACGTAGCCGGTCCGGCCGGCGTATTCTTCGTGGGCACTGGCCATCCAGGTGTCCCCTGACTGGTTGGGGTTCCAGACGCTCCCTGGCGACTTCATCTCGACCAGTTCGAACTCCCAGTTGCCGGGGGCGAGGATGACCCAGTAGCGGTTGCCGATGTACTCGTTCATCCAGACCTTGACCGTATCGACGCCGGGGTTGTTCCGGATGCGGCCACGAAGGTACTGGCCGATGGTGTCGTCAACCACGGTGATGGACTACCGCGTCGGGACGAGCCGCCGGGGTTCCCCCCGGCCGAGGGCCCCAGCGGAAAGGATCGTGTTGATATCGTAGACGTCGAACCCCCGTCGATAGAGGTACGCCATTGCCCCGTCGGCGTTCCAGTCGTCGTCCTCTAAGGTCTTTTTGACCGGTCGGGGGACGTGGGGGTTCTCAGTCAGGGAGGCCGACGTCGCACGGGCCCGCGGTCCGGTTGGCGTCCTGATATCGTCCAGCGAGAGGTCGAGGTCCAGTGTGTCATCGAGGCCGATCTCGACGCCGACCGGTCGGTCGGCGATCGCCACCTCCCGCTGGACCCCGACGAAGCCATCCCAGACGTCCTCGACGTTCACGTTCGAAGACCGGTTCGAGTTCAGCAATCCCGTCCGGTACTGGAGGACGTTGTCAATATCCAGCCCCCGCGCGTACCAGTCCCCGCTGGTCTTGAACTCGCGAGCCCGGTCCTCCGCCCCGACCGGCGATAGGATCCCGGTCGAGACGTCGGGGTAGTTCGTCCGCCCGACGAAGATCGAGGGCGCCGTACTCCCGACGAGATCGGTGCCCGAGACGGCCGACTGGAACCGACGCTCGACGTCGTCGAGGTAGTCCATGACCTCGTAGGACTTCTCCTCGGCGAGTTGTCTCCGCCGGTAGGCCTCGTCGGGTTCAAGCCCCTCGATGTAGTCGTCGAGGCGCATCTACCTGGAATAGCTGGTCGACGGGCTTGAACGTTCGCCCCCTATGGCCGTGACCAACCGGTTCACCCGGGGGTGGCGATTCGATACGACAGGGAGAGGGCCCCCGGACCTACCCGTGAATGCCCATCGCTTCGATCTGTTCCTGGTAGCGGTTCCGGATGGTGACCTCGGTGACCTGGGCGACCTCGGCGACCTCCCGCTGGGTCTTCTTCTCGT
>CAYOLR010000020.1:0-17623 GCA_964404815.1 uncultured Halobacteriales archaeon
GTCGACCTCTCGTACGTCGTCATGGACAACCGGATCTACGGCCTGACCAAGGGGCAATACTCCCCGACCAGCCGCGAGGATTTCCAGACCTCGACCTCGCCAGAGGGGCCGAAGCAGCCGCCGGTCAACCCGCTCGCGCTCGCGCTGGCCGCCGGGGGCTCGTTCATCGCCCAGTCGTTCGCCTCCGACGCCCAGCGGCATACGGAGATCGTCGAGGCCGCGATCGAACACGACGGCTTCGGCTTCGTGAACGTGTTCTCGCCCTGCGTGACGTTCAACGACGTGGACACCTACGACTATTTCCGGGATTCGATCGTCGACGTCGAGGACGTCGATCACGACCCGACCGATTACGATGCCGCCAAGGACGTCATCCTCGACCCTGAAAAGGAGTACCAGGGCGTCCTCTACCGTGACGACCAGGCGCTGTCCTACGGGGAATCCCACGGGCTGGACGCCGACATGTCCGCTATCCCCGAGGCCGCCCCCGACGGCGCGATGGACCTGGTCAGGGAATTCTACTGAGTCGGCCGCGGTTCCGACCGCTCGACCGAATCCGTGAGCCGGTTCGTGAGTGAGTCCCGCCGAAAGGAGAAGCGCTATAGCGCGGGCTTCGCTCACTGGAGCCATGCTGAACCTGCCGGCCGAACTCGCCACCCAGGAGTCGCCGATCCGGGTCGGCATTATCGGGGCGGGCTTTTTCGGGACGAAACTCGCCGATCAACTCGAGTGTACGACCGGGATGACGGTCGCCGGACTGGCCGACATCGACCTCGAGACCGCCCGGGCGACCTTCGATGAGGCCGGGGTGACGGACGCGATCGCCGAGGTCTCGACCGGAGCTGCCGCCACGTCGGCGATCGAGCGGGGCGATCGTGTGGTCCTTGATGACGGCGAGGCGCTCGCCGGCGCCGATCTCGACGTGATCGTCGAGGCGACCGGGGCTCCGGACGCCGGGGCCCGCCATGCCTATCGTGCACTCTCGGCGGGGACCCACGTCGTGAACGTGACCGTCGAAACCGATTCGGTCGTGGGACCGGCCCTCGCCGATCTCGCCGACGACAACGGGGTGACCTACTCGCTGGCCTACGGCGATCAACCGGCGCTGATGGTCGAGCTATGCGACTGGGCCCGCACGATCGGGCTTGACATCGTGGCTGCCGGGCGGGGGTCGATGTACGTCGACGAATACCGGTTCGGAACGCCCGACACCGTGTTCGATCGGTTCGGCTATGACGATGCATTCGTCGAGCGGTACGGCCTGAACGCACGGATGTACAACTCGTTTCTGGACGGGACGAAGATCGCGGTCGAGACGTGTGCGCTGGCCAATGCGACGGGCCTGAAACCCGACATCCCGGGAATGCACCTGCCCACGCTCGAAGCGGTGGAGGTACCCGAGACGTATCGCCCGGAGGAAGACGGTGGTATTCTCCAAGGGACCGGCGTCGTCGAGACATTTAGCTCGCAGTACCCGGACGGTTCGACGACGGCGACGGATCTGAGCTGGAGCGTCTTCATCGTGACTCGGGCACCGAATCGGGCGGTCAGGGCGTATCTCGACCAGAACGACGGACATGGGTTCCATACCGCCGCTGACGGCGAGTACGCCGTGTTCTTTCGGCCCTTTCATCTCCCCGGGCTCGAGACGCCAGTAAGCGTCGCGAACGCCGCGATCCGGAACGAGCCGACCGGCGCCCCGCGGGAACGGTCTGCGGAGGTAGTAGGGGCGGCTAAGCGCGACCTCGATCCCGGGACCGTCCTCGATGGGGGCGGTGGCTACACCGTCTATGGGCGGCTCGAACCGGCCGAGTACGCGGCGGCCCGTGGCCACGTTCCCTTCGAACTCCTCGCCGGTGCGGAAGTCACAGCTCCAGTATCGCGAGACGAGGTCATAACGGACGCCGACGTCGAGCTCGAGCGGTCGTTCCTCCGCGACCTCAGGGACGACCCCGCCGGCGCGTCGTTGTAAAGGGACAGGCACCGCTCGAGACCGCTCCCGTCAGCTGGCGATGCGCTCCCGGGCCATCTTGAGGAGGGCCGGGATGTCATCCAAGTGCAACAGCGAAAGCATCGCCCGCTTGTCGCCCTCGTTCGCCCGGCCCAAGGTGTCGTCGTCGGCCGCATTGAGGTCACGCATGAGCCGGTCGTACCGGTCGTTCGAGGCGAGGTACATCAGCTCGGTCAACAGCAGCCGCGAGGACTGGTTGGGGGCGACCTGCTCGTGCCAGAGCTGGTTGTAGACGGCGATGTTCTCGGCGGACGTATCGCGGTCGGCCGGCGTGAGACAGTGATCGGCAGCGATCGCCGCCGCCCGGCCGGACTTCAACCCCTTGTGGATGCCCTCTCCCCAGAGCGGATCGATCGATGGAACGGTGTCGCCGACAGCCATGAAGTTGTCCGTCGAGATCCGACCCGGTGGTTGGATGTGCGCCGACCCGCGGTGTTGTTTCTCCGCCATCCGCTCGGCGTCCACGAACCGGGGATCCTCCTCGATCCAACGGTCGAGGTAATCGTCGATGCTCATTCCGGGGTCGGCGTGCTCCCGATGTCGATCGTTCTGGATGTAACAGAGCCCGACCTTCGCGGTGTCATCGCCCGTGTGGAAGATCCACGAGTAGCCCCCCGGGGCGATCTCGTGATCAAGGCGCAGCATCATAGCATCGCTGAGATCGGCGTACCCGTCGGGCGACAGGTCGACGCCGGCGAACTCGAATTCGACTCCGATAGCCTGGTGGTCCCGTTGGAGGTCGCTGACGCCGAGCGCCTTCGCGAGGGGGGCGGCGGGCCCGGTCGCGTCGACGACGATGTCGGCATAGACCTCCTCGGAGCCGTTGTACTGAACGCCGGCGATCTCGCCCTCCTCCATGATCGGTTTCGAGACGCGGGCATCGAAACGGTAGCGGGCCCCCTTCTCCCGCCCGTCCCTGACGAGGAACCGCTTGAAGTCGGCGAATTCGAGGACGGCCCCGGACTGGTCGGTAACGAAGAAGTCGTTCGGGGATTCGAGGACGACTGAATCGGTGAACTGCATGACGACGTCGTCGGGAATGCCGAAGGACGCCATCATCGACGGGAAGGTCCCGCCGGTCGATTTGTTGCTCTGACGTGGGAACTCGTCCTCCGGTTCGGTTTCTAGAACGAGCACATCGTAGTCGCGGGCGGCCAGATCCCGTGCACATTGCGCACCCGCCGGCCCGGCCCCGGCGACCACCACGTCGTACCGATCGTCCATGTCGGAGGCATTCGCTTGCGGCTATTCAGTCTTGCTGATGCCCGACCCTGCAAGGGCAAGGCCCGGATGGGGACGAGTTGACCGCCGTTGAGTTAGTGGGACAGACGGAGAGCCACAACACCTTTTGCCGCCATGATCATCCGACCAACCATGGAACCTGCCGCGGATCAGGTTACTCGCCAACCCCGGGCGGACGGAATGCCGATGCTGGGGCTGGGGACGTTCAGGAACACCGATCCCGACCAGTGCGCCGTGAGCGTCCGAACCGCACTCGACGTCGGCTATCGACACGTCGACACGGCCCAGATGTACGGCAACGAGGCGGCCGTCGGTGACGGGATTTCGAGCGCGGACGTCGATCCGGACGACCTCTTCGTCGCCACGAAGCTCTGGCACGACAGCCTCACGCCCGAGGCCGTGGCCGACGGGGGTCGGGCAAGCCGCCGTCGGCTGAACGTCCCGTCGATCGACCTGCTCTATATCCATTGGCCGGCGAACACGTACGACGCGGAATCGACCCTGCCGGCCCTTTCGGAACTGGTTGACGACGGCGTGATCGACCGGATCGGGGTGAGCAACTTCACTCCCAGCCTCCTCGAGGAGGCCATCGACGTGATCGGCATGGACGCGATCTTCGCCAACCAGGTCGAACTCCACCCCTTGCTCCAACAACCGACCCTCCGGGAGTTCTGTGCCGAGCACGACATCAACCTCGTCGGCTATGCGCCGATCGCCAGGGGCGAGGTCTTCGACGTCCCGGAGCTGACGGAGGTCGCGGCCCGACACGACGTGACGGCCGCACAGGTCAGCCTGGCCTGGCTGCGGGAGAAAGGCGTCACGGCGATCCCGAAAGCCACCGGCAAGGACCACATCAGGGAGAACTGGGAAAGCCTGCAGCTCGATCTCTCGGCCCAGGACATCGACCTCATCGACAGTATCGACCACGAACACCGGCTTATCGACCCCTCGTTCGGGCCGTGGTAATCCCACATGGACGACCAAGCACCCGGAGACCGGCAAACGCAGGCCCGGGCGGAGCCGGGGCTCCTCGGGGCCATCAGGATCGACATCGTCAGGATTCACGAGACGTGGATGGGACTGGTGTTCCCGCGGCAGCGTGACACGGCCCACTCGGTGCTCGGGAAGTGGACGCCTTCGACGACGATGGGAAAGATCCGATATCGGCTCTGGGGAGCGATCGGGATCCTGGTTATCGGACTCATCTACCCCCTCGCTGTGCTCGGGTTCGCCACCCGCTTTTACTCGTCCCGTATCAACCGCTCCGCCGCAAGCCTGGGGTTTCTCGGGGTCATCCTCCTCTCGATCATCGTCTGGGGCGCGTTAACGGCAGCGACCTATTTTTCGCGCATCTCGTTCGAGGGGTTCGTTGCAGTCGGCGCGGCGGGCGGGGTTGCCACGCTCTCGGCCGTTCTCGCGCTGCTCTTCACCCGGATCGGGGGCCGGATCACGACGGTCGTGTTCGGCTACCCGTTCGCCGTGACCGCCATCTTCCTTCCCCCGGTCGTCGCGGCGCTGTATTCACCATCGCTCGCCCAGATCGTCTTCCCCCGGAGTCAGACCTTCGCGATCTGGATCCTCGACAACATCCTCGACATTTACGGCATCAACGCGATCCTCCGGGCCCGGTTCGACCTGGTGGGCCTCGCCTACGTCGGGATGTGGTTCGGGCTGGCCGTCCCCATCGGGTGGATCCTGGGAATCCTGGTCTCCATCGCCAACCTCGTCAGGCCGACCGCCGATGGTGGCGAGGCCGACGCCGCCTGATCGGGAAGGCTTATTCCCGGCGTGGCTGAGCCCATTCCCATGAACGAGACCCCACTCGATGCGACGATACAGGTCGGGAAGGTCCGCCGGGCGGAGGCCTTTCCGGAGGCCCGCAAACCGAAGATGTGCAAGCTCTGGATCGACCTCGGCGACCGGGAGGTTCAGTCCGCCGCCCAGCTCCTCTATCACCATGAACCGGACGAGGTCTGGGGTCGCCAGGTGCTCTGTGCGACCGATCTAGGCACCGTCAACATCGCCGGCTTCGAATCACAGGCCCTCACCCTGGGGGTGCCGGGGGACGACGGCAACCCCGTTCTTGTGACGCCCGAGGATGACGTTCCGCTCGGCGGCCTGCTCTACTGAGGCTCGATGTCGAACGCTGATTGAACAGAGGGGAACCGTCGAGCGCCTACATGTAGCCCAGGTCGCGGAGGCGCTCCATCAAGTCCTCCTTGTCCTGGGCCCGGCCGGCACGTTCCGTCGTGTCCTCGAGGTTCTGGAGCCACGCGGGCTCCTCTTCGGACTTCTCGGTCGAGACTTCGCTTCCGAGCGACCGGAAGCCCTCGAAGTACTTCGGGCTCACCGGGATATCATCGTGGGTCAGGCCGTTCGGTAAGTCGTCGAAGGTCTTCGGGACGTATCCGTCGTCGGGATAGGCCTCGACCGTATCGGGAACCATGTAGTTCCAGGTGACGTCCCAGACGGCCCGCTCGTCGAACTGGAGGATGGGGTGGACGCGGTCATGGGGCGGGTACTTCTCCACGTCGTGGCGGGCGCTGAAGAAGGTCTCGTCGGCCCGGGCCTCCTGCTCGTCCCAGCGGACGCCCGAGATGATGCCGTCGATGTCGTGCTCTTCGATGGCCTCGTTCAGGGCGACAGTCTTCAGGAGGTGGTTGCCGACGTAGGTGTCCAGGAGGAACGGGAAGGTTTCGTCCTCGTACTCGAGCTTCTCGCGGACCTCCCGCTGGTTGGACTCGTTGAGATCCTCGACACGGATCTCGTCGCCGGGTTCGTCGGCGAGGTTCCCCACATCGTCGTTCCGCGCCCAGACGACTTCGAGGCCCCAGTGGTCGGCCCACCGCCTGACGAAGTTCATGATATCCTCGAAGTGCTGGAAGTGGTCGATGAAGACGGTCACGGGAAGGTCGTACCCGTACTTTTCCGCGACCTGGGTAACGAAGTACAGGGTGAGCGTCGAGTCCTTCCCGCCGGTCCACATCACCGCCGGGTTCTGATATTGCTCCAATGCCGTGGTCGTGACCTCGATGGCCTTCTCGATCTTGTCCTCGAGCGTCGGGTAGTCGGCCGGCTCCTGTCCGGCGCCGTCCGAGTAGTCCACCGACAGGTAGGACGGGAAGTCCGCAGGCATGAATCTCGCCTCCGGATAGGCCATGACCTTTAATATCCCTTGTGGGACCGTTCGCGTGTGGTATCAAGGCCCACGGCGGGGATTTGGCGTGCGAGCGTCCCGGGGTGTACGGTCAGGCGATAAACTCGTTGTCGCGCCAGTTGACGCCGCCGGTGTTCCCCTGCTCATCGGGTTCGTCGATGACCTCGATCGTCGCCTGGCGTTCTTCGCCATCAACGATGCGGACGGGGTGCAGCTCGCCATCCTCCCGGACGATGGCCTCCAACTTTCCCGATTCGGCTGCAAGCGCGAGCTCACACAGGACCTCGAACATAGGGTACTGGAGGGCGGTGTTCTGGAGGACGGTCTCGAGTTTGCCCTTGAACCCCGCCATTTCGATGACCTCCGTCTCGATCTCCTCTTCCTCTTCGCGGGTCCAGCCAGGACCGCGCTCCGGGAGCGGTTCGACCGGAACACGGGTCTCCGTAACGGTCCCCTTCAACTGGGCCGTCGGGGTGTACTTGTCGACGGTCCCGTCGTGGGCGACCGCGCTGAGTTCAAGCGTGTTGTTCCGGCGGGTGAGTTCGACCCCGTCGATCGATGTTGGGACCGTCACCTCGTCGACGAAGTCGTGAAAGTCCTCGAGAGTAAGCTCGATGGTCGAATGGAGCCGGAAGACGGTGGGGCTCATGACGGCCCACGCCGCGATGTCGGATTGATACTAGATGATACGGGTCCCGGACCTTTAGCATCTTCTTCTGTCCAGCTGATATCTTCGACGGCGAGTGGGGTGAACCGTTATTCGTTGGTGAGCGTCTCGCCGAGGTCGCCACGTTCCTCGAGTTCGGCCAGGATGTCGCTGCCGCCGACGAACTCTCCGTCAACGAACGTCTGCGGGATGGTCTCCCACCCGCTATGCCGTTCGAGGGCGGTTCGGAATTCGTCGAGCGACTCGAGGGTATCGACTGTCTCGAAGTCCTCTCGATATTTGCCGATCAGTTCGAGGGCTCGGGCGGAATACCCGCACTGCGGCATCAGCTGATTGCCCTTCATGAAGAGGACCACCTCGTTCGATTCGATGGCCTCGTCGACGCGCTCGTTGACCTCGTCCTGGGGGAGAGTGGCGTTGGGGTTGAATGCCATAGACCGTCGTTACCGCCCGATGGGGAAAAAGGCACCTCCGATCAGACGAGCTGCGGGTCGACCTGGCGGCCGACCAGGAGCAGGCTCAGTACCAGGAGGCCGAGGGCGATCGGAACTAACAGCTCGAAGCCAGCGATAAGCAGCCCGGTGGCCTGGATGCCGACGACGACAAGGATGGCCGGGCCACAACAGGCCACCCCGGACAGCAAGGCCGGAACCGCCGCGAGCACGCCCGATGACGCCTCGAGCCCGCACGCCTTCGGCTGGACAACTCCGAGATACGTCAGCCCGAGATTGACCCCCACGAGCCCCGCCAGCACGAGGGCGAGCAGGAGATCGATGGGCGAGAACAGGTACCGCAGTCCCCAGGCCTCGATCAGCGCGATGGGCTCGTAGGAAAAGAACCCGCGTGACATGAACACCCGCTGGAAGGGCTGCTCGACGACGAAGTACGAGAATCCCCCCCTGGCGCCGACCGAAAGGTCGCCGACGGCGAAGGAATAGACCAGGAGGTAGCCGAACGAGGCGAGAACGACAACGGCACCGGCGTCGCGGCGGCGGAGGACGGCACCGATGGCCGCCCCGGTCCGAGTGAGGAGTTCAGTCATAGACCGCCGTGTCAGGATAGAACCCCGACCAGGCGAACCACATCGCGTCGAACCCATGGACGCGTTCCAGGTCGAGGGCGTCCGGTTCGTGGGTGACTCCGTCGGGCCCGACGAGCTTCTCGCCATCGACGCCGTACGAGCGACCTTCGGGATTCAGATAAACGTACCCGGTATCCAGTCGCTGGTCGTAGACGGCGAGGACTGGCGTATCGCCGAGTTCGCCGGCCATGAGTCGCTGCTCACGGAGCGACCGTTTCCGGAAGGCGACGGCGCCAGCTGGGGCTCTGGCCCCGAGGAACACGGCCTTCGGCGGGAAGCTGTCGTTCGAGGACAGCGATTTGAACATGGGAGAGCTCTTCGGTGAATAGTAGCCGGACCGGTTGGGATGGTCGTAGCTCCCGTAGGGGTCGCCATCGTAGTTCCGGGCGAAACCGGTATCCCGAGAGAGGACCCGGGTGTCGGGAAACATTGATTTCCACCGTTCCCACGTCGTCCAGATCAGCCGCCGCTCACGGAGGGAATTGGCGGCTCGTTCGGGATTCCATGGGCCCGGGATGGATGTCGCGAGCACCTGCGGCCACCAGCGTTCGGTTCCCCGGTCGTACATGATGAGATTGTTGTTTACCAGGCGGCCGGAAACGCCGAACTGGGTCTTCCCGCGTTCGAACCCGATCACCGTTCCGGTCAGCGGACAGTAGGTGACGCTCAGTCGGACACCGTCGATGACGTCGTTACAGATCTCGTGCCAAACCAGGATGTTCTGCGGATAGGCCTTCGCGACGTCGCCGGCGGTGATGCCGAAGACGATGTCGTTGTCAGCCAGTTGGGCGTCGGCGGCCGATACGAAACTCGGATCGTCGATCGAGGGGATCCCGTCCTTGGGCGGGCCACCGGAGACGACCTGGTCCCTGAGGTCGGCGGCGGCCATCGGGAGCGGAAGGGTGTGATCGGCCAACGGCGGACCTGACCCGGCACTGGAGCCGGACGATGACCCGCGTCCGGGGGTGGCGGTCTCGGTCGGTGACGGGGTTCCGGCGGCGTCAGGGGATCGCGTCGGGCGGTCGGTGATCCGGCTGCCGACGCTCGTGCAACCGGCCAACGCGGCCGTCCCGAGAACCAGGAACCCGCGCCGGCTGACGCGGTGGGACATGGGACCATCTAGCGATCCAACCGGATTAACCCTGTAGCGAGCGTGCGGTAATCGCGCACAGGCGGGACCGGGGGCTCAACAGATCGGCTTGGGATCGAGTCCGAGATCGCGGAGGCCGTCGGCGTAATCGTCGTAGGCCACCTGGATCACGTACTCCGCGGCCGCCATGGCCGCCTCGCGGTCAGCATCGGGCGCCATCTCCAAATAGGCCAAGCCGTCGTCGATCTCGCCCTCGGTTTCCGCCTTGAGATCGCGGAACAGGTCGGCCCGTTCACGGTCCGCCTGGTTGACGAAGAAGCTGATTATCTGGGTGTGGCTCTTCGTGCTCACGATGCCGCGGGCGACCAACCCAGCGGCCACTCGAGGAACGGTCTCATCGAGGCCGCGAAGGAACGAATGCATCGGACCGGGGGCCGCAGGTTCATCGAAACCGTCGAGGTGGGCGACCACGCGGTCGAGGTGCTCCTCCTCCTGCCCGGCCACCGACGCGAAGAGCTCGCGGGCATCCGCCTCGGTTTCGTCACTTTCCCATTGCCGAAAGGTCTCGGCGGCGGCATACTCGCTCGCGGCGGCCGCCCGAAGGACGGAATCGGCCTCCAGATCGGCCTCCGTCAGGGCGAGTAGGAGTTTGTTCGAGCCGAGGCGGTCGAGTTGTGTCGCCTTCGCCGCTTCGAGGTCCTCGCGGAAGGCACCGGCGTCCATGTCGGAATCTCCGGCGCCGGTCGCCTTCAGGTTTCCCCGATCCCTTAACCACCCTCGAACCGTGTTGGTCACCATGAGCGAGGGGGACTATCCCGAACCCGATGTCGAGGTCCCATCGATCGATGGCGTCGGCCTCTACCGCCGGATCAGGGCCGGCCAGCCGGTGTCGCTGCTCGATCTTCGCGACCGTGACGAGTTCGAGACGTGGCAGATCGACGGGCCGACGGTCGACGCCGTCCAGGTCCCCTACATCGAGTTCGTCCAGGCGGAAGTGACCGATTCCATCCCCGACCGATTCGCCGAGACCGGTCTCGATGAACCGGTCGTGGCGGTCTGTGCCCGGGGCGAAGCGAGCGCCTACGTTGCCGGGCTCCTCCGCGGGGCCGGAATCGAGGCGACCAACCTCGCCGACGGCATGGAGGGGTGGGCCCGCCAGTACGACGCGACTGACCTTCCCGGCGGGTGGATAACGCAGTTCGTGCGGCCGTCGAGCGGCTGCGTCGGGTACCTGGTCAAAGACGGCGGCGAGGCAGCGGTGGTCGACCCGTTACGGGCCTTCACCGACCGATATCTCGATGTGGTTGAGGAACTCGGCATGGACCTCCGGTACGCAATCGATACCCACGTCCATGCCGACCATCTGAGTGGCGTTCGTGCGCTCGCCGAACGGTCGGGAGCGACACCGGTCCTTCCGGCCGGCGCACGCGACCGTGGCCTGGCGTTCGATGCCGCGTTGGTGGCCGACGGCGACGAGCTCACGGTCGGCGACCGCCGGATCGAGGCCGTGCACACACCCGGCCACACCAGCGAGATGACGACCTTCGCCGTGGAAGGGACGCTCCTGACCGGTGACGGGCTGTTCCTCGAAAGCGTCGCCAGGCCGGATCTCGAAGCGGGTGCCGAGGGCGCCGAGCCGCTCGCACGAACACTTCACGAGAGCCTCCGATCGCTGCTGTCGCTCCCGGATGACACCCGGGTCGCACCGGGTCATATCGGCCCCGCCATCGAACCGAACGAGGACGGGACATTCACGGCGACGATCGGCGAACTGCGGGAGCGGCTCCCCCTCCTCGGTCTCGACGAGCACGACTTCGTCGAGCGGATCCTCACCGACATGCCACCCCGGCCGGCGAACTACCAGCGCATCATCAGCGTCAATCTCGGGAAGGAGTCGGTCGGGCCCGACGAAGGGTTCGAACTCGAACTGGGACCCAACAACTGCGCGGTCTCGGCCTGAGGTCAGTCGTCGGCGGGGGCGGATCCGGCCATTGCGCCACCTTCGATGCTCGGGGGATACACGCCGCGACGGAGTTTGAGGTCGGTCTCGGGCCGGGCCATACACGTCAGGGCGAAGTCTTCACGTTCCCGTTCGGTGAGGGCATGGGCGGCCGGCTGAACGACCGACCCCTCGACGATCTCGGCACAGCACGCCAGGCACATCCCCACCCGACAGGAGTACTCCTGGGCGATGCCCGCGTCGAGCGCCGCCCGGAGGATGGTCTCCTTCTCGGAGACCAGGAGGGTTTCGCCCGTCCCCAGGAACTCGACCGTGTGTTCCGCCATGGCCCACCTTACTGTGGTGCAGGTCTTTAATCCCACTCCATCGGCCGATCCATGAAAAAGAGTTTTCTCGGTGCACGGACGATGGCCGATCAATGAGCAGCCACGAATACGACGTCGTGGTCGTCGGGGCGGGGACCGCCGGGTGTTACGCCGCCGCCACCGCCGCACGTCGCGGCCTCGACGTCGTCCTCCTCGAACGGAAACCCGAGGGGGAGGCCGGTCACATCGCGTGTGGGGATGCCCTCAAAGGGGCCGATAAGTTCCCGGAGGCCATCCCGAAATCACAGATCGAGCCGGCGTTCACCAATACTGACGTCGACCACGGCCGGTTCGAGATCCCGAAGGAGGACGTCGTCCTCGAAATCCCCGTCCCCGGCGAGCTCGCCGTGATCGATCGCTGGGACTACGGCCGCCGGATCATCGATGGCGCGTCGAACGCCGGCGCCGACGTCCACTACGACACCGTCGTGACCGAAGTCACCCAATCAAACGGTACCATCGAAGGGGTGCGCGGCAAACGCAAGGGCCAGCCGGTCGAATACACCGCGCCGGTCACGATCGACGCCGCGGGCGCCATGTCGATCCTCCAGGACGAGGCCGAGTTCGACGGGGCCACCTTCGACACGAACGTCTCCTATCGCCAGTTCTGCTCGGCCTACAGAGAGATCGTCCGTGTCGACGAGGCCGTCCCCTGGAAGGACGCCCTGGTCTTCAAGCCGACCAAGCGGGCCGCGGGCTACCTCTGGTACTTCCCGCGGACGGCCACCGAGATCAACGTGGGCCTGGGCTTTCAGATGAACGAGCCGCCGATGGAACTCGTCGAGGACCTGAAGGCCGACCTCCGGAACCGGCCGGAGTTCGAGAACGCGACCGTCGAGGATAAGCTGGGGGCGGCCCTGCCGACCCGTCGGCCCTACGATTCGGCGGTCGCGCCGGGGTTCATGGCCGTCGGCGACGCCGCGGGGCACGTCAATCCGACCACCGGCGGCGGGATCGCCGGAGCGGCCTACGCCGGCAAGTATGCCGCCGAGCAGGCCGTCGAAGCGGTGGAGGATACCGACCCGAGCGAGGCGACCCTCTGGCCCTACAACGAACACGTCATGGATCACTTCGGCGCGCGGTATGCCGGGCTCGACGTGTACAATATCCTGTCGACAGCGGTCGACGTGGACGACCTCATGGGCCTGCTCTCCGCGCTCCCGACCGGGAAGCTCTCCGAGGCGCTCTACTCCGGCAGCGCCGACATCGGGGTGTGGCTCAAGCTCAAGACCGCGATCAAGTCGTTCGGCTATTGGGACGTCATCTACACCTTCTACCGGACCAAACAGCACGCCGACCGGCTGATCGATCACTACGAGGCGTACCCGTCATCGCCGTCGGCGTTGGCCGAGTGGCAGTCGACCCGTGACGAGATCATGGACGACATCTACCGGGTGACGGGCGCCGAGCCGAAGTACTGACCCTCCTCGACTAGGCGGAAAACCGATACGGCTGGCAGCACTAGCGATCCGCCGGCCGACGGGTCCCCATACATGGACCGAGCCGAAACCCCCATTATCGATCTCGGCGAGTTGTCTGATGCTATCCAGCGGTTCCACGAGCGGATCGGCCGCCGGTGGTGGTTCCCCGTCGTTTCCGGCGTTGGCATCGTGATGCAGGGCATCGCCCTCGGGTCGATTCTCGACGATCTCGGCCCCGACGTCCGACCGAACCTCCTCGACTCGATCATCTTCGAGTATATCGGATGGTTTCTGGCCAACGGCGGGCGGCTGTACGTCGATATCTGGGAAGTGAAACCGCCCCTGGTCTACGAGGTCACCGGGGCGATCGCGTTGGTAACCGGCGATGCCGTGGTGCCCTACCACTGGCTGCTGGTCACGGTCACGATGGTTACCGCCATCGCCGGGACGCTCCTCATCGGCCAGGTAGTCTTCAGGGTGACCGACGACCCCACCGCGGCGGTCGTGGCGGGACTGTCGCCCTACACCTTTCCGATGTTCGTCTGGCGTGGTGCCGTTGGGTTCAAACCGAAGTATTTCGTCGTTCTCCTCGGGCTCCTGACCGTCGTAGCCGCACTGCGGGACCGTCCCTGGCTGAGCGGCGTTTTCGGGGCCGCGAGCGTCGGGTTCTGGCAGCTCGCCGTCGTCTTTCCCGCCGTGGCCGCCGGCCTGCTGTATCAGCGGGGTTCCAGATCGGACCTCAACAAGCTCGCCCTCGGGGGTGGGCTGACGTCGATCCTGGTGCTGCTTCCAGTCGTGATCTGGGGTGCGCTCCCGGAGATGATCGTCGAAACGGTGTTGGCACCCCTCATCGCCGGGGATTCCACGGCGCCCGTAAGCCGGGTCTGGTTGGCGTTCCGGATCGTCGGCCTCCCGACGGCGGTGGCGGTCGTCGGGATCTACGGGGTGGTTCGAGCACTCGTCGAGGACCCGGGCGAATACTGGTGGCTCGCCGTGGTTACGATCTGGCTGCTCCTGCAGGTGCTCTTCCTGGATTTCGACGCGGCGCCGGATCTCTTCCCGCTTTTTGCCGTCCTATCGATCGGTGTCGGTCTCGCGATCCGCAGTGAAAGCCGGTCAACCCTGCCGGTCATTGCACTCATCGGGGTCATGATCGTGTTGAGCGCGGTCACGGTCTGGCAGGGCGGATCGCCCACGGGCTACAGCTGGCTCCCGTCGATCCATCCGACAACGGTCAACGCCCAGGCCTCGCCAACCGTCCCGTACACGGGAAACGAAACGCGGATCCTCTTCTGGCGGCCGCTTCCGGCCGAGACCTGTCGGGCGTTCTACGGTGGCCTCGAGTCGCGGTACCTGACACGGATCGGACAGTCCTACTATTCCGAGTGTGGGGCCTGGCAGCCCGCATGGGAATGGATCGGGGAACACTGGCTCCCCTGACTGCGTTCAGTCGATGAGAAGCGTTCCGGCCTCGATCACTGCATCCCCGTCGAACTCCACCGTCGGGCGTCGGCAGACGCCGTCGAGGTGGATATCGCTCCGGCGGGTGCCCCCGAGCGATTCGTTGTCGCCGATGGCGAAGTGGATCGTCCCGGCGCGCTTCTTGTCCTCGGCCTGGTTGCCGATGAGACGCGCCGCCGGATTCGTCCCGAGCGAGAACTCGGCCAGGTTCCCCGCGTTTTCGTCGCCAGCCTCGATGATTCGCCGGAGTTCGTCGGCCTGTTCACCGCCGGTGACGCCGGTCACGAACCCCTGCTCGACCGTTAGATGGATCGGTTCGTCGAGGAGACCGATCCCGTCCATCGAGGTATCGATGACGATCCGGCCCTCGGCCGAATTCTCGGCCGGATGGATCGGGGCTTCCCCCGGCGGGAAGGTCGCGAACCCGTGCTCCTCGTAGGAGAACCCGTCGAGGGAGAAGGCCTGACATCCTTCCACGCTGAACGTGACGTCCATTCCTGCGTCGCTCCTCACCCGCACGGTATCCGCCGCGTCCAGCCGGTCGCGGACGGCCCGGGTCAATCGCTTGACCTCGTGGAAATCGGCCGTCATGGCGCCATCGACAAGCATCTCCTCCGTCACGCCCCGGAGGACGCCCACGCGGGTGCCGGCGTCGGTCGCCGCGAGCCGGGCGTGAGTATGGGTAATGGCGTGCGTGGTACAGGTGAAGGCGACGTGGGCGGCCGCCATCCCGGCCGCGACGGCGTCGGGTGGCTCGTTTCCGTGGCTGTCGAGCAGCGGCATGACATGGATCATCGCATTGGCGTCGGCAGCCCGTGCGGCCCGGGCGATCGTCCGAGCAACAGGCACTGCCCGCGGATCGGTGACCGCGAGAACCTCCTCGTCCGGGGCCACCCCCAGACAGTCTTCGACGATCGTCCGGGCCAGACCGGGCGTCTCGAGGTCCAGCATGTCGTCGGTCATCGGCTCACAGTCGGCGGGGACGGGCTATTAAGGCCACCGACCGATCCGTCTCCCCGGCGCAAACGGGGTGATCCCGTCGGGGGGATCGGAACCGTTAACAGCGGGATCGGCCACCCTACCGGCATGGATTCCGTCGAGGAGATGACGGGTGCCGGGATCGTCGCCGACACCTGTGCGGCAATCGAGCCCGACGAGCGGGTCCTGGTGGTCAGCGACTGGCGAACCGCCCGGATCGGCGAGCGCGTGGCGGCCGCCGCCCGGGAACGCGGGGCCGAGGTATCGATGACGCTCATGGACCCCCGCGAGTTCGACGGGAACGAACCGACCGAGCCGGTGGCCGCGGCCATGCTCGAGGCGGACGTTATCATCACCCCGGTCTGGCGGTCGATCACGCACTCCAGCGCGACACAGACCGCCCTGGAGAACGGTGCCCGTGTCATCAGCATGGTGAAGTTCACGCCGGAGCAGCTGGTCACGGGCGGGCTCTACGCCGACTATGAGGGCATGCGACCCCACTGCGAGGAGATGGCGCGGAAGCTGGGTGCGGCCGACGAGGCCCATGTCACCTCACCCCAGGGAACGGACGTCACTTTCGGCCTGGCGGGCCGCGACGGGAACGCCCATCCAGGCATCGCCGATGAGCCGGGCGAGTTCACGGCCCTGGTCCACATCGAGGCCAACATCTCACCGGTCGAAGGAACGACCGAGGGGACGATGGTTTTCGATGGCTCGATCCCGAACCTCGATATTGGCGTGTTGGAGGAGCCGGTCGTCATGGAGGTCGCGGACGGGGCCGTGACGAGCGTCGAGGGCGGGACGGAGGCGGAGACGATCGCCCGTGTCTGGGCCGAGCACGACGATCCCGCCGTCTACAACATCGCCCAGCTCGCCGTCGGGATGAACCCGGAGTGTCCGGAGTTCAACGGGTGGTTCTCGAACGACCACGGCCGGTACGGCAACGTCCACGTCGGTATCGGGACATCGTCCAATCTCGGCGGGACCACGCGGGCGCCGGTCCACTTCGACGCCATGATGGCCGAGCCTACGCTCGCCCTCGACGGCGAGGTCGTCGTCGAGGACGGCGAATTCACCCTGTTCTGACCCCATGACGGACACCTATTCCGGCCTGGCCGACGAGGACATCCGGCCGCACAGCCGGCTCAGTGCCGCCGTGGGTGACGCCATCGACCTGGAGTTCGGTGCACCGGGCGACGAGACAGGCCTCATCGAGGCCCTCGCGGGCAAGGACGTCGTCTTCGCCACCTCGCGACTCCCGTTATCACGGACGGTGCTCGAGGCGAGCGACCTCTCGATCGTCGCCAAGGTGGGCACGGGGATCGACAACGTGGATCTCGTCGCCGCCGATGATCTCGGGGTCACGGTGACCTACACCCCCGGTGGGAACGCCCTTGCCGTTGCCGAGCATACGCTCGGGCTCCTGCTCGCGGTGAGCCACCGGATCGTCGCCGGCGACGACCTCCTCAGGGCCGGGGGCTGGCGCGACGAGTTCGCCCCCGGAATCCAGCTGTCAGGGAAGACGGTCGGGATCGTCGGCTACGGGAACGTCGGGCGGCGGCTCGGACAGCTCCTCGGCGGGTTCGGGAGCGAGGTCATCGCCCACGACCCCTACATCGAACCGATGGACGCCGAGTTTGGCGGCGCCTCCCTCGTCGGGTTCGAGGAGCTGCTTGAGCGGAGCCAGTTCGTCACCGTGAACGCGGAACTGACCGGCGAGACCGAGGGCCTGTTCGACGCCGACGCGTTCGACCGCCTCCGGCACGGGGCGATCCTCGTCAACACCGCCCGCGGGCCGATCGTCGAAGAGCGCGCCCTGATCGACGCCCTGGAGTCGGGCACCCTCAAGGGAGCCGGACTGGACGTGTTCGAAACGGAGCCGCCGGCCGGCTCGCCACTCCTGGAACGGACGGACGTCGTTGTCACCCCACACGTCGCGGCCGCGAAGGAGGAATCCCGCGACCGGTGTATCGGCCTGATCGGCCGGAACGCCCGGGCGCTGCTGCGTGGCGAGGAGCTCGACGACCGGTTCCTGGCCGGGGCCGGCGAGAAGTGGAACCGCTACTGATCAGGGCCGACGCGACGCGAGCTCGGTGATCGAACCGCGCAGGACGTCGATCGCGATCGGGATCGACTCCTCGTCGACGTCGAACGTCGCGGTGTGATGCCCGCCCGGGTGGTCGGTGCCGA
>CAYOLR010000020.1:17633-23076 GCA_964404815.1 uncultured Halobacteriales archaeon
CATCAGGTAGGTCGCGTCCTCGCTGCCGCCCAGGTCGTCACGGTCGACGACCGTCTCGACGCTCGCGATGCCACCGGCGACATCCGAGACCAGGTCGACGAGCGCCTCGTCACACTCGGCGCTGGGTGCCTCGCCCTCGGTGGAGATGGCGACCTCGCAGTCGTGCATCTCCGCCGCCGACCGCAGGATCCGCTCGGCCTCCGACGACATGTAGTCCTTGAGCTCGGTCGTCGCCCCCCGGACCTCGCCGTCGATGTAGGCCGACTCGGGGATGATGTTGGTGGCCATGCCGCCGCCGACGATCCCCGCGTTGACCCGGGTGGGCCCGTCCTCGTGGCGGGGGATCGCATAGAGGTTCTGGATAGCCGTCGCCGCTGCCTGGACAGCGTTGCGGCCGGCGTTCGGCTGGCCGCCCGCGTGGGCGCCCTCGCCAGCGAAATCCGCGCGGAAGTGATGAACGGCGAGAAAGCCACCCATTCCCGCAACCACCTCGCCCGTCGGGTGATCGATCCCGACGTGGACGGCAAGGAAGTACTCGACATCGTCGAGGTGGCCGCTCTGCGCCATGGGTTCGCCGCCGGCGATGAGCTCCTCCGACGGTTGGAAAAAGACCTTGAGGGTGCCGTCGAAGTCGCTCTCCTTGATCGCCTCGATGACGCCGATCCCGATCGTTGCGTGGGCGTCGTGGCCGCACGCGTGCATGGCGCCGGTTTCCGATCGGAACCCCTCGGCGGCGGGAACGTGGTCGGGGTCGGACGATTCCTCGCGGGGGAGGGCATCGATGTCGACCCGGAGCCCCACCACGGGGCCATCGCCCTGATGGAGGACGGCGACGGCCCCGGTCCACCCGCCCTCGAGGTCGGCGAGCACGTCCTCGTCGATCCCCGCCTCGCGGGCACGCGCCAGCCACTCGTCGAGCTCGTCGGGCTCGGGGACGCCGTGCCGGGTGTCGGCCAGTGCCTCCTGGCCGACGAACAGTTCGTCGACGCCGATGCGGTCGAGCTCCTCGACGATCCGCGCGGTCGTATAGAACTCGCGCCAGGCGGGTTCCGGATGTCGGTGGAGATCGCGCCGGAACTCCACTAGACGGTCGATGGTCTCTTGCTGAACGCCCATGGGTTCCCTTCGGTGAGACCGGCCTTAACCTGGCGGGATTCCTAGTCGGACGGGGCGCGGCGAAGCTCGATCACGACCACCGTCCCGCGCGGGTGGTTGTCCTCGATGGCGACCCCTCCGCCGAACCGGGTAACGAGCGTGTTGACAAGGAACAGACCGAGGCTCGAGTTGCCGTTATCGCCCCGTTGGAACACGGCCGGCTTGCGATCATCGGGGATCCCTGGGCCGTCGTCCCTGACCCTGATCGTTACGGTGTCGGCACCCGTCGTGGCCTCGACGGACACCGATGGCGACCGACGGTCGTTGTGCTCGACGGCGTTTCGGAGGACGTTCTCCAGTACCGCCGAGAGGCCGACGTCAGCGTAGACCGGGAGCTCGTCTGGCAAATCGACGGAGAAGGTCGCGTGCGGGTGGGCGGCTCGTGCGCCGTTGACCTCGCGGTCGACGATATCGACGGCATCGACGGGGTGAACCTCGATCTCGTCGGCCAGGGATTGGCCCAGTTCGCGGACGTTCCCGACGAGATCGACGATCCGATCGCTCTGGGTGTGGATATGTCGGATGTCCTCGCGCGTTCCTTTGTCCACCTCGTCCTCGAGTCGTTGGGCGTAGCCCCGAATGACCTGCATGCCGTTGAGGACGTTGTGCCGGAGGACCCGGTTCAGGAAGGCCAGCGCGTCCTTTTGTGTCTCCACCCGGTTCGCATAACGGCGGGTCCGCTGTTCCTTGACACCGAAGAGCGCGCCGATAACGGCCCCTGTGGCGAAGCTCATCAGGATGAGGAAAGGCAGGTCCGAAAACCGCCCCCCGCTCCAGAGCTCCTTCAGGATCACGCCGAGCGCCAGGCTCGTCATGGCGAGGGTGCCCCAGCCCGTCCAATCGAGGATCCGCCACCGGCTTTTCGCGTCGAAGCCGCTCCGCCGGAGCCATCGGCCGCCGTAGGCCAGCGAGACGGCGGGAATCTCCAGGAGGACCAGCTCGTACCCCGCGGTAAACGAGTTCCCGATGGGTTGACCGGTCACCAGGTACCGGGTGGGCATAGCGATCGCCAGCACGATCCCGTAGGCGGCGAGCAAGCGGCTGGGTCGGGGGGAGTCGCGGAGCTGCTGGATGCGCTCGAGAGGCATCTCGGCTGGCTATCGGGGTAAATTCCGTCGCGCGTCGGTTATAGCCCGCGGACAAATTCTCGGAGGTGATATCGAAGGGTCAATCGCGACCCGCCGACCGCACCTGGTCGACGGAGACCTCGACGTGCACCGATCGGGGGAACGGCCAGCCGGCGATCCGTCGGACGGATTCGTCGTGACCGGACAGCCGCAGCCGCCGCTCGTAGACGGTGTATTCCCAATCCGGAAACCGGCTCTCCCCACCCGTTGGCCGCCGGTACTGCCGTACTCGGTAGGTGTCCGGCGGACTCGTGTGGGGGCCCTTGAGCTCGATCCCCTTCCGCTCGGCCTGCTGGCGGATATCGTCGACGACGCCGTCGAGGGCGGCCCGGTCGCCGCTCCGAAGCGTCAACGTGGTCACGAAGGGCATCGATCCGTGCCAAAGCAAGGGTAGGTGCGGCCCTAAACTTGTTGATAGGGGGTCAGTCCCGACGGGCTGGCGATATTCTCTTAACCGTCCACCATCTACCAACCGGTAATGTTAGAGGCTACGTCCGCCGGGGCGATCCTCTTCCGGGATACTCGCGACAAGCGCGAGTATCTCCTCCTCAAGAGCCGTCCCGGCGATTGGGAGTTCCCCAAGGGTGGCGTCGAGGGGAACGAAGAACTCCAGCAAACCGCCATCCGGGAGGTTAAGGAGGAGGCCGGCATCGACGATTTCCGGCTGATCGACGGCTTCCGCCAGGACTACGACTACGTCTTTCAGGCGAGCGGCGATACGATCCACAAGACCGTCCACCTGTTCATCGCGAAGTCGTACGAGACGAGCGCGGAACTGAGCCGCGAACACTCCGACCACCAGTGGCGCGACTACGAACAGGCGATCAACACCATCACCCAGGACGGCCCCCGGGATGTCCTTCGGGACGCCCACACCTACCTGAATAACGGCGCCGACATCTAAGGGGCCGTCGACCCGGGTAGCGGGCACAAGGAGCGGCCGGGCCGGACGCACATGTTACAGGTTTTTCACCCCTGTGAACGTGGATTCGTGTATGTCAGATCTGGTTCTCCTCGAAACCGGGGACGTCACGACGATCACGATCAACCGACCGGACGCCCTCAATTCGCTCAATGTCGATACGCTCGATGCCCTGGGTGACGCGATCGATGAGGCGCGAGCGGCGAAACCGCGAGTCCTGGTGATCACCGGCGCCGGCGACAAGGCGTTCGCGGCGGGGGCCGACATCGCCTATATGCAGGACATCGATACGGCGGAGGCACAGGACTACGCCGAGCGTGGTCATCGCGTGGTCAACTCCCTCGAGGACTTCCCCGCTCCCGTCATCGCCGCCGTGAACGGCTACGCCTTCGGCGGCGGCTGTGAGATCGCCCTCGCCTGTGACATCCGTGTCGCCTCCGAACGGGCGGTTATCGGCCAGACCGAGATCGATCTCGGGATCATCCCGGGGTGGGGCGGTACCCAGCGCCTTCCCCGGCTCGTGGGCGACGAGCTCGCCCGGCGGATGATCTTTTTCGGCGAGCGGGTCGATGCCCAGGACGCCCAGGAGTACGGCCTGGTCGGCGACGTCGTTGCCCACGACGAGCTGGATTCCTACGTCGAGGAGATGGCCGCGGAGCTAGCCGCGAAACCCCAGTTCGCGATGCAGGCCGCCAAGGAAGCGCTCAATCTCGAGCGACGTCGGGAGCCGGAGGCGGGCCTAGCCTACGAACGCCGGGCATGGAGCGGGCTCTTTGGAACCGAGGAGCAGCGCGAGGGGATGGAAGCCTTCATCGAGAAGCGCGACCCCGAGTTCAACTAGTCCTGGGGCGTCGGCTCGGCTGCGCCCGCCAGGTGGACCGTCTCCTCGACCTGGGTGTACACCAGCACCAATCCGACCAACGCCAGGAACGCGCCGAAAGCGAACGGATAGATGAACCCGAACCCGACGAGGAACCCGGAGGCCAGCGGCCCGATCGCGACGCCGAGGCCGAACGCCATGGTCAGGACCGACAGCTGCGTCCCCGACTGGCCCGTCCGGGCGAGATCGCCCGCCAACGCGAGTCCCGGCGCGAACACCATCGCGACGGCCGTCCCCTGGGCCAAGCGAGCGAGCACCATCAGCGTCGGGGTCGTGACGATCCCCTGGGCGAGCGTCGCCGGGACGAGGATGACGAAGCCCGCGATCAGGAACGGCCGCCGGCCGTAGGTGTCGCTCGCCCGACCCACGGGTGTCTGGAAGGCGATATTGGCGATGACGACCGCCGCGAACTCGAGGCCGAACAGCGTCGCTCCCTGATCGAGCCGGACGTTGATGATCCCCTCGAGCGTGGCGAAGAGGGCGATGCCGGTCGCCATGAACAGGGTCGCGACGCCGAGGACGAACACCGAATCCAATCGGCCTCGCCGGCCTGCGGTATCAGTGAACGAGAGGGAGACCTCGTCGCCGGCGTCCGCCTCGAGCCGTTCCGGATCGGAGACGAACAGGGTCACGAGCCCGAAGCTCACCGCCGCGCCCAGGACGGCCGCGGCGAACGCCGCATCGAAACCGGAGATCGTCCCGTACGGGGTCAGATACGGGCCGCGGTCGACGAGCGCGCCGGCGACCAGCGGACCGAACCCGAAACCGATCAGCCGGAAGGTGTTGAAGACGCCGAAGCTCCCGCCACGGGTGGCGGCCGAGGAGAGCTCGTTGACGAGGGCCACCGTCGCCGGGATCGTCAGGGCCGCCCCGACCCCCTGGAGGAGCCGCAGCACGAACACCGTCTCGTAGGAATCCGCGAAGGCGTAGGCGCCGCTCGCGCCGCCGAGGAGTGCCAGGCCCGCCAAAATGAAGACCTTTCGGCGGCCCGTCCGATCGGACAGTCGCCCGACGAACGGTTGGCCCATGCTGTTGAGGAAGCCGAACATCGAGAGGACGAGCCCGATGAGGAGTTCCTTGCTGAGTAGGATGCCGAGGACCGAGGTGTCGACCAACCCATCGAGAGGGATCCGCCCGCTGGCGATGAACAGCGGGAGGACGATAATGAGGAACGAGTTCCCGAGGGCGTCCATCATCCGAGCGAGGGCGAGGACGATCACCCGGCGGTCGGTACCCAGGACGGCCATTATCCCCCGTTTCCCCGTCGGGCCTAATACGGTTCTGATCCCGGTGGCCAAAGCACGGGGCTTAAACGGGCTCGTGGATTATCCGGGGTAGCGATGGAGTTCTGTGACGAGT
>CAYOLR010000021.1:0-15921 GCA_964404815.1 uncultured Halobacteriales archaeon
CGTGAACGTCCCCACCCTCCCGAATTTCCCCCGTGATCACCGGCTCGGGGGCGTTCTCGAAGAGGGCCCTGAACCGCTCTTCTGACTGCCGGAGTTCCTGGTGGCCCTCCTGCCGTTGAAGCTCTTTAGAAACCCACTGGGCCACGGTTCGGATGAACGCTTTCTCGCCGACTGTGAACGGCTCCTCTCGGGATGTCGGACTGGTGAAGTTCAGCGTACCGTACCGTTCGCCGCCAACCATCAGCGGTTCGCCGAGGTAGGCTTCGAGGCCGAGGTCCTGATAGGAGGGGTGATCTACCACGCCGCCCTCGGACGGGCTATGGAATGCAACGGGTGCGTCGGCTTCGTAAACGAGCGAACAATACGTGTCCGTGAAATCCAGGACGGCTCCTTGTTCGATAGAACCGTCGGGCGGGAAGACGTGTTCTACCGTATAGTCCGGTGGCTCGATGCGCGAAACGATACCGGCATCAAGGTCGAGAAACTCCACGCCGAGTTCGAGTACGTCAGTGATCTGTTGGGCGAGCGATGCTGTTTCGTCGTTGACGATTTCGAGAAAGTCGTCGAACGCCTGGTTTTGCCGCTCCTGATCAGCTAAGGCGGCCTCCAGCCGAGTTTTCGTCTCCCTGAGCTGACGTTCTCGGTGCTTCAATTCAGTGATGTCGCGTCCCTCAGGAACGAGTAACTCGACGTGTCCCTGTTCATCCGTTATTGGGCGAACCGAGAAATCGATGATTGCTTCACGATCGGACCCGCGTACCCGAATTTCATCTTGGAAAAGTTCTCCTGATTGAGCTTGTTCAACTGCATTCTTGGCCATTGTCTGCGCCTCGTCGTTATATTCGAACCAAAACGTCTCCCAAATGGGGTCGCCGACGACCTCGTTACGATCTACGTCGCCGAACGAGAGGGCAGTTTCGTTGGCCTCAAGCAATGTCCCGTCAGGTTCCATCAAACCAACGAACGTGTGAGCGTTGTTGAATATCGCCTCGAAGCGACGTTCTCGTTGACGCCGTTCGGTGATGTCTTGGAACTGCGAAAAGACGGATACGACATTGTCGTCTTGATCAGTCACGACCCAGTTGTGCCACTCACAGACGATCCGCTCGCCGTCTTTCCGGACGTTCTCGTTGATGCTATGATATCCCCCCTCGTCGGCGAGGAGGTCGTCCACAACCACGTCGCCGATCTCCTCTAGGTCCTCATCCGGGACCACCGTTTCCCACGGCTCCTCAACCAGTTCTCCCTCGTCATAGCCGAGGATATCTCTCGCCGTGTCATTCAATCGGGCGAAGTTGAACTCATCGTCCCATCGAATGACACCGAGTGGTGATTGCTCGAAGAACAGGTTGAGGCGCTCTTCACGGTCCCGGAGTTGGCTCTCTGCCTGTTGCTTTTCGACGAGATGAGTGATACGATTCGCCAGAAGCTCATACTGACTCGTTCCGCTCTCCTTCTGGAGATATTCGGAGACGCCCCTTGAGATGGCCTCACTAGCAATCTCCTCCGATCCTTTGCCAGTGTAGAGGATGAATGGGAGTTCGGGGTACTCCTCACGGACCTCTTCGAGGAATTCGATGCCGTTCTGGCCAGGCATGTCGTAGTCAGAGACGATGCAGTCGTACCATACCTCTTGGAGTCTGTCCAGAGCTTCGCTGGCACTCGTTACTGTGGTAACCGCCAATCGCTCGTCGTGCCGACTAATGAATTCACCAGCCATGTCAGCAAAATCAGGTTCGTCGTCAACATGCAAGACGCGAATCGAGTCTATTGACGGGCTATCCATTCGCCGATTGTTTCGGTCCCAATTGGAAGAAATTGCTGGCTAGTTACTTTGGAGCTCCTGATCCGATCTAGCAGCGCTCCGGCGACTATTTGGAATGATGTCATGATTGAACTGACGTAACTGGGGCATATATTCATCAATTCTTGATTGACCTATTGATACACCGAGATATACACTTTGCTGCCCTCGCGCCATGAGTGCAGCATACTAATCCTGACAGATTCACAGAAAATACCCTGAGTCATCTGTCTATCCGGTAGTGACCGCGCTGCTGCATACATATATCAAAGAGGTGGTAAACTAATGCCATGGTCGCTCACTACGAACGTGTGACTCAACGGTTAGGTTCTGGTTGATGGACGAGTTGCCTGGGTTCATCCGATAACATTTCAAATATCCAGCGTTTGGTAATTGCCGCTTGCAGAAACCAACGTTCGTCTCTTGCGGTCTACCGCCCACGATGACTATCCCCCTCCGGCCCCGCGACGACCGCGGCCACAACACTCACTTTCGATTGGAGACTTAGCCCAACTTGGCTGCCGCACCACGAGGATACCCATAGCGCCGTCGGCCATCCCCACCCCATCCGAATGAGCGATCCCATGTCCGATCGAGACGGTACCGATCTGGCCCACCTCTTCCAGGAGCATACCCTCAACGCGATCCTCGCGTCGATAGGCTGTATCATCCTCTCCGGTGTTGCGCTTCGGGAACTCGCTCGCGGAGAGATCCGATGGGGTTGGACGGTCCTTTTCGTCGCGGTGCTCGCGATTCTACCGGGGCCGTTCTACCGATCGCTGACCACCACGCTTCCATGGGAGCTCGTCGCGCTCGTGACCGCGGCGGTCGGCTGGCGGTCGGTTGCCCCTGCGTCGGAATTCGCGCTGTTCGCGGTGATCGCAGGCGCCGCCATCTTGATCGCGGCCGAACTCCAGTTGTTCACATCGACACGGATGAGTCATCGGTTCGTCGTCCTGCTGGTAGCCATCGCAACCGCCGCCGTCGCTGGCGCGTGGGCGCTGATCGGCTGGGCCGCCGATTGGTATTTCGGCACCAGGTACATCACGACAAACCCGGAACTCATGGGGGACTTAATCGCGGCGTCGATGGCCGGCCTGATTGCTGGCGTGGTTTTTGACCTCTATGTGCGATGGTGGGAGGCCCGCCTCGATCGGCTCACCCCTCTGCTCACCGATCACGGGGGGCGGACCCCCGATGAGTGACGATTCCCAGCGCTTCGGTATCGATGGCCCGGTCCCGATTCCGGGCCGACGACGAGCCCGGGTGGCCCGAGTCATGCAGGCGCTCATGCTGGGAGCTGTCGCACTCGGGGCGGTCGAACGGAACGTCGATATTCTCGTGAACGCGACCGGCGGGCTTGCCGTCACGTTCGTGCCCGCGCTATTCGAACGGAACTCCAGCGTGCCGATGGACGCCGGTCTGTCGTTGTGGTTCACAACGGCCGTGTTCTTGCACGTGGTCGGTGCCGTTGGCATCCCCGGGGCGCCCGGGAATTTGTACAGCGACGTGTGGTGGTGGGATCACGTGACCCACGCGGCCAGCGCGTCGCTGGTGGCCGGGATCGGGTACGCGCTACTCCGAGCGATTGACGAACACAGCGACGCGGTGGCCCTCCCCACGCAGTTGACGGTTGTGTTCACCCTCCTGTTCGTGCTTGCGGTCGGTGTCTACTGGGAGATCTTCGAGTTCGCCCTCGGACACGTCCGGATCGGTGGCGAAAGCGCGCTCACGCAGTACGGGGTTGCAGACACGTTAGAGGATCTCGCCTTTGACGCCGCCGGTGGACTCATCGCGGCGGTCCTCGGCGAGGTGTATCTGATCGGCGCTCCCACGGAGCAGGATTCCTCTACAGAAGGGCCATAACTCTCTCGCACGGCCGGAGGGCGCTATCTCTTCGGGAAGGACGATTGCCGGATACAGCCGCGATCGTCAGCCCCCATTTTCCGGCAGATCGTGGTCCAGGTCTTCATCAAATGGCCCGATACCCTCACGATTTGACAGGCGACAGAGCCCGAGGTCGACGGCTACGGCTCGGCCGCCATAAAAGCGACCCCCGTCAGTGTGGCGTAACGCCCTCCCAGGACGGCGCTATTTCGTCTCGTGGTTAACGACGATGCACGTGGACGATAACTCCTATACCGGGCCGGCCCTCCCCCGCTCGCTCGGGACCCGGCTCGAGACCGCTCTCAGTCTCTCCGAGCGACCGGAAACGTTCGGCGAGTACGTCGATGCGATGGCGACGCTCGTCGAATCGGAGGGCGTCGACCCCGACCTGGAGACGCTCTGTCGCACCGACCAGTCGCCCCACCGTGCCACATGTGACGGGACCACGCGACAGTACCACTGCCCACTTGATGCCGTCGTCGTCCCGGTCGCGACGGCGGCTGTCGACCACGTCGAGGTCGAGACCGTCGACCCGGTCACCGGCGACGCCATCGCCTTCTCCATCGGTGGATCAACCGTCACCGCCACGCCATCAGGCGCGGTTCTCTCGTTCGGCGTCGCTGACGACCCCGCCGCGTCGCCGACCGGCCGTCCGAACCCGGAGCTCGCCTACCGGCAAACCTGCCCGTTTGCCAAGGCGTTCGGCTCGCGGGCGGCGTACGACGACTGGGCAGCGGACGTTGACGGCCACACGATCGTGCTCTCGATCGAGGATGGTCTCGAGTTGGCGCGAGCGCTCGGCAGCGCCGACTAAGGCGTTGTGTCGCTGGAAGAATCGGTAGCTGATCTGTGACTTCGATGGTTTCGCCCCGCGAATAAGGCTAGGACGTGGCCGCCGAGAAGGATGAGGATTCCCAACGGCGCGATCGAGCGGACACCGAGCAGTATGGGAACGTAAACCAGCGGGAGCCCAACGGCACTCCAGAAAGCGACAGCACGGAGCCGGTCGCGGATCCCCTGCCGGATCGAGACTTGCGACTGGCCGGTGCGCTTCAGGTCACCCTCAAGCCGGCTGTTTCTCACAACACATCGCAGGCCGGCCACCGGAGCAATCCGTGGCCGGGGCGACCGTGGGCATTCACAGGTCATTGCATCGGATCGGCCTCTTCTTGGCCCGTCCGGTCACCGAGCGCCGGCTCACCGCGCCAGGCACCGAGTCCGACCGCGACGGCCCCGGTCACGAGCCCGCCAACGGTAGCCGCCTGGGCGTTCCCCGTCAGCCCGACGACCGCCAGTGGCACGGTGAACCCGACGACGAGCCCCGCGATCGCCGCCGTGTCCGTCATCCGGTCCCAGTACAGCGTGGCGAGGACCACGAGGCCGAGGATCGCGAACCACGAGCCCACCGCCCCGAGCAAGGACGCGAGGTTCGGGGCGATGAGCGCCACCGCGAGCGCACCCGCTCCGATCCCGACGACAGCGACCCGCTGGCCGTAGCGATCCCACCAGGGGCCGGGCTCATCGACGAGAACCGGCTCGAGATCCTCGGTGACGTTCGAGGCGACCGTCAGGACCTGCGAGTCGGCGTCGGAGTTCGCGAGGGCGAGCAGCCCGACCACGGCGACGCCAACCCATGGCGTCGGCACGGTCGCGCTCGTCAGCGGGAGGACGACCGCGTCCGGGCTCGCGCCCGGGACGACCACCCGGGCCGCGATCCCGAGGCCGACCGCGACGGCGCCCGCCACCACGAGGAGCCCCGTGAAGAGGAGCATCCCTCGACGGGCGGCGGTCGGATCCCGGGCGGCGAAGATGCGCTGAAAGAGGTCCTGGCTGCCGAAGAACGCGAACAGGCCGATGAGGAGATACGCCCCTAGTATGGGCAACGGGAGCGTCGTCGGATCCAGGTGGCCCGACGGGAGCTCGGTCAGGGCCGTCGGCTCCAGGGCGAGCAGTACACTCGCCGGAAGGATCAGTAGCAGCATGACGACGACCACGAGCAACTGGGCGACATCGGTCCAGACGACGCCTCTGAACCCCCCGAGGGCCGTATACGCGATCATCACCAGGCCTAACCCGGCGATCCAAAGCGTCGGCGAACGTCCGGTGACGGCCTCGAGAACGGTCCCGACGACATGGAGGTTGGCGGCGAGGGTGGCGGTGAAGAGCCCGGCGGTGACGACGGCGGCGACGGCGCGGGTGCGAGCCTGCCAGTGCTGGCCGAACATCCCTGGCAGGGTGATCGCGTCCGCTCGAACGCTCCGACGATTGATCGCGGGGGCGGCCCAGGCCAACAACACCAGGCCGGTGGCAGCCGCTCCAACAAGGAAAAACGCCCCGACGCCGAAGCGGAAGCCGAACGCCGCCAACGTGAACAGTAACCCGGTGCCGAGAAACGTCGTGAACGCCGTTGCGAAGACCGCGAGCGGCCCCAGATTCCGATCGGCGAGGAAGAAATCGGACGCGCTCGACCGGCGGCGGGCGACCGCCACGCCGATCGCGAGCAGACCGAGGGCGTAGGCGAGGACGACCACCTCGTCGATCGCCCCGGTCATGCTGCCGACCCCGCCATGTCCGAGCGTCGGAGTGCGATTCCGGCGCCGACGGTTGCCAGGGCCATCGTCACGACGACCGGACCGACCAGCCAGGACGGCGTGCCGATGCCGATCGTTCGTCCGAGCAACTCACCTCCCACCGGGACGATGAGGACCGCCCCGGCGATCCCCAGCAGGACCGGGACGGTCCTCCCGATCGCGGCCGCGGTTCGGCCCGCGACACCGAACGTTAGGAACCCGAGGCCGGCCCCCAGCGCCATGGCGATTCCAATCGCCATAAAGCCCGGTTTCGGGACGATGGGTACCGCGCCACCGCCTGAACTCACGATGGCGGCCCCGCTCATCCCGACAAGCACCGCCGCGGCCCCTCCAGCGATGGCGGTCGACACCGCGCCAACTCGGGCCAGCACCGGGGCAGTCTCCTTGACGTCGGGATAGAGGCCGAGGTGGCCGAGGGCAAGGGCGATCACGCCGAGCCCGACGAATCCAAGCGCGAAGCGCCATGGCCGATCTGCCACGAGCCCAAACCCAACCGGTGCGAGCAGGCTCGCGAGGACGAGCAGGCCGGCGACGATGAAGGCCGTACTCCGATGGTTGACGAGCGGTTCCCGGCGGCCACCGCCGGCCGGCGATCCACCACTGACCGGCGCGGCCGAGTCTGGGGTTCCCATGATGATTTCCCTCGACCGAGAGGATACACCCACTCGCCTTCGCCGTGGTTCCGAGCCTTTGGGGTGCATTTATAGGCTGGGCAATGGAGCACGTGCCGACACCCGAGGAATAGCCGTCTCGAAACCGAATTCACGAGGGCCCGACGCCCAAGCACGGGTCGCCAGGCAAACCGTCGATGCGTCTCGATCAGACGAAGTTTGGCTGCTCGACGGACGGCGCCACCGGTCCGGTCCGGCGAACGACATCGTCCTTCCAGAGGAGCCAAAGCCCCATCACACCGATCAGGACGGTCAGCCCAATCAGGATGACGAGGTACGCGGTTGACAGCTCTGCGGCGTGCAGCGCCGTGCTGTCCACGGCAAAGTGCCAGGCGACAAGGGGCCAGAGGCTCTCCAGCCGGAACGCAAGGGCGGCGAGGCCGATCCCGGTGGGGACGATCAGAGCGATCGTGACGAGCCACTCCAGTACGGGCCCGCCCATGATGATCTGGGAGACGTGGGTGACCGCAAACAGGCACGCCGTGAAGACCCCCGCAAAGAGGTGGCCACGGGATTCCAGTGCCCGAAGGAGGACACCCCGGTAGAGGAGTTCCTCGGAAATCGCCGCGCCGAGGGCCACGCCGACCACGATGAGGACCACGGTCGCCAACGGCGAGAGCACCTGCCCCTCGACCAGCGAAACCTCCGGAATGGCGAGGCCGAAGGCCACCGGGAGGAGGACGAGCGCGGCAAAGGGGAGGAGATAGACCAGGGCGCGCCGGTTGATCCGTCCCAGGAGGCGAATCTCGTCCCACCATCCGAGCCAGGCGACGAGGGCGATGCTGAAGAGGACGAACACCCAGTTCAGAATCACTCCGAGGCCCTGCTCGGTGAGGGATGGCAGCAGCGGTGAGAGCACGAACCGGCTGAAGACGGCCAGGACCACGATGCCCACGCCGATCGCGAGGGCCGCCGTGATCGGGCGTCGCTCGATGAAAGATGTCATCGAGAGGTGAACGCCTCATGACTATTTATAGGTAGATTGATACGTGAGTGCACAGAGCCCACCAGGGAGTGAGCTGCGGAGACGACCGGACTACGGGCGGTCGTCAGCCAAGCCGGCTTCCGACGGAGGGGGTGACGCCGCGCGGATGGTCACGCCGTCACGACCGGGGCCGCCTCGATCGAGCACCTGTCGGAACCGCCGGGGCTATCCGATTGCCAGCCCCACCGTTGGGCCCGGGTCGAAACCGCCCCAAGGCCGGGCTGGTGTGAGCCATATTTTTCATGGCCCCCGGTGAAAGCAGGCCAATGGCCGGCCGGACCGAGACCCAACTCGAACGGACGCTCGGGTTCAAGGAGGCCCTCATGATCGGGGTGGGGACGATGGTCGGGGCCGGTATCTTCGTCCTCCCCGGCAGCGCGGCAGCCCTTGCCGGCCCTGCGGCCGCCCTGGCGTTCGTCATCGCGGGGGCCATCGCGGTCCTCACGGCACTCTCGGCGAGCGAGTTGGCGACCGCCATGCCGGCCTCCGGTGGTCCCTATCACTTCATCAACCAGGGGCTCGGCCCGCTCTTCGGATCGATCGCCGGGCTGGGGAACTGGCTCGGCCTGGCGTTCGCCACCGCGTTCTATGCCGTCGGCTTCGGGAACTACATCGATCCGTTGATCGCCAGCCTCGGCCTCGATCTCGGCGTCGTCGCCGCCGTCCCGTTGTCCGGCCCTCAAATCGGTGGCCTGGTGGCCGCGATCCTGTTCATCCTAATTAACTACTTGAGTACCGACAGCACGGGCGACCTGCAGAACGTGATCGTGATCGTGCTGCTGGGCATCCTGGGCCTCTTTATGGCCCTCGGCGCGACGCGGGCGGATCTGAATACGCTACGGCCGTTCTTCCCGAACGGGCCCGACGCGATACTCCCGACGACCGGCCTCGTGTTCGTGTCCTATCTGGGGTTCGCCCAGGTAGCGACGGTCGCCGGGGAAATCAAACGGCCCGCCAGGAATCTCCCACGCGCCATGGTCGGCGGAGTCGTCCTGGTGACGACGATCTACGCCATCTCGATGGTTGTCCTCCTGGGCGTGGTCCCCCTGGACGCCATCGCCGGCAAGGGGACCGCCATCGCGATCGGCGCTGAGGCCATCTTCGGCGCATTCGGCGTCGGGGTGGTCGGCGTCGGGCTGTTGACCTTTGGCGGCCTGCTGGCGACCGCCTCGTCGGCCAACGCCTCCGTGCTATCGGCCTCGCGGATCAACTACGCGATGGGCCGGGACGAGCTGATGGACGAGTGGTTGGCCGAGATTCACGACCGGTACAACACCCCGTATCGATCTATCGTGATCACCGGGGCGCTCATCCTGGTGTTCATCGTGCTGGGTGAGGTCAACGCGCTGGCCAAGGCCGGCAGCGTGCTCCACCTCCTCGTATACGGCCTGTTGAACGTCTCCCTCATCGTGTTCCGGTTCACCGGGGCCAAAGGGTACGATCCCGATTTCGAGGTGCCGCTGTACCCGTTCGTCCCCGCCCTGGGCGCGGTCTTGTCGTTCGGCCTGATCGGGTTCATGGCGGTCCAGGAGATCCTGCTGGCTGCGGTCCTGGTCGTCGGGGGGATCGGCTGGTATCTCCTTTATGTCCGCAAGCGAGTCAAGGATACCAGCGCGTTGGGCCAGTCCCGCTCCCCACCCGCGATCGAGGCCGAAGTCGAGGTGGAGTTCGATTTCCCGGCCGACTCGGCCACATCGCCCGAGGGGGTGGGGCCCGATGACTGACGCCCCCCGGACACCCCCACTCCGATACGGCCACACAACCCGAACAAGACAGGTGACACGACGATGCTAACGGAACCGAGACTACTCGTGCCGATCGACGCATCGGGGCCGGACGAGATCCCCCTCGAACTGGTCGACGTCTTGCATCCGCTCGAAATCGTGGTCCTGGGATACTATCCGGTGCCGGACCAGACCGCGCCGGATCAATTGAGCGAGAAGTATGAGGACGACGCCAAGGCCGCGATGGAACCAGTGGTGCGAACTTTCGTCGATCACGGCGCCTCGGTCCAATCCGTCCTGGTGTTCACCAGGGACCGGGTGCAAACCATCGACCGGGTCGCGAACGAGTATGACTGCGACGCGGTCCTGATCCCGGGCCGGGTCGACTCCCTCGATCGAATCCTGGTGTCGCTGAAGGACGAACAGAACATGTTCAGGGTCCTCGAGGTCGTCGGGCTCGTCATGGAGGCCGGGACGCCGTCAGTGACCCTGTTCCACGCCGAGAGTATCGAAAAGGGCAGCGCCAAATCCGAACTCTACCTCCGGGGGGCGACCGATTGGCTCACCGAGCGTGGACTGGACCGCGACCGCATCACCTGGAAGGAACCGACCGCGGAGACCCAGGACCGCGACCTCCTCAACCTGGCCGCCGAAAACGACTTCGTGGTGATGGGCGAATACGAACCAAGCATTCGGGGACGGGTGCTGGGCGATCTGCCTAACCGCGTCCACGACCGATCGGGTCGGCCGGTCCTGGTCGTCCGCAAGGAGCGGTTAAACGATGCGTGATCAGCAACCGACCATCCTCGTGCCGGTGGACGTCTCCAGCGAGGAGCAACCCGCTACCGGGATCATCGAACTCCTCCAGCCACTCCGGGTCGTGCTCGTCGGCTGGTATCCGGTGCCGGACCAGACAGCCCCGGAACAAATGCGAGATGAGTACGAGGCGGCGGCGATCGAGCGGATCGAGGCGATCGCCAGCGACTTTCCGCAGGAGACGACCGGCGTGGAGACCCTCGTGGTCTTCACCCGCGACCGGGCCGAGACGGTCGATCGGGTCGCCGAGGACTACGGCTGTGACGCCGTCCTCGTGGCCCGTGACGTCCAGTCGGTCGAGCGGGTACTCGTCCCGATCCGTGGCGATCTGAACCTGGAGGCGATCCTGGCCTTCGCCGGGTCGCTGTTGGACGAGAGCGACGCGTCGGTGACCCTGTTCCACGCGAGCCCCGAGGGCGAGGAGGATCCCAGCGCCGGCGAGATGCTCCTCTCCGGGGGCGAGGACGCGCTGTTGGATGCCGGCGTCAACCCCGAGCGGATCGAGACGGTCAATACCGTGACCGACGAACCGGTACCGGCGATCATCGATGCGGCCGAAGACCACGACCTCCTCATCATCGGCGAAACCGAGCCCTCGCTGATCGAAAAGATCCTCGGCGACGTGCCGAGTCGGATCATCGATGGGACCAACCTGCCGGTCCTCGTCGTCCGAAGGATCGACGGTGAGGACGACGCCTAACCGCATCCGTGGCGAGAGGAGTTATCCGAGCTGACCGGTCAAGGGGGCCGCCTCGGCGACGGCGTGAATGGCCCAGTACGGATGAGCTGATGACGTCAAGGACCGCGATCAGGCGATTCGCCACTCCGGTTCACCGGCCCCCGATCGTTACGTCGTAGGCAACGACCTCACTCTCGACGCCGAGGAAGAGCCACGGGCCGGCCCCGACCGCCCCGAAGTAATTCCCCGGCGTCTGGAAGGTTCCGGCCACCGTCCCATCCGATTCCCTGATGAGCACCACCTCTTGATCGGGCCCGATGCCCCGATCGACGGCGATCTGGTCGGCGAGTACCGCCCTGGCGTGGGTGTACTTGTAGTCCTTTGGCCGGTACTGCCACCGGACCTCCCCGGATGCCCGGTCGAGCGCTTGGATTCGACTCCCACCGTCGGTATAGAGCGTCTCCGGCGTGGCCGGCGCTTCGGGAAATCCGAACCGGTTGGCCTGATACCGTTTTTTCCCATCCGGATCAAGCGCGAGAAACGGGTGCTTGCCAGCATGAATCGTGTCGCCATCGACCGCGATATCGCCGGGTCCACGGGCCCAGTGCCCCGATCGCCAGCGGAGCGAACCGTCACCGGGATCATACCGACCCACACCGCCGGCATCGGTGCCGTCACCCACCCCGGCCAGTAAGAGTTCCTCAGTCGCCACTGGGGAACCGGGATTGATCGACCCGGTCTCGACGCTCCATCGTTCACTGCCGTCCAGATCGATCGCATGGAGTGTCTGGAGATGGGTCTCATGGTCCACAAACTCGAGTGCGTACGCGCCGTGCCTCGCCACGGCAGCACCACGTAGAACGGGGACATCGACGACCCACTGCTGTTCGCCACTGCTCAGGTCGAGGCCGAAGAGGCGTCCGTCCCCGGCGGGGGACCGCTCAGGGCCGATCTCGTCAGGATGAACCTCGATGTACTCGCCCGAAAGGACGACGATGTCATCGACCACCCCGAGCACCTCCAGGAAGAACCGGTCCTCGAAAGCCCAGCGTGAGTCGCCAGTGTCCGGGTCCAGTGCCTCGACGTGGGTGAGCAGTCGCTCGTCGTCGAACGTCTCACTGATGGCGAACACGGCGTCCTCGATCGGGGTCAATGGCGGATTGGCGCCTTCTTCGCCGCGGGCCGCCTTCGTCCAGGCGACGCGGCCGGATTCCGGGTCGATTTTGGCGATTTCATTCGCCGCCGTTACTGCGTAGAGCGGCCCAGCCGGATCCTCGGCCGGGGACACCTCGGGGAGCATGAGCGTGTGCGCCTTGCCGGCGAGGGTGTCGACGCTCCAGGCTTCGGCCACGCGGGGTTCGGAGGTCGGCCTTGCCGTCTCCGTGGGGGCACCCGTGATCATCGGGGTGGCGGAATCGGGTGCTGATGGTTGAGCGTCCGTGGTCGGCGGTTCGTCAGCCGTACACCCGGCGAAGGGGATCATCGAGGTGGCGCACACCTGGAGGAACCGCCGGCGGGACTGGTTCAGCATCTGATGGTAATATCAGGTATCAAAAGGTTAAGCCCGCTGAAGGGTTAAACGACGGCTGAACCTTCCGGGACCCCCGGTGTGAGGGCCGGGTCGGGGTAGACATCCCGCGGACGCTGCCGAAACGGGTGACCATGGCGCCCTGGGTCCGCGACCAGCCCGTGCCGGCGCTGTTCGAGTATGAACATCGGACTGAATGGTGTGGCGGCGACCCACCCGACCGTCGCCTCGGTGGTCTCGACGGGGCTCGTCGGTCATCGATCCGATGTTTTCACGCCGGGAACGGCATCGAGGTAGCCGGATTGCCCACTGGATTTCATCCATTAACCGCCGTCGCGAAATTACTAAGCGAAAGGGCTGGGACGAGCTAGTATGGCCCATCGGATCCTGGTGCCGTTCGAACTCCCCGATCCCCAGCACGTCTCGCGACCGCTGATGGAGCGGTTGGCCGGGGCGTCGGTCGTGGTGTTCGGACACTACCGGCTACCGGAGCAAACGCCGCCGGACGCTGCCCGGGACCAGTTCCAGGAGGACGCCCAGCGGGAACTCGACGCATTGGCAGCGGACTTCGAGGAGGCTGGAGCCGAGGTCACGACCCGACTCATGTTCGGCACGGACCGGGCGAAAGCCATTGATCAGGTCGCGATCGAGGAGGACTGCGCCGCGGAGCTCAATCCCGCGGCGATCGGTGAGATCGACCGGATACTCGTGCCGCTCCCCGACACGGGGAACCTCGAACGGCTCGCCGAGTACATCGACATCGTCGCCGATGAGACCACCGCGGTGACGTTGTTTCACGTCGTCGAGACCGAAGCCGACGGGCTCGCGGCGGCCGAGTCGATGCTCGAGGAGGCGAAAGCCGCGCTGGTCGAACTCGGGCTTGACCCGGACACGGTCGATTTCGACGTGATCGAGGCTCCGCATCACGACGAGGCGATCATCGAACACGCTGCCACGTACGACGCGATCGTGATGGGCGAGGCCAGTCGGGCCATCGCCGACCGGATCTTCGGTACCCTCCCGGATCGACTGGCCGACCGCCACGCCATCCCCGTCGTCATCGTCCGACGACACCAAGGAGCGACGGACCCGATAGCAACCGGGCCGACCCAGCCCGGAGGGTAACGTATAACCTTTCGACAATCCCAGGACGGATCGGCAAGCGATGAGCGAGGACCTTCAGCGGGACCTCGGGCTGTACACGACCGTCATGATCAGCATGGGGGCGATGATCGGCAGCGGCATCTTCGTGCTCCCGGCACTGGGCTTCAAGAAGGCCGGCCCGGCGGTAATCCTCGCGTACGTCCTGGCCGGCGTCGTGGTCTTCCCTGCCGCGCTCTCGAAGGCCGAAATGGCGACCGCCATGCCGGAGTCCGGCGGGACCTACCTCTACATCGACCGCGCGATGGGGCCGCTGTTCGGCACCGTCGCCGGCATCGGGGCGTGGTTCTCGTTGGTCTTCAAGAGCTCCTTCGCGCTGGTCGGCCTCGGGGCGTACCTCCTGTTGTTCGTTGCCATCCCCGCCGAGGTGGTGAAGTTCGTCGCGTTGGGGATCGCGGCGATCATCGTCGTGTTGAACATCGTGGGGACCGAGCAAAGTGGGAAGGCCCAGGCAGTCGTCGTGACGGCGGTCGTGCTTGCGCTTGCGGCGTACGTCGTCAACGGCGGGCTCGTCATCGACACTGGCCGGTTCACGCCCTTCAGGACCCACGGCATCGCGGGCATCGTCACCGCGGCCGCGTTCGTGTTCGTCTCGTATGCCGGCGTCACCAAGATCGCGAGCGTTGCCGAGGAGGTCGAGAACCCGGGGCGAAACCTCCCGGTCGCGATGCTGGGCTCGATGGGGATCATGATGGCGCTGTACGCGGCGGTCGTCACGGTCGTCGTCGGGCTGAATGACCCGTTGCCCCTCACGACGAGTGGCCCCGGTGGCGGCGTTTCGCTGACGCCGATGGCCGATGGTGCGGCCCAGTTGTTCGGGGGCTTCGGTGTCGTCGCCATCTCGATCGTCGCGGTGCTGGCGTTGAGTAGCATGGCCAACGCGGGGGTGTTGGCCTCCTCCCGGTTCCCGCTCGCGATGAGCCGTGACTCGCTGTTCCCCGAGCGGTTCATGCGGATCAGCCCCCGATACAAAACCCCTCGGAACGCCATCCTCCTGACGGGCGGGCTGTTACTCGCCCTCATCGCGTTCGTGCCCGTGGTCGAGCTGGCGAAGCTGGCGAGCGCGTTTCAGATCCTCGTGTTCGCCATCGAAAACCTCGCCCTGGTGGCCTTCCGGGAGAGCGATCCGGCGTTCTATCAGCCCGAGTTTACGGCGCCCGGCTATCCGCTGATTCAGGTCGTCGGCGTGCTTGGCGGCCTGGCGTTGCTGACCCAGATGGGGACCTTCCCCATCCTCGGTGCCGCCGGGATTATCGTCGGCGGAATCGCCTGGTACGTCATCTACGGTCGGCCCCGCACCGATCGCGTCGGCGCGCTCGGTGCAATGCTCGCCGGGGACGCCGACGGGGTCGAGGAGAGCGATATCGAACCGTCCTGATCGCGACCGGGTTGCCGCTCGACGCCCGGCATCATCGCGCGAGGCTGCCGGGGTCGCGCGGTTCGTCCCAGGTCCACCCGCCGACCGCCGCTTCGAGTGTCCATCGAAGTCACTTTAGGCGGCTTTCGCGTCGATCGAGGCGTGGCCATCCAGCGACCGTCGGCCCGGAGGACCTGACTTGTGGTCGGACGCGATGACCCGGACGTCCGCTACGTCGTCGGTAGCCTCGTCGCGGGCGTCTTCTTCGGCGGGCTCGGTGGCGGCGTGGCCTTCCCCACGCTCCCGACCCTCGGCCCGTTGCTGGGCATCTCGCCGGTCGTCGTGGGGCTCATCCTCTCGATCAACCGCTTCACCCGGCTGGTGATGAACACACCGGCGGGACAGATCCTCGACCGGGTCGGCACCCGTCGGCCGATGATCTTCGGCTTCTTCCTCCAGGGGATCGCCCCGTTCGGCTACATCCTCGGGTTGCATGCCGCACAGCTCCCGCTCTCGAGCCCGACGATATTCATCACGGCGCGGTGTCTGTGGGGCGTCGGCTCGGCGTTCGTCTTCGTCGGCGCCTTCTCCACCATCACCCACGTCACGACGCCCGCCAACCGGGGGACGTGGATCGGGTACATGCGCGGCGGCCAGAGCCTCGGCTTCCCGACCGGCCTCGTGGTCGGCGGGCTGCTCGCCGACACGGCCGGCTACG
>CAYOLR010000021.1:15948-18796 GCA_964404815.1 uncultured Halobacteriales archaeon
AGGACTCGCGGGCGTGCTTGCCGGCGTCGTGGCCTTCCTGGTCCTCCCGGACGTCAGTCCGGACGTCCAGCCGAGCCGGCTCCGGGACCTCCCGAGTATCGTCGCCGCTGACGGCCGGATCGCCGCCGTCGGGACCGTCAACCTGGTGGTTCGGTTCCTCTTCGCCGGCGTCCTGCTCTCGACGGCGGTCCTGTACGCCGACCGGTTCGACATCACAATCGGCCTGCTGTCCGCCACGGGCGTAAGCGGCGTCGTGATGGCCATCAGCGTGCTCGGCGCGAGCGGGACGACCGTGCTCGTCGGCCGGTACTCGGATCGCCTCGACAACCGGGCCCTGGTGACCGTCCCGATGCTGATCGTGCTCGGGGCGGGGTTCGTCCTCCTCGTGGCCGTCCCCACGCTCGCCGGGATCGTGGCCGCCGTCGCGCTGATCGGGATCGGCGTCGGCGGGACCAACCCACCGCTCATGGCTTACCTCGGCGACATCAGTCCGGCCGACGACGTGGGCAAGCTCGGCGGCGTCTACAACGTCTTCGGCGACTTCGGGTCCACACTCGGCCCGCTGGTCGCCCTCCCGCTCGTCTCGCGGGTCGGCTTCGCCGCCGAGTACCTCGCCTGTGCCGTCCTGGCGGTCGCCGCGAGCGTGCTGGTCTTCCGGACGCTGCTCGGGTCCGCCCAGCCGACTGCAACGGTCGACGCGTGAGACGGCTGGGCCTTCCTATTGGCCCGTTGGCCTGACGAACGTTTAGCCGTCTGGACCCCCTTGAGTCGATAATCTGGCCGTCGGCCGTCACGAGCCCCCGGCCCCATCACCGAACACGTACGCCCCCGCCCGCATCGTCCCGATGGCGGCGGTCCTCCCGTCGCCCGCCATCGCGACGGACCGGCCGAAGACGTCGTGGGACTCCCCGTCCGCGGCGACGAGCTTGGCCTGCTGCCCCCAGCCGTCCGCGGCCGCCGCGAAAACGTAGGCCGATCCCGCGAGGTCGCCGTTGGGGTCCTCGTCGACGCGGGCGCCACAGAGCGCGGTCGACCCATCCTCGCTCAGCGCGGTCGCGACGCCGAAGAGGTCCGTCCCGTCGCCGTCATCGGCGACGAGTTTCGCCTGCTGGGTCCAGGTGCCGTCGGCTCGCTCGAAGACGTACGCCGATCCGGCGGCCTCGCCGTGGGCTTCGTCGGCTTCCGGCGCGCCGACGAGTGCCGTGTCCCCGGCGAGCGTCACCGACCCGCCGAAATAGTCCCCCGGCCCGCCGTCGGCGGCGGCGAGCTTCGCACGCTGTTGCCACCCGTCCTCGACCGCCGTGAAGACGTAGGCCGAGCCCGACGTCTGGCCGTTGGGCTCGTCGTCGGCCGGCGTTCCGATCAGGGCTCGCGTACCGTCGGCGGCCAGCGTGACCGACGACCCGAAGGCACCACCGGTCCCCTCGGCGGGGACGAGCTTGGCCTGCTGCGTCCACCCACCGTCGGCCCGTTCGAACACGTACGCCGATCCGCCGCCGCCCGGATTCGGGGTGTCGGTCCCCCAGGCCCCGATGAGCGCGAGGGTGCCGTCGGCCGACAGCGCGACGGACTTGCCGAAGAAGTCCTTCCGATCGCCGTCATCGGGCACCAGCCGTGACTGCCGATTCCAGGTGTCGTCGGTCCGCTCGAACAGGTACGCCACCCCCGACTCCGCGCCGTTGGGCCGGTCGGCTCGGTCGGCCCCGACGATGGCGGTCGTCGTATCCGCCGACAACGCGACCGACTCCCCCTTGCCACCGAAGTTCATTTCCATCGCCCCGTCCTCCGGGAGGAGGGTCGCCGCAACCCCCCAGTCCCCGTCGGTCCGCTCGAGCACGTACGCCGGCCCCGGCGGCAGCCCGTCGTCGGTGTCGTGATAGGTCGCACTGACCAGCGCGGTGGTGCCATCCGGCGCCAGGTCGACCGCGTTGCCGAAGTGGCTGACGCCCTCGTCGGCCGGCGTGAACTTGACATGCCGGTTCCAGCTCCCGTCCGTGTCGGCTCCGAACGTCTCGGTGGTGATGCCGGTCGACGACAGGCTACAGCCGGCCAGGCCGGCAACGAGGCCGGTTCCCAGGCCGGCCAGGTACTTCCGCCGTGACACCCACGTCGCTCGTCGCGCATCGGGACCGGGCATACGCGGGGGTCCTCGGGCCACCGATAAAACCCCTGGCAAGGCTCAAAGCGGCCTTGTTGCCTTCCGGCCGATCGTCACTACGGGTGTCGCTGGGCACCTCATCGGGATTGCCCCCGGAACCGCCCCGGGGGTCGATCCAGCTCGGACACAAGCCCTATGGTCGGGAGCGAAGAGCCGTTCGACATGGACGGAGCCTCGGCGGGGTCGCTTCGCTCGAGGCGGGCCCTGCTCGCCGGGTCGGTCGGCGGGCTCGGCCACGCCGGCCTCGCGATGGTCCTCTGGGCCTCCTTCGGCCACGACGACCTCGGCGAACTGCTCGCGGTCAAACCCCACCTCGGGCTGTACATCCTGCTCGGAATGGTTCTCCTCGGGTTCGTGCCGGCCGTGTTCTACGTCGGCCGGCGGGCCGTCTCGCCCGCGGTCGTCGTCGGGGCAATGTTACTGTTGACCGTAGTCGGATCGTGGTTCGCCGGCCCGGTCCGGGCGCCGGCGGGCGCCCCGACCCCGTTCGGGCTGTACATCCTCCTGTGGGTCGGCATCGTCGCGCTCGCGGCCGTGGCGGGGCGCATCGAAGCCACCCGGCGCCGGGGGCCTCGGTCGACGCCCCGGTAATCCCGCTCGTCGAGGCCACGTTCCTGGGAGTGATCGGGGCAACGTTCGGCTTGGTGGTCGCCATCGCGGTTACCATGGTCGCGACCCCGGTGATCCTCG
>CAYOLR010000021.1:18806-22865 GCA_964404815.1 uncultured Halobacteriales archaeon
GTCGCGCTCGCGGCCGTGGCGGGGCGCATTGAAGCCGCCCGGCGCCGGGGGCCTCGGTCCATGACCCGGTAGCCACGCTCGTTGGGGTCTCGCCGCTGGGGGTGATCGGGGCGGCGACCGGCCTGGGGGGAGCATCTCGGCCACCATGGTCGCGACCCCTGTGATCCTCGGCGATCCCCCTCCCCTTTCGTCCGGTGCTGTCCCATATCTCGGTATCGACGTTGGCTTCGGGATCCTCACGAGCCTCGTCGCCGGGATCGATTCCGCCTGGCGGGCGGCGATCGCTCGGCCGGTGCCTCGCTCCGGGGGTGAGGCTTGGCCGGGAAGCGCCGGTTATCGTGTCGGCCACCACGCCGCGGTCCGGAGGCGAAGGGCCACCAGCGCGCCCATCGTCGTTCCGACGACGTCACCTAGCAGTAGCCACAGCTCCGGAAACAGAACCCCCGCTCCCCCACCGCCAGAACTGGCGCCCAGGGTAGCGGCCACGGCCAGGATCCCCAGGAACCCGCCGAAGACGCCAACCATTCCGAAGACGAGGGCCGAATCGACCGCCCGACGGGTCAGTCGCATTATCACGGCGGTGGCGATCGCGACGGGGATCAGGATGACGACGAGTACCACGGCCAGGAAGGTCACGATTGTCTCGAGTTCGACCTCGCCGGGATCGCCGAAGACGGCCTGGGAGAGGACATAGCCAACTGGGAGCGTGAGGATGGCTCCCAGGAACGTCTTCCAGGCCGCGATCCCGTACCGGCGGCGGGCGTAGAGGACGATGCCGATCACGACCGGCATGAGGAGGAACGCGACGAGGGCGAGCCCGGCGACCGCGAACAGGAACCAGCCGCCCCCGTGGCCCGGCAGCGGGGTAGGTGTCGATTGCAGCAATTGCATCGTTGACCGTTGCTCCGGACCGGGGTTTCACCGGCCGCTGATAAGAACCCACTTCCCCGGACCGACGTCGGGTCAAGATGTGACACGCGAGCGACGGCACGGGTTACGGGCCGACTGCCGCTCGTGGGGTTGGCGCCCGGGGGCCCTTCCGGCTCGGGGGTTGGATCCGGTCGTCCTCAAGCGCCACGATCGCTTTGATCCCGACGCTGGAGGCGCTCGGTTCGCGTGACCGTGGCGCTTTCGTCGAGATACAGCCGGACCGACGCGTTGTCGCGCCGGAGTTCGACGCGATACGTCCCCGGCTCCGTCCCGACCTGCTCGGCGGACCAGGCGCCCTCGTGGAGGCGCGCGTGGAACTCCCACAGCCCGGTTCCCAGGATGTCGATGCCGCGCTCCCAGTGGAAGGCCACTGACGCGGGGTGGAAGGCGGCCGCGTGTGTCAGCGGGAGGCTCAGAAAGCGCAGACACTGCTCGCATTCGCTCATCGTCACGAAGTCTGCCGGCACCGGCTCGTCGACGGGCGTCTCCCCGGTGGCGAGGACACTCGTGTCGAGGCGGCCGGCGCACTCCGGACAGACCCCCTGACGCATCTTGAGCAGGTCCCCGGTCAACTCCCACGTCAGGGCGTCGATCAGGGCCGCCCCGTCGTAGGCTGCCACCTGGGCTGGCGTGACCTTGTACGAGAACGTCGGTTGGTCACACGCCTGACATCGCAGGAGGAAGTACTGGTCGTGCAGCGTGGCCCGGAGGCCGGATTCGCCACAGCGCAGGCAGGTCCCGTCCGTCTCGATCGTGCCGATCCCCGATGGCTGCTGATAGTTTCCGGCGAGGATGAACCGGACCAGCTGCTCGCCGGCGTGGGTGAACGCGTATCCGTCGTCGTGTTTTCTGATGAACGTGCCGGTCAGTTCCCCCAGGTGATACGACAGCTTGGAGGTCCCGTCAACGTCGACGCGATCGTAGATATCCGAAAACGACAGGTCGGCCACGCCCGTGCGTTTCCGCTCGTGTTGGGCCCGGGCGATGGTCCGGAGGATGTCGAGCCGGATCTCGTCGGACAACAGCCCGAAGACCTCGGCCGCCGTCCGTTCGGATTCCATACCCTGTGCTTTGCCGGGCGGCTTATGAACATGGGGCCGATCGGGTCGAGGTCGCCCCGTTGGGTCCGAACGTGTGGGATGTCTCACCCGGCCGGCGCGTGACGCCCGGCCGACCGAACGACGTCACCATACCACCATCGATACCCAACGACCACGGTGCCGTAGACCACGAGGATGACGCCCCAGTCAGGCCAGGCGCCCGGACCGGGATCCAGGATCAGCGGCCAGAGGTTACCGATCCCATGGAGCCCGGCGACCAGGAACAGATTGCGCGTTAGCGCATAGATCGTCCCGAAGGCGACACCGGAGAGGGTGAGCATCACGAGCGTCCCGAGCGCCGCCCCCACCGGGGCCCCCTCGACGAGCACCAGCGTCGGGATGTGGAGGGCAGCGAAGCCAGCGGCGGTAACGACGACCGCCACGGCGGACCGCACCCGGGCGGACCCGCGGCCCAGCAGGCCCGTCACTCGGTTCTGGAGGTAGCCGCGGAAAGCCACCTCCTCGACTGGTCCGATGAACAAGTACTGGGCGAGACCGCCCGCGAGGAGCGTCCTCGCCGTAAAGCCGTAGGGTGCCGATCGGTAGAGCCCGAACGGGTCGATCGTCAAGGTCCCGCCAGCGAGGACGATGCTGCCGGCCAGGATCGCGTTCACGGCGAGCATGACGCCGGCCATGGCGACGAGGGCCGGACCGAGCTGGCGGCGGCCGAGCCCGAGGTCCTGCAGCCGAACCACCTCCAGCCGTAGCACGAGCACCACGAGGCCGAACTGGATGGCCCGCGACGGCAGGTTCCACAGCTGATCGGCGAGCGGTGACGGTGACGGTCCGAGCACCCGGATGAACGCGACGTTTGATAGCAGCACCAACGCCGAGAACACCAAAACGAATCCCAGCGGTACCCACCACCGACCATGGAAGGTCGGCGGCCAGTGGTGATCCCTGTTAAAAGCGGTCCGACCGATCATTCGCATCGGTTGTCGCTCACGCGGGCTCGATTTCAAACGTGGTGATCATGCCGAGGAAACCGGTTGTGACGTCCCGCACCTGCAGGCCTGCCTTCGTGACGACCGCCTCGGGGTCCTGGGTCCACCGACAGCCCATCTTCTCGTAATGTGACTCGGCGCGCCACTCCTGAAAGCGCGCGATCGGGCCGACCGAACTCAGTCCGTGTTCGACCAGCCGGATCGTGCCGCCCGGCTTATAGACCCGTTCCATCGCTTGGAGGGCGGCGACAGGGTCCGGGAACGTACACATCGACAGCGCGGAGATCACCGCGTCGAAGCGGTCGTCTGCGAACTCGAGCGCCTGGGCATCCATCTCGTGAACCGTCCCGTCCATCCCGAGCGTGGTCAGTCGCTCCTCGGCCTTTGCGAGCATCGCCGGGCTGATATCGATCCCGACGAGGTCGACCCCCTCCGGGAGGTACCGGAAGTTCGTCCCGGTCCCACAGGCAACGTCCAGGACCTGCCCCTCCAGGTCGCCGAACCGCACGCGCCGATACCGGCCCGTAACGGCCCGGTCGAGGCGTTCGAACCGGTGGAAGCAGTCGGCGTAGTCGGCGTACGTTTCCCGAATCTCCGAGACCGACATCGGGCGGTTCGAGGCCGGATCGTCCCCGATGGACGGCTCGTTGGCCACGGTGCCCGATCGATCGCTGACATCAGTCGTCGTCATTGTCGTGAATTCTTCGGGGTTTCGAGGTTCAGAGGTGAGTTTCGAAGAACGATACCGTTTGCGTGATGTACTCGATCCGGTTGTCGGTCCGGACGACGCCGTGCCCTTCGTCTTCGAAGCACAGATACTCGTGATCGACGTCGCGGTCGCTGAGCGCGTCCACGAGCTGTTCGGCCTCGCTCCGGGGGACCCGCGGATCGTTCGCCCCCTGGACGATCAGAAGGGGCACGTCGATTTCGTCGGCGTAGGAGATCGGCGACCGCTCCTCGTAGAGCGCCGGCTTCTCGTCTGGCGTGCCGCCGAGCTTCCGCATGAGAACGTCGCCGAGGTACTCCCGGGCGTTCTCGACCGTCGTCTCCCAGTTGACCACGCCACAGAAACTCGCGCCGGCGTC
>CAYOLR010000022.1:0-1638 GCA_964404815.1 uncultured Halobacteriales archaeon
GGCCGATCGGTAACATCATTGCCGTCGTCCTGGCGTGGGTGTTCCTCTCGGCGCTAACGGATCCGGCTGGCGCCATCGCGGTCCCGGGATTCGGTGCCGTGGCCGGCTGGCGGATCCTTTTCCTGAGCGCCGCCTTCCCGGCGCTGCTCGTGTTCGTCATCCGGTCGCAGCTCTCCGAGACGCCCTACTACCTCGCCAAGGAGGGTCGCGTCGATGAGGCCAACGCCAGGATCGAGGCCATCGCCGACGCCAACGGTCAGGAGGCGGCCACCATCGAGGCGGACCAGCTCTCGCTCGAACCGACGCCGCCCGTCTCCCGCCTCTTCGACGTTGACATCAGGCGCCAGACGCTGATGATCGCGGCGGCATGGTTCGCGATCAACTTCGGTTATTACGGCGTTTTCATCTGGCTGCCCCAGACCGTCGGGGCGGCCGGCGTCGTGGGGAACATCTACCTCTATCTCGGCATCGTTGCCGTGGTCCAGATCCCGGGCTACCTCAGCGCCGCCTACCTGGTCGAACGGATCGGCCGAAAACCCACCCTCGGCTGGTATCTCGTCCTTTCCGGGGTCTTCACGTTCGTCTTCGCGGCGACGATGCCGGGCGTGGCCCTCTTCGGGGTGGGGGTTAGCGGCGTCTGGCCCTTCCTCATCGGGTTGTTGGCGGCGAGCTTCTTCGGGCTCGGGGCTTGGGGCGCTATCTACGCCTACACGCCGGAGCTCTTCCCGACAGAGGCGCGGGCGACCGGGATGGGGTTCGCTGGCGGGGTTGGCAAGGTCGCGGCGGTGATCGGCCCGATCATGGCCGGCGCGCTCGTCTCGACCGGCTACCTGGCGGCCCTGACGCCGCTGGCGGTGATGTTCGCACTCGGGGGCGTGGTCGTGCTCGCGTTCGGTCGTGAGACCCGGGGCGAACCGCTGTTCTGATCCATCCCTTCGGAAGCCTATTAGTGCGCGACCCTCTCATGTTCCGATAAGACAGCCGACCGGCGTGTGGGGCGCCGGAACGGGGTGGATGCCATGGATGAAACGGCCAAATACCTGATACATGCGGACATCACGGCCGACGGGATCGTCGAACGGAGCGACGTCGTCGGCGCGATCTTCGGGCAGACGGAAGGGTTGCTCGGTGACGACCTCGACCTCCGCGACCTGCAGCAGTCTTCGAAGGTCGGCCGCATCGACGTGACGATCGATTCCGAGGCCGGGATTTCGACGGGCACGGTCACGATCGCCACCAGCCTCGACAAGGTCGAGACCGCGATCCTGGCCGCCTCGCTCGAGACCATCGAACGGGTCGGGCCGTGCGAATCGGACTTCACCGTCGACAACATCGAGGACGTCCGGCGCGCGAAGCGGCGACAGGTCATCGAACGGGCCAAGGAACTCGCTTCGACCGCCTTCGATGAGGACCTCATGTCGAGTACCGAGCTGATCGAGGAGGTCCGGGAGAGCCTCCGTGTCGAACGCATCACCGACTACGAGGGCTACCCTGCCGGCCCGCGGGTCGAATCGAGCGACGCGATCATCCTCGTCGAGGGTCGGGCTGACGTGTTGACCCTTCTGAAATATGGCGTCAAGAACGCCGTCGCCGTCGAGGGGACCAACGTCCCCCAGGCCATCGCCGACCTCACCACCG